>NZ_JACYNU010000005.1:0-258516 GCF_014839455.1 Microbacterium sp. CFBP 8801 | reverse complement strand
ACGCCTGCATGGTGAACGAGCCCGACTTGAGCGCGCCGAAGAGGATGCCGGCGGCGAAAACGCCCCACGGTCGGCTGCGGCCGAGAAGGGCCACCGTGATGGCGTCGAAGCCGATGCCGGAGTCGATGAGGCCGTCGAAGCCCGTGGTCACCGAACCCTGGATCTGATTCATGCCGGCCAAGCCCGCCAGGCCTCCCGCGAACAGCATCGCGTAGATGTACATACGGGGCACCGAGATGCCGGCCGCCCGCGCGGCGTGCGGGTTCTCGCCCACCGCGCGCAGGCGGAAGCCGAGGCTCGAGCGCTCCATGAGCCACCACACGAAGACGGTGGCGATCACGACGAAGATGAAGCCGAGGTCAAGCAGCGGAAACTGGGGTCCGAGAAGCTCGGGGAACTGGGCGTTGGCCGGGGTCGCTGCCGAGATGGGCTGGTCGCCTGCCGCGCGCTGCAGCAGGCCTGGGGTGCGCACCATCCACGTGACGAGGTAGTAAGCGACGTAGTTCAGCATGATCGTGAGGATCACTTCGTGCGCGCCGGTGCGTGCTTTCAACAAGCCCACGATGCCGCCCCAGAGCGCGCCGCCGGCGATGCCCACGACGAGGGTCAGCGGCAGCTGCACGATCATCGGCAGGTCGAGGTTGAAGGTGACGAGCCCCGCGAAGGCGCAGGCGATGAGGATCTGACCACGACCACCGATGTTGAACAGCCCTACGCGGAACGCCAGGGCGACGCCGAGTCCGGCCGCGATGAGGGGAGCTGCGAAACCCAGAGTGTTGGTCAGCGGGCGGATCTGCGCACCGAAGTCGGCGCCGCGGGCGTTAAAAATCGCCCCGCGGAAGAGCGCCTCATACCCGCCGTAGACCGAGTTCCAGATCGCGGCGAGCATGTCGCCCGGACGGGCGAAGAAATACCCGGACGTCTCGCGCACCTGGTCGTTCGTGGCGGCCATCAATATTCCGCCCACGACCATCGCGGCGACGACGGCGAGCAGGGTGGTGATCCACGATGAGCGCATCAGCTCGGTTAGGAACAGGTTCGTGCGCGGCGGAGCCGGGGTTTCGGCCGGGGCGTGACCGGTCAACGGCCCCGACGCGGTGGGCAACTGCTCGGGCGGCAGACCGGGGTCGCCGCTCGCGCCGGAGCTCGGAATGTGGCCGCTCACGCTGTCTCCTCCGCGGGCTGCTCGCCCGCCATCATGAGCCCGAGGATTTCGCGCGGGGTGTCCCCCGGCACGATGCCGACGATGCCGCCGCGGTACATCACCGCGATGCGGTCACCGAGGGCGGCGATCTCGTCGAGTTCCGTCGACACGACGAGCACGGGCACGCCCGCATCGCGCGCGGCGACGATCTGCTTGTGGATGAATTCGATCGAACCCACGTCGACACCCCGCGTGGGCTGGGCGGCGACAAAAAGCTTGAGCGGACGGCTCATCTCTCGTGCGATGACCACCTTCTGCTGGTTGCCGCCCGAGAGTGTACCGACCGGGGTGGATGCCGACTGCGTGCGGATGTCGTATTCCGCGATGCGGTCACGCGCGAACGTGCCGAGAGCGGTGCGCTTGATGGTTCCCCCCGCGATGAACGCGGCATCGGAGGAACGGTCGAGGATGAGGTTCTCGGCGACGGAGAAAGCGCTGACCAGGCCGTCTTGTTTGCGGTCCTCGGGCACGAAGCCCACGCCCGCGTCGAGGATGGCACGCACGCTCTTGCCGACGAGGTCTGTGCCGTCCAGGTCGACCGAGCCGGTCACGCCCTCGGCGAGGCCGACGATGGCCTCGACGAGCTCGGTCTGACCGTTGCCCTGTACGCCGGCGACCGCGAGAATCTCGCCCGGGCGCACCTCGAGGTCGACGTCGTCGACGACGACGGTGCCTTCGGGCGTGACGACACGGAGGTTGCGCACCGTCAGCCCCCCGGACGCCGCCACCTTCGGCGCATCCTTGACGACGGTCAGTTCCACCGCGCGTCCGACCATGAGCGAGGCGAGTTCGCCATTGCTCGCCGTGGGCTCGGCCTCGCCGACGATCTTGCCCAGGCGCACGACGCTGATGCGGTCGGCCACCTCTCGCACCTCGCGAAGTTTGTGGGTGATGAAGACGATCGAGGTCCCCTCGTCGCGCAGCTGGCGCATGATGGCCATGAGTTCGTCGGTCTCTTGGGGGGTGAGAACGGCGGTGGGCTCGTCGAACACGAGCACCTTCGCATCGCGCGAGAGGGCCTTGATGATCTCGACGCGCTGCTGCACGCCGACGGGCAGGTCTCCGACGAGGGCGTCGGGGTCGACCTCGAAGCCGAAGCGCTGCGCGACGTCGCGCACGTGCGTGCGCGCGGCGTTCAAATCGAGCGCGCCGAGGGCCTTGGTGTTCTCGTGGCCGAGCATGACGTTCTCGGCCACGGTGAAGACGGGGATGAGCATGAAGTGTTGGTGGACCATGCCGATTCCCGCGGCCATGGCATCGCCCGGACCGCGGAAGCGTTGGACGACGTCGTCCAGCAGAATCTCGCCCTCCTCGGCCTGGTAAAGGCCGTAGAGGACGTTCATGAGGGTGGACTTACCGGCACCGTTCTCTCCGAGGAGAGCGTGGATCTCGCCCGGCTGCACGACCAGATCGATGTGATCGTTCGCAACCAGGGACCCGAACCGCTTGGTAATGCCGCGGAGCTCGAGCTTCATGCTGTGCACCCTATTCGAGAGGTGAGAAGACGGAAAGAAGCCGCGGTCGGTCGGACTCGGAGTCCGACCGACCGCGGCAAAGACGTATCAGCCTAACCGCGGAACCAATCGAGCTCGACGTCCAACCGGCCGCGGTGCAGACTCACGATGCTCCGCGCGGGGCCGACCGCACACGTGGTCGGCCGGCCTCCGGCGAGGAGTGGAGCCTTACGGCGAGCTGGGCGAGGTGACCTTCAGCGAACCCGAGACGATCTGCTCGCGGAGGGCCGAGATCTCGTCGGTCAGGCCGGCGGGCAGCGTGAACGAGGAGCCGAAGTCGGCCAGGCCGACGCCATCGTTCTCAAGAGTGCCGACGTACGGGGTGACGTCGAAATCGCCTTGAGCGGCCTGGGTGACCGCGTCGTGCACGGCGGTGTCGATGCGCTTCATGATCGAGGTCAGCACGAGGTCGGCGACCTTGTCGTCAGCCTTGGCCAGGTCGGAGTCGACACCGAGCATGACGCTCTTCGAACCGCTGTCGCGGATCGCGTCGGCGGCGCTGCTGTAGATGGGGCCACCGACGGGCAGAAGCACGTCGACGCCCTGGTCGAGCAGACCCTGGGCGGCCTGCTTGGCCGCGTCGTTGGCGGCGAATGCACCGGTGAATGAGCCGTTCTGCGCGGCGACGTCCCAGCCGAAGGTCTGGACGTTACCGCTCTTGTCCTCGTTGTACTTCTTTACACCGTCGACGAAACCGTCCATGAAGATGGTGACGGGCGGGATCGGGATGCCACCTACGGTGCCGACCTTGTTCACGCCGTTCTCGGCGGAGTACGCGGCGGCGGCGTAGCCACCGAGGTACGCGGCCTGGACGGTGTCGAACAACAGAGGCTTGATGTTCGGTGCGTCGGTCTTGCCGTCGTTGTCAGTGTCGGCGCGGTCGTCGATGATCGCGTACTGCAGGTTGGGGTTGGCGGTGGCCGACGCCACTGTGTCGGCGCTGAGCTTGAAGCCCACCGCGACGATGAACGTGCAACCCTCGGCGACGAGATTCTCGAGGTTCGGCGCATAGTCGTTGGCCGAGCTGGACTCGACGTCGATCGCCTTGACTCCGAGCTCTTCCGCAGCCTTGTCGATGCCCTCCTTGGCGGACTGGTTGAACGAGCGGTCGTTCCACCCACCGTCATCCGAGATGATGCAAGGGGTGAAGCCCTCGACGAGGTCTCCCCCGGCAGCGGCCGACGCGCCGTTGCTCTCGGGCGCTGCGCCGCAACCGGCGAGCAGCACGGCAGCGCCGATCATGGCGAGGCCGCTGACGACGGCCTTCTTCGTGGTCTTCACGAATGGTCCTCCAAGACGGATGCCCCCAACGGGTTCGGGGGACGATCCCGTCACGTTACCTACTGTGTCGTCGTGCCCACGCCCCGTGAGCCGCCGTGCGAGTCAATGGTTACAAAGACGCAATCTCACGTCATCTCGTTGCCATATCCAGAGGCTCTGACACCGACCGCTCGATTTCATGGCACCGAGTATCGCCGTCTAGCCGTGCGCGGTCTCGGGCCTCAAAGGGGATTACGGGGCGAAGCGGCATGTCACGGTCAGCCATTCACCCCCCCCGGTCGGTCGGTCGGGGCATCACGGGCGCCGCGGCCGACGTGCTACGTTCTGGCTGTCGACGCCCGTCGACAGCTAACAGACATAAGCCCGGGGGGGCAATTATGCGCAAAACCGTCACTGGAACCATCGCCGCGGCACTTATTTGCGTCGCGGCTCTAGGAGCCCCGTCAGCTGCGCAAGCGGCGGGGAGTCTGACACAACACGGCGGTTACTCCACGAAGAGCGCCTGTGTCGCGGCATCTTCGAGCCCGGCTTACAACAACTCGTACGTTCGAGTTGCGAAGGCGTGCTACAACATCGGAGGCGGCGCCGGTTGGGCCTTCTACACCAGGAGTGTCGCGTAAAGTCCGATCTCGCTGAATTCGCCCCGCCGGTTGGCGGGGCGAATTTAGCGAAATGGCAGTAGCCGTGCCTGTCGAAAGCCCGATGGTGCGAATCCTCAAACGGCGCTCGCGTCGCGCAAGCAGCGACGGCGCCGAACTCTTCCGTTCGCCGTCGACGAAGAACACGATTCGGTGCTGGTAGCGCCCATCGAGTCGGCCCCTCAGAGCACGTCGCCGCGGCCCGTGAGCTTGAGGGCGTCGACGACGCCCTTGACCCGCTGCGCGTTCTCGCTGGTGGTGACCAGGAGGGCGTCGGGGGTGTCGACGACGACGATGTCGCGTACGCCGATGAGGCTGATCACGCGCTTGGTCTGCGAGACGACGATGCCGCTCGAGGCGTCGGAGAGCACGCGGGCGTCCTCACCGAGGATGGCGAGCTCGTTGCGGCCACCGTGCGAGTTGAGCTTGGACAGGCTGGCGAAGTCGCCCACGTCGTCCCAGTCGAAGTGGCCGGGGATCACGGCGAGGCGCCCCTTCTCGGCGGCCGGCTCGGCGACCGAGTAGTCGATGGCGATCTTCTTCAGGCTCGGCCACAGGCGGTCGACCGCGGGACCCCGGCGATCGCGGTCGTCCCAGGCGTCGGCGAGTTCGATCAACGACGCGTGCAGTTCGGGCTCGTTGACGGCGAGCTCCGCCAGCAGCACGTCGGCGCGGGTGATGAACATGCCGGCGTTCCAGAGGTACGCGCGGTCTTCGAAGTACTGCTTCGCCGTGTCGAGGTCGGGCTTCTCGACGAAGCGTTCCACCATGTAGGCCTCGGGGGCGCCGTCGACGATGAGCTCACCGGCCTGCTTGATGTAACCGAAGCCCACCGAGGCCTCGCTGGGCTGGATGCCGATGGTGCAGATGTACCCCTCGCGCGCGACGGCGACGGCCTGGCGCACGGCGAACTCGAACTGCCGGGTCTGGCGGATGACGTGGTCGGCGGCGAACGATCCGATGATGACGTCGGGTTCGCGGCGCACGAGGATCGCGGCGGCGAGGCCGATGGCGGCCGACGAGTCGCGGGGCTCCGACTCGAGGAACACGTTGTGGTCGGGCACGCCCGGGAGCTCCCGCTCGACGGCGGCGCGGTGGGCGCGGCCCGTCACGACGGCGATGCGGTCCTCGCCGGCGAGCGGCGCGAGCCGGTCCCACGTGTCGCGCAGCAGCGTCTGCCCCGACCCGGTGAGGTCGTGCAGGAACTTGGGTGCGTCGGCGCGCGAGAGCGGCCAGAGGCGACTGCCGATGCCTCCGGCGGGGATCACGGCGTAGAAGTCTTCGATAGCGGGGTCAGCCATGGCCCCGACCCTAGCGGTCGCGGGCCCGGGCTCCCGAGAAGCGGTGCACAGCGCCACCCGGGTGAGGTGGGGGCGCGTCTCGCCCGGGCGCGCGGCGCAGCACCGGAGATATCTCGACATCGAGAGAGTGTTAGGCGCCCCTAATCCCCGCCGTTCATAGCCCGGACGTAGTATTCAATGGCGCCCGTGTGACGCTCGAGGCCTGTGTCGGCCTCACCTCGTGTTCGATCAGGGAGGACGACCGTGTCAGCACCAGCACGTGCCACGCCGTCAGTGAAAGCGACCACCTCGAAGAGGCCGCGCGGAACGCTGTACCGCGGCCGCGAAGGCATGTGGTCGTGGGTTCTGCACCGCATCACCGGTGTGGCGATCTTCTTCTTCCTGCTCGTGCACATCCTCGACACGGCGCTCATCCGCGTGTCCCCCGAGGCGTACGACGCGGTGATCGGCACGTACAAGAACCCCATCATGGGTCTCGGCGAGGTCGCCCTCGTCGGTGCGATCGCCTACCACGCCTTCAACGGCCTGCGCATCATCCTGGTCGACTTCTGGCCCTGGGCCACGCGCCACCAGCGTCAGCTGTGGTGGGGCGTGCTCGGCCTCTGGGTCGTCACGATGCTCGGCTTCACGCCGCGCCACCTGATCAACGTCTTCAGCGCCGTCACCGGGAGCCACTGATGTCCGTCGCCCAAGAAGCCGCCACGATCCCCGCTCCGCGCACCCCCAGTGTGCGCAAGAAGGGCGCCAACCTCGAGAAGTGGGGCTGGCTCTACATGCGCGCCTCGGGCGTGCTGCTGATCGTCCTGATCTTCGGCCACCTGTTCGTCAACCTCATGACGGGCGACGGCATCCACCAGATCGACTTCGCGTTCGTCGCGGGCAAGCTCGCCTCGCCGTTCTGGCAGTGGTGGGACGTCCTGATGCTGTGGCTGGCCCTCATCCACGGCGCCAACGGCATGCGCACGATCGTCAACGACTACGTCACGCACGCCACGGTCCGCAAGATCCTCGTGTGGTCGCTGTGGCTGTCGGCGGGCTTCCTGATCGTTCTCGGCACGCTCGTGGTCTTCACCTTCGACCCCTGCCTCGGCGTGACCGAGAGCAGCTCCCTGTGGGACGTGTGCCAGGCGGCGTGAGCCGACGGCATCCCTTCTTTCGACCGACAGCAGAGGTATTGCACACGTGAGCACTCAGACCACCGCGGACTCCACCGTCAAAGACGGTGTCCACTACCACCAGTTCGACGTCATCATCGTCGGCGCCGGCGGCGCAGGCATGCGCGCGGCGATCGAGGCCGGCCCCGGTGCGAAGACCGCGGTCATCTCGAAGCTCTACCCCACCCGCTCCCACACGGGCGCGGCGCAGGGCGGCATGGCCGCGGCGCTGGCGAACGTCGAAGAGGACTCCTGGGAGTGGCACACCTTCGACACCATCAAGGGCGGCGACTACCTGGTCGACCAGGATGCCGCCGAGATCCTCGCCAAAGAGGCCATCGACGCCGTCATCGACCTCGAGAACATGGGCCTGCCGTTCAACCGCACGCCCGAGGGCAAGATCGACCAGCGGCGCTTCGGCGGTCACACCGCCGACCACGGCAAGACGCCCGTGCGCCGCGCCTGCTACGCCGCCGACCGCACCGGCCACATGATCCTTCAGACGCTGTTCCAGAACTGCGTCAAGCTCGGCATCAACTTCTTCAACGAGTTCTACGTGCTCGACCTGATCACGGTCAAGGACGCGGCGGGCGCGACCCAGGTCGCCGGCGTCGTCGCCTACGACCTGGCCACCGGCGAGCTGCACGTCTTCCAGTCCAAGGCCGTCGTCTTCGCCACCGGCGGTTTCGGCAAGATCTTCAAGACCACGTCCAACGCGCACACCCTCACCGGTGACGGCGTCGGCATCGTCTGGCGCAAGGGCCTGCCTCTCGAGGACATGGAGTTCTTCCAGTTCCACCCGACCGGCCTCGCCGGTCTCGGCATCCTGCTCACCGAGGGCGCCCGCGGCGAGGGAGCGATCCTGCGCAACGCCAGCGGTGAGCGCTTCATGGAGCGCTACGCCCCGACCATCAAGGACCTCGCGCCCCGCGACATCGTCGCGCGCTGCATGGTGCAGGAGGTCTCGGAGGGCCGCGGCGCCGGTCCTCACCGCGACTACGTGCTGCTGGACTGCACCCACCTGGGTGCCGAGGTGCTCGAGACCAAGCTCCCCGACATCACCGAGTTCGCCCGCACGTACCTGGGCGTCGACCCGGTCGTCGAGCCGGTCCCCGTCATGCCGACCGCGCACTACGCGATGGGCGGCATCCCGACCAACATCAAGGCCGAGGTGCTCGCCGACAACGACACCGTCGTGCCCGGCCTCTACGCCGCCGGTGAGTGCGCCTGCGTCTCGGTGCACGGCTCGAACCGCCTCGGCACCAACTCGCTGCTCGACATCAACGTGTTCGGCAAGCGCGCCGGACGCAACGCGGTCGAGTACGTCAAGACGGCCGACTTCGTGCCCCTTCCCGAAGACCCCGCCGCCGAGGTGCGCGGACTCATCGAGGGCCTTCGCAACAACAGCGGCACCGAGCGCATCGCCGTCCTGCGCAAGACGCTGCAGGACGAGATGGACAAGGGCGCGCAGGTGTTCCGAACCCACGACTCGCTCTCGAAGGTGCTCGACGTGATCGCCGACCTGCGCGAGCGCTACAAGAACATCCACGTCGACGACAAGGGCAAGCGCTTCAACACCGACCTGCTCGAAGCGGTCGAGCTGGGCTTCCTGCTCGACCTCGCCGAGGTCGTCGTCTACTCGGCTCAGAACCGCGAAGAGAGCCGTGGCGGTCACATGCGCGACGACTTCCCCACGCGCGACGACGAGAAGTACATGCAGCACACCATGGCGTACCTGTCGGGCGACCCCCACTCGTCGCACCCGGCCGATCACATCGAGCTGGGCTGGAAGCCCGTGGTGTTCACCAAGAACGAGGCGGGCGAGTTGCGTTACCCGCCGCTTGAGAGGAAGTACTGAGATGGCATCCACCGTCATCGAGAGCGTCGACACCTCCGACAAGGTCGAGCAGACCCCGGAGGACACCGGGATCCAGTCGTTCCTCGTCACCTTCAACATCCGTCGCTTCGACCCCGAGGTCGACGACGAGCCGCGTTGGGTCGACTACGACGTGGAGCTCTACTCCACCGACCGCGTGCTCGACGCGCTGCACAAGATCAAGTGGGAGACCGACGGCTCGCTGTCGTTCCGCCGCTCGTGCGCGCACGGCATCTGCGGATCGGATGCCATGCGCATCAACGGCCGCAACCGCCTGGCCTGCAAGACGCTGATCAAGGATCTCGACATCTCGCAGCCCATCTACGTCGAGGCGATCAAGGGCCTGCCCCTCGAGAAGGACCTCATCGTCGACATGGAGCCGTTCTTCGCCTCCTACCGCGAGGTGCAGCCCTTCCTCATCTCGAGCTCGAAGCCCGAGGCCGGCAAGGAGCGCGTGCAGTCGATCGTCGACCGCGAGGTCTTCGACGACACCACCAAATGCATCCTGTGCGCCGCGTGCACCTCGTCGTGCCCCGTGTTCTGGACCGACGGGCAGTACTTCGGCCCCGCCGCGATCGTCAACGCGCACCGCTTCATCTTCGACTCGCGCGACGACGCCGGCGACGTGCGTCTCGACATCCTGAACGACAAAGAGGGCGTGTGGCGTTGCCGCACCACCTTCAACTGCACCGAGGCGTGCCCCCGCGGCATCGAGGTCACCAAGGCCATCGCTGAGGTCAAGCAGGCCGTCCTCCGCGGCGGTCGCTGACCCCTCCCCCTCGAACGGCGGGTGCGCTTCGGCGCCCCGCCGTTCGGCGTTCGTCCCCCGGGCCGTTACGCGGCCGGGCGTCGTCGGAGGCGGCCGTCGTGGGTGTGCGTCGCCGCGCGCGGCGAGGCCACGGCATCCATTCATTAGGCTCGACGGGTGACCGAGACCCACTCCGATCCGCGGCCGCTGCCCGCGGTCCGTGAGGATGACACGTCGCTGCGCGATCGGCTCGAGGCCGCGCAGAGCGCCGTGCGCAGCCGCCTCGATCAGCCCATCGCCCGTGCCGCCCGAATCGCGCGCTGGTTCCCGATCCGGGTGTGGCGGCACTTCCTGCAGCACAACGGCTTCCTGCTCGCCGCGGGTATGAGCTACCAGGGGATCTTCGCCGTCTTCTCGGCGCTGTACCTCGCCTTCGCCGGGGTGGGCATCTGGCTCGGCGGCAGCAAGAGCGCCATCGACGGGCTCATCGGGATCATCAACAGCTACATCCCCGGCATCATCAGCAAGAACGGCCTCGTCGATCGCGAGCAGGTCGAATCCGTCGCCCAGGAGAGCGGACGGCTTCTCACGATCACCGGCATCGTCGCCGTGGTCGTCGTCGTCTGGACGGCCATCGGCTTCGTCACGTTCACGCGCCGCGCGGTGCGCGACACGTTCGGCCTTCCCTTCGACATGCGCAACTACGTGCTGCTCAAGGCCCGCGACTTCGTCGCCTCGATCCTCTTCGGGCTCGCGCTGCTCGTGGGCGCCCTGCTCGGCTCAGTCACGACCGGTGCCGTCGACCTGGTGTTCGGGTTCATCGGGTGGGACCGGGAGACACTCGGATGGTCCGTCGGCGCGCGGGTCGTCTCGCTGCTCGTCGCGTTCGCCGTGAACACCGTCGCCCTCGCCGCGCTGTTCCGGTTCCTCACCGGCACGACCCTCACGTGGCGCCGCGCCTGGCCCGGAGCCCTGGTCGGGGCGACCGGCATGGTGCTGCTGCAGGTCGGTGCGGGATTCCTCGTCGTGTACTCCCCCACGAACCCGCTGCTCGGCACGTTCGCGGTCCTGATCGGCTTCCTTCTGTGGTTCCGCCTCATCGGGATCGTCATCCTGGTCTCGGCGGCGTGGATCGCGGTGGCGGCGGGCGACCGCGACGTTCCGTTGCGCTCGCCCGAGGACCGTCGCGCCATGGAGCAGGCGGCCCTCGTGATCGCGGCGCAGGTGGGCGTGCGCGAGGCCGAGAAGACCCTGGCACTCACCCGGTGGCCGTGGCGCTGGCGCGCGAAGCGGGCGCTGTCCGCGGCCGAGAAGACCCTCGCCCGGGCCGAGGCGGACGTTCCCGCGCCCCGCCGCATGTCGCTGATCCCCGACTGACGCAGAGCGGCGAGGTGGCGGCCTTCCGGCGCGGCGTCGATACCCGCGGCGATGTCGGACCCCGCGGCTAGGCTCGACGGGTGGCTCGTTCCGTACGTATCGTCTCCGTCAACGTCAATGGCATCCGTGCCGCCGTCCGCAAGGGCATGACCGAATGGCTCGACGCCTCCGGCGCCGACATCGTCACCCTTCAAGAGGTGCGGGCGACCGCCGAACAGCTGGCCGACGCGCTGCCCGGCTGGCAGATCGTCAACGACGAGGCCCTGCAGAAGGGCCGCGCCGGTGTCGCGATCATCAGTCGGCTGCCCGGTATCGCGACGCGCACCCACCTCGGGCCCGAGCCGCTCGACGCCTCGGGCCGCTGGATCGAGACCGACTTCGACATCGACGGCGAAACCGTCACCATCGTCAGCGCGTACGTGCACAGCGGCGAGGTCGACACCCCCAAGCAAGACGCGAAGTGGGTGTTCCTCGATGCCATGGAGCAGCGGTTGGCCGATCTGGCTTCGGAGCGCGAGCTGGCTCTCGTCACGGGTGACCTCAACGTCGGCCATCGCGAGCTCGACATCAAGAACTGGCGCGGCAACCGCAAGAACGCCGGCTTCCTCCCGCGTGAGCGCGCGTACTTCGACCGGTTCTTCGGACCGGCCGGCGAGCAGGTCGAGGGCGTCGACGGTTCCACCGGCGCGGGCCTCGGCTGGGTCGACGTGGGTCGACGCGCCGTCGGCGAGGTCGACGGCCCGTACACGTTCTGGTCGATGCGCGGAAAGGCGTTCGACACCGACAGCGGCTGGCGCATCGACTACCACGTCGCCACTCCGGCCCTCGCGGAGCGCGTCACGAGCTATCACGTGGAGCGCGCCGCCTCGTACGACACCCGCTGGAGCGACCACGCTCCGGTGATCGTCGAGTACACGCTCGGCGCCTGAGGCCCGGCGCCGGTCCCACCGGCATCCGGATGCCGTCGCGTCGTCGTCGCGTGGCGCTCGGGGCATCGACCGCCGCCGACGCCGTCCCGAGAACGGTGCTCCCCGCACCGACGCCTAGGATCGAGGGGTGACTCAGCAGCGCCTCTATTCCGGAATGCAGCCCTCCGCCGACAGCCTCCAGATCGGCAACTACATCGGTGCGCTGCTGCAGTGGCGCGAGCTGCAGGACGAATACGACGCGTTCTTCTCGGTCGTCGACCTGCACGCGCTCACGCAGCCCGGCGACCCCGCCGAGCGCCGCGAGAAGACCCGCCGCACCGCGGCCCAGTACATCGCCGCCGGCATCGAGCCCTCGCGCTCGACTCTCTACGTGCAGTCGCACGTCCCCGCCCACGCCGAGCTGCAGTGGGTGCTGTCGACCCTCACCGGTTTCGGCGAGGCCGGGCGCATGACGCAGTTCAAGGACAAGTCGGCCCGCTACGGCACGGATGCCACGAACGTCGGCCTCTTCACCTACCCGGTGCTCATGGCCGCCGACATCCTGCTGTACCAGACCGACGTCGTTCCCGTCGGCGACGACCAGAAGCAGCACATCGAGCTCACCCGCGATCTGGCTGAGCGCTTCAACCAGCGCTTCGGCCAGACGTTCACCATGCCGAAGCCGATGATCCAGCGCGAAACCGCCCGCATCTTCGACCTGCAGAACCCGACCTCGAAGATGTCGAAGTCGGCCGAGTCCGACGCGGGCGTGCTGTGGATGCTCGACGAGCCGAAGGTGAGCGCCAAGAAGATCATGCGCGCGGTCACCGACTCCGAGGGAGCCGTGCGCTTCGACCGTGACGAGAAGCCCGGCGTCTCGAACCTCCTCGTGATCTACTCGGCCCTCACCGGTCGCGAGATCACCTCGATCGAAGACGAGTACTCCGGTCGCGGCTACGGCGACTTCAAGAAGGGGCTCGCCGAGGTCGTGGTGAACGAGTTCGAGCCGGTGCGCGAGCGCGCCCTCGAGCTGCTGTCCGACCCCGCCGAGCTCGACCGCGTGCTGGCCACGAACGCCGAGCGGGCGGCATCCGTCGCCGAGAAGACCCTCACCGACGTGTACGACAAGATCGGGCTGCTGCGCCGCGGCTGAGCCGGGCCGTTCGAGCCGCACGCCGACGGTACGATGGCGCGACGGCAGGACGCCGTCCCGACAGGAGTCCCCGTGCCATCGCCGACGTCCTCGCGCCGCGCCGCTCTCATCGCACTGATCGCGCTGGTCGGCCTGAGCGTCCCGACCACCGCTCAGGCGGCCGCCCGCACCGACTGTCGCCCCGTGCCGACGCCCGCGGCCGACATCCTGCGTGCCAGTGACGTCTGGAGCACGTTCGGGGTCGACGGCAGCGGCGTGCGAGTGGGCGTCATCTCGGACTCGTTCGGCACGGCCGGCGAGGACGTGGTCGCCGCCGACGTCGCAGCGGGATGGCTTCCCGGGCCGGGCAACCCCTGCGGATGGACCACGCCCACGCGGGTGGTGCTCGAGAATTCCACGAGCGCGAGCGACGAGGGCCGGGCGATGGCCCAGCTCGTCCACGGCATCGCGCCGGGGGCCGAACTGATGTTCGCCGCTCCCCCCACGAGCGACAACGCGGGCCTCGCCGTGGCCATCGACGCCCTCCGCGACGCGGGCGCCGACATCATCGTCGACGACCTCGCCGCCGACGACGACCTCGCGTACGAGCGTCTCGCGGCGGGATACGCCGTCCAGCGAGCCGTGGACGCCGGCGTCCTGTACGTCTCCGCCGCGGGGAACTTCGGCCGTCCCGGCGCGGAGGGATACCCCAGCGCGGGCTACCCGGTCTCGGGATGGTCCTCGAGCCGGTACCGCCCGATGCCCTGCGCCGCCGATGTCGAGCAGTCCGCCCTCGCTTCGGCCCCGGAGATCACCGCGGTGGACTGCATGGATGTCGACCCCGGCCCCGGGAGCGATCCGGGTCTGGGGGTGACGCTCTTGCCGGGCTTCGCCACCCTGTCCAACCTGCATTGGGCGCAGAAAGCGGGTTCCGTGACGACGCACCTGGGGTTGGGCGTCAAGAACCTCTCGACCGGAGAGCTGAAGGTCGTCTGGGCCTCCGATCCGGAGCGGCCGCTCGTTCCCTCGGCGTTGTCAGGCCTCGGATCGGCGGATCCGACCGAATGGGAGGTGTCGATCGTGCGTCGGGTGACACCCGAGGCGTCGACGCCGGCGGTCAGCATCGTGATGCCGAACGTCGTGAGGTTCCTCGCGGTCGCCGCTCTGGAGTATTTCCACTCCACCGAGACCGACGACATCGGGGCGAGCCTGATCGGCCACGAGGCCGACCCCGCGACGTTGGCCGTGGCCGCGGTCAACGCCTCCGACCTCACGCTCGGCACCTATTCGTCGGCCGGCCCGGCCACCACCCTGTTCGGCGTGCCGACGGCGACGACGGTGCCCGGTCCCGCGCTCGCGGGAGTAGACGGCCTGCCCGTGAGTCTGCCGATGGACGGTGAGCAGAACCTCTTCTTCGGCACGTCTGCCGCCGCTCCCACGGTCGCCGCCGTCGCCGCTCTCGCTGTGCAGGCGGCACCCGGCACGACGCCGGCTGCCTTGCGCGACGCCCTCGTCGGCGGTGCCCGCGCCGACGCGTTCGCCTCGCCGTGGCCGTCGACGCTCGACGCGTCGCGCTTCTCGGGGGCCGGCTTGACCGACGCGGTCGCGACGGTCGCCGCCGTCCTGCCGCCCGCGCCGACGCCGACGCCCACGCCCGTGCCGACGTCCGTGCCCACGCCGACGTCCGTTCCCACACCGACCGCCGTGCCCGCGCCCGACCCGACCGCCGCGCCGGCCGCGGCGCCTCCCCCGGGCCGGCTCGCCGAGAGCGGGACGTCGATCGACGGCGTCGCCCTCGGCGCCGGCGTGCTGAGCCTGGTCGCGGGACTCGTCGTCGTGCGCGCCCGCACGCGTCGGCGAGACGGCAGCGACGCGGCGGTCACCGGACGCCGGTGACAGGGGGGGGCGGGCGGCCGCACGGCGCGCTGCCCGCGCGCAAGACCCGCCCGCGATGTCGGGGGTGCGTGACACGATGGCCCCATGCCGGAGATGCCAGAGGTCGAAGGGCTCGTCGAGTTCCTGCGCGGACGCATCACGGGGCTGCGCGTCGACAAAGCCACCGTGTCGGCGATCAACGCGCTGAAGACCTACGACCCCCCGCTCACCGCGCTGGTGGGGTTCACGGTCACCGCCGTCGATCGTCACGGCAAGTTCCTCGACGTCACGACCGATGCCGGGCTCCATCTCGTGTTCCATCTCGCCAAAGCCGGATGGCTGCGGTGGTACGACGCGCTGCCGACCACGATCATCAAGCCCGGCAAGACGCCGATCGCGCTGCGCGTGGGCTTCGACGACGGCTCGGGGTTCGATCTCACCGAGGCCGGCACCAAGAAGTCACTGGCCGTGTACGCGGTGCGCACGCCCGACGAGGTTCCGGGCATCGCACGGCTCGGCCCCGACCCCCTCGGCGCGGGCTTCGACCGCGCCGCCTTCGGCGCGCTGATCGCCGGGCGACGCACGCAGATCAAGGGCGTGCTGCGCGACCAGTCGATCATCGCCGGCGTCGGCAACGCGTACTCCGACGAGATCCTCCACGCCGCGAGAATGTCTCCTTATGCTCTGGCGGCGACGCTCACCGACGACGAGGTCGACCGCCTCTTCACCGCGATGACCGAGACCCTGGCCGAGGCGATCCACGAAGCTCGGGGCAAACCGCCCGCCCAGCTGAAGGATGCGAAGCGACGCGGCATGCGCGTGCACGGCCGACGCGGCGAAGAATGCCCGGTCTGCGGCGACGAGGTGCGCAGCGTGTTCTTCGCCGACAACTCGCTCGAGTACTGCGCCACGTGCCAGACCGGCGGCAAGCTCCTCGCCGACCGGCGCCTGTCGCGGCTGCTCAAGTAGACGCGCGGACGAGCCCCCGTCGCGTGTCACTGCGTTTCGGGAATGAACCTCGAAACGATGCGTTGACTAGACTTCGAAGAGCAACAACGTGCTCCGGGGTCGGTGAGAATCCGAACCGGCGGTGACAGTCCGCGAACCCCTCCACCTCGGTGGTGGGGCCGATCCGGTGGAATTCCGGGACCGACGGTGATGCGACGGGTATCCGTCGCTAGTCCGGATAGGAGGCAGCACGGATGGCGTGACACGCCTTCCCGCTGGCCCTGCCCCGACTTCGCGGGAAGGACAAGGCAATGGCATCCGCCGTCGAGATCGACGCCATGAGGCGAGCGCTGCAGCTCGCCCGGCGCGGCCCGCGCGGGCTGAACCCCCAGGTGGGCGCCGTGATCCTCTCCCCCGCCGGCGAGGTGCTGGCGGAGGGCTTCCATCGTGGCGCGGGGACCGCGCACGCCGAGGTCGACGCGCTCTCGCAGCTCGCCCCGGGCGCGGCCCGCGGCGCGACCGCCGTGGTGACCCTCGAGCCGTGCAATCACACCGGTCGCACCGGTCCGTGCGCGCTCGCCCTCATCGAGGCCGGTGTGACCCGCGTCGTCTACGCGCTCGACGACCCCACCGACGCCGCCTCGGGCGGAGCCGATCGCTTGCGCCGGGCGGGCGTCGACGTCGAGTCCGGGATCGAGCGCGATGCCGCCGAGTCCGTCGTGCACGACTGGACCGCCCTCGTGCGCACCGGCCGCCCGCACGTCACGGTGAAGTGGGCGCAGAGCCTCGACGGTCGCGCCGCCGCCGACGACGGCACGAGCCAGTGGATCACCGGCCCCGCCGCCCGGCGAGACGTGCACGCGCGACGCGCGGCCGCCGACGCGATCGTCGCCGGAACCGGCACCGTGCACGCCGACGATCCCGCCCTCACCGCCCGCGCCGACGACGGTTCGCTGCTCGACGCGCAGCCCACGCCCGTGATCGTCGGACGACGCGAAACGGCCCCGGATGCCGCGGTGCGCCGCCACCCGCGGGAGCCCCTGTTCTACGCGACCCACGATGTGGCCGCCGTGATGGCCGACCTCGGCGCGCGAGGCGTCCAGCGGGTGTTCGTCGAGGGCGGTCCGACGCTCGCGAGCGCGGTCGTCGGCGCGGGCCTCGCCGACGAGCTGCTCGTCTACGTCGCCCCCGTGCTGCTCGGCGGATCGCGCCTCGCGCTCGGCGACGTGGGCGTGCCGACCATCGCCGACGCCCGGCGGTTGAGCGTGGCATCCATCCAGAACCTCGGCGACGACCTGCTGATCGTCGCCCACCCCAGCTCTGATCGAGAGGGACAATCCTGATGTTCACCGGAATCGTGGAAGAGATCGGCGCCGTCACCGCCGTGGAGCCCTCGGGCGACGGGGTGCGGCTGACGCTGCGCGCGCCGCTGTCGGTATCGGATGCCGGCCACGGCGACTCGATCTCGGTCAGCGGCGTGTGCCTCACCGTCGTCGACCAGGGCGACGACTGGTTCACCGCCGACGTCATGAAGCAGACGCTCGACATGTCCACGCTGGCCGGCGTCGCCCCCGGTCTCGCCGTCAACCTCGAGCGCGCCACCGCCGCACACGGGCGCCTGGGCGGTCACATCGTGCAGGGCCATATCGACGGCACCGGGGTGGTGCGCGAGGTGCGTCCGGGCGCGCAGTGGAGCGTCGTGCGGGTCGGCATCCCGGCTCCCCTCGCCCCCCTGGTCGTCGACAAGGGCTCCATCGCGATCGACGGCGTCTCGCTCACCGTCAGCGCGGTCAGCGACGCCGCGGAGTCCGACCCGTGGCTCGAGGTCTCGCTCATCCCCGAGACGCTCGAGGCGACGACGCTGGGCCGCGCCGAGGCCGGCACGCCCGTCAACCTCGAGACCGACATCCTCGCGCGCCACGTGCAGCGCATGCTCGCCTTCCGTACGACCGAGAATCCCGCGGCTGCCGCCGCATCGACCGAGAGGGGCTCCGCATGAGCCTGTCCACCATCCCCAAGGCCCTGGAGGCCCTGCGTCAGGGCCGACCGATCCTGGTCGCCGACGATGAGGACCGCGAGAACGAGGGCGACGTGATCCTGTCGGCCCAGCTCGCGACCCCCGAGGCCCTCGCCTGGACCGTCCGCTGGTCGAGCGGATACGTCTGCGCCCCCATGCCGGGCGAGTGGGCCGACCGCCTGGATCTGCCGCCCATGGTGGCGGTGAACGAAGACGCCCGGGGCACCGCGTACACCGTGAGCGTCGACGCCGCCTCCGGCGTGACCACCGGCATCAGCGCCTCGGACCGCGCGCGCACGCTCAACGTGCTCGCCGACCCCGCGTCGGTGCCGACCAGCGTCATCCGCCCGGGGCACGTGCTGCCGCTGCGGGCCGTCGACGGCGGTGTGCGCGAGCGCGCCGGTCACACCGAGGCCGCCGTCGACCTCATGCGCCTCGCGGGCCTCGAGCCGGTCGGCGCGATCGCCGAGGTCGTCGCCGAGGACGGCAGCATGATGCGCCTGCCCGGACTCTTCGAGCTCGGCGAGCGCGACGGCATCCCGGTCATCACCATCGAGCAGCTCATCGGCTACCTGAACGAGACCGACCCGCTGCCGGTCACCGCTCCCGCGCGGCGCCGGGTGAGCTTGCGGGCGGAGTCGAACGTGCCCACCTCGCACGGCACGTTCCGCTTCCTCGCCTATAAGGACCGCGTCACCGGGACCGACCACCTCGCCGTCGTCTCGGGCGACCTGACCGAGGCGGCCCCGCTCGTGCGGGTGCACTCCGAGTGCCTGACCGGTGAAGCCTTCGGTTCGCTGAAGTGCGAGTGCGGCCCGCAGCTCGACGCCGCCCTCGACACGATCGACCGCGACGGCGGCATCGTCATCTACATGCGCGGCCACGAAGGGCGCGGGATCGGCCTCATCAACAAGCTGCGCGCGTACAACCTGCAGGAGCGCGGCCTCGACACCGTCGACGCCAACCTCGCGCTCGGCCTGCCCGCCGACGCCCGCGATTACGCCGCCGCCGCCGGCATCCTCACCGACCTCGGTGTCGACAAGGTGCGCCTGCTGACGAACAACACCGATAAGGTGTCGCAGTTGCGCGCCCTCGGCCTCGACGTCGTCGAGCAGGTCCCCCTGCTCGTGGGCGTCGGTCCCAACAACCACCAGTACCTCGAGACCAAGCGGGATCGCATGGGTCACATCATCGCCGAGGACGACCTGCGCGACGCCCTCGCGCACATGAAGGAAGAGAGCGCCTGATGGCCGGCAGTGGAGCACCCGAGACCGGCGGCATCGACGCGTCGGACCTGAACGTCGTCGTCATCGCGGGCACCTGGCACGAGGTCATCACGAACGGCCTGATCGCGGGCGCGAAGCGCGTTCTGGATGCCACCGGTGCGACGTACCGCGTCGTGCGGGTTCCGGGCTCCTTCGAGCTGCCGGTCGCCGCCCGGGCCGCCTTCGAGGGGGGCGCGGACGCCGTCGTCGCCCTCGGCGTGATCATCCGGGGCGGCACGCCGCACTTCGAGTTCGTGTCGTCGGCGGCGACCGACGGCCTCACCCGCGTCGCCCTCGACGCGGGCAAGCCCGTGGGATTCGGCGTGCTGACCCTCGACGACGGGCAGCAGGGTCTGGATCGGGCCGGGCTCGAAGGTTCGAAGGAGGACAAGGGCGAGGAGGCCGCCGACGCGGCGATCCGCACCGCCCTGGTTCTGCGGGAGCTGCGCGGCTGACGCGCGGCGCGGCGGGCGGGCGCGGGTTCGGGGCGCGAAACGTGCACCGGGGCGGTCGACGGACGCCCCGGTGAACATTCCGCGCCCCGGTGTGAGCCGGTGACGGTGTCATCTGGCTCGGAGCGCGCGACAGGCGGCACGCATTGCCAGGCGAAACCCGACGAACGCTCAGCGCACGCATAGACTGGTTCGCCTCACGCCCCTCACACGGGGACGTTCCCGGTGCCCCCGCCGCGCGCTCGATCTCGCACACCCCCGCGATCGTTCCGCGCCACCGCTGCGCCCCACCTCGGACGCGAACGATCGACCCTCCCGTCAGGCTGTCATGACCACCTCTTCCCCCTCCACCCGTTCCTCCTCGGCTCCGGCGAACCCGCGCTCGCGCGTCATCACCGCGAGCCTCATCGGAACGACGATCGAGTTCTACGACTTCTACGCGTATGCCACCGCGGCGGTGCTCGTCTTCCCGATCCTCTTCTTCCCCACCGGCAACGAGACCACGTCGCTCCTGCTGTCGTTCAGCGTCTTCGGCGCGGCCATGGTCGCGCGTCCCCTCGGCGCGGTGGTGTTCGGCCACTTCGGCGACCGGTTCGGCCGCAAGGCCACCCTCGTGGCATCCCTGCTGACGATGGGTGTCGCGACCTTCCTCATCGGCCTGCTCCCCACGTTCAACGACATCGGCGTGTGGGCGGCCATCCTGCTGCTGGTGATGCGCCTCGCCCAGGGCTTCGCCCTCGGCGGCGAGTGGTCGGGTGCGGCGCTGGTCGCGACCGAGAACGCCCCGAAGGGCAAGCGCGCGCTGTTCGGCACCTTCCCGCAGCTGGGCGCGCCGATCGGCTTCATCATCGCCAACGGCGTGTTCCTCTTCATCAACTTCGCCCTGCCGCACCCGGATGGCACCGCGCAGCGCTCGGCCGAGTTCCTCGCGTGGGGCTGGCGCGTGCCGTTCCTCTTCTCGGCCGTCATGGTGATCGTGGGCCTGTGGGTGCGTCTGCGCCTCGTCGAGAGCGAGTCGTTCGCCAAGGCCGAGAAGACCGGCGCGATCAAGAAGTTCCCGCTCGGCGAAGCGCTGCGCCGCAACTGGAAGCAGCTCATCCTCGGCACGTTCATCATGCTGGCGACCTACGTGCTGTTCTACCTGATGACGAGCTTCACGCTGTCGTACGGCACCAAGGCGACCCTCGAGGGCGCGCAGGCCGCGGCCGAGAAGGCCGGCACGCCGTTCGATGCCGCCGCCTACGTTCCCGGGTTGGGCTTCGGCTACACCGACTTCGTGATCATGCAGATCATCGGCGTGGTGTTCTTCGGCATCTTCACGATGCTGTCGGGCCCGATCGCCGACCGCATCGGACGCAAGCGCCTGCTGATCGGCGTGACGCTCGCGATCATCGTGTTCGGCCTGACGTTCTCGTTCTTCCTCGTGCCGCACGCCGACCCCGCGTTGACCCGCGTGCTCGTGCAGTCGTTCCTCATCGTCGGATTCCTGCTCATGGGCGCGACCTTCGGTCCGATGGGCGCCGTGCTCCCCGAGCTGTTCCCGACGAACGTGCGGTACACGGGCTCGGCGATCTCGTACAACGTCTCGTCGATCCTCGGCGCGGCCCTGGCACCGATCGTGGCCGTCGCCCTGTGGGCGGCCGGCGACGGAAACCCGTGGCTCGTCGGCGTCTACCTCTCGGCCATGGGTGTGCTGACGCTCATCGCGCTCGTGCTCTCGCCCGAGACCAAGGACGTCGACTACGACGACAACATCGCCGCCGGAGCGACCGCGCCGTAATCGCCGGTTCTTCGGACGACGGATGCCACGGGGCCTGGGCCTCGTGGCATCCGTCGTTGCGGGGCGGCCGGGCGGGCCGTACTCCTGAGTTCCTGACTCCTCAGGACCTGGAGGCACCCGTGCGCGGGGGGAGCGGCCGATATCTCAGGAGTTTGGTACACCGGCGAGACCAGGTGCCGAGCGGTGTCGGTGGCGCGAGGTACGGTCGAAGCATCCCTTTCTTCTTCCCGAGGTGAGCATGTCCGTTCCCGCTCCCGCGCGCGGTCGGCGCGGCCGCCGCGTGCCCCAGGGCCCGCGCGCGTCGTTCCGGCAGCTGCTGCCCTTCCTTCTCGAGCACAAGCGCACCCTCGTGGTCGTCGCCGTCTTGAGCGTGCTCGGCGCCGCCACCACCCTGGTGCAGCCGCTGCTGGTGGGCGAGGTCATCCAACGCGTGCAGAACACCGTGCCCCTCGGGGCGCTGGTCTGGCTGCTCATCGGCTTCGTGGTGCTGTCGTCGCTCATCTCGGGCTACCAGCACTACCTGCTGCAGCGCACCGGCACCGCCGTGGTCTACTCGAGCCGGCGGCGGCTGATCGCCCGCATCCTGCGCCTTCCGATCAGCGAGTTCGACGCACGCCGCACGGGTGACCTCGTCTCGCGCGTGGGTACCGACACCACGCTGCTGTACGCGGTGCTCACACAGGGACTCGCGGATGCCGTGGGCAACGCCCTCATCCTGGTCGGCGCCGTCATCGCCATGGCCTTCATCGACCCGCTGCTGCTCGGACTCATCGTCGTCGTGATCGGCGCCTCGATCGCGGTGGTCGTCGGGCTGAGCACGCGCATCCGCGCGGCATCGGCGGTGCAGCAAGAGAAGGTCGGCGAGCTGTCGTCGGGCGTCGAGCGCGCGGTCGGGTCGATCCGCACCATCCGCGCGGCGGGCGCGACCGAGCGCGAGACCGCCACCGTCACCGAGACGGCCACCGAGGCTTACACCGCGGGCGTGCGCATCGCGAAGGTGTCGGCCCTCATCGTGCCCGTCGCGGGGATCGCCCTGCAGGTGTCGCTGCTCGTCGTGCTCGGCGTCGGCGGGTTCCGCGTGGCATCCGGAGCCATCGACGTGGCAGCCCTCGTGACGTTCGTGATCTTCCTGTTCCTGCTCGTGCAACCTCTCGCCTCGGCGATCGGGGCCATCACGTCGGTCAATCAGGCGCTCGGGGCGCTCGGGCGTATCCAAGAGGTGCTCGACCTGCCCCTGGAGGACGACGGCGACCGCGCCGCCGGGGCGTCGCCGGTGGCGGATGCCGCGGCGATCGAGTTCCGCGACGTGCGGTTCCGCTACCCCGACCACGTCGTCGAAGCCCGCGAGGCCGCGGCGAGAGAAGCACGCTCGGTGCTCGCCGAGGTGCACCTCGACTCCGCCACCGCCGACGCCGGCACCGAGGTCGAGGACACCGACCGCGAGGTGCTGCGAGGCGTGTCGTTCACCGTGCCCCGCGGGGCGCGCGTCGCCCTGGTGGGCCCGTCGGGCGCCGGCAAGAGCACGATCCTCTCGCTCGTCGAGCGCTTCTACGACCCCACCGGCGGAGCGATCCTCGTCGACGGCGTGGACGCCCGCGACCTGGGACGCGACGCCCTGCGCGCCCGCTTCGGCTACGTCGAGCAGGACGCCCCGACGCTCGCCGGCACCATCGCCGACAACCTGCGCCTCGCCTCGCCGTCGGCCTCCGACGCCGACTGCGAGCGCGTGCTGCACGCCGTGAACCTCGGCGACGTGCTCGAGCGCAATCCGCTGGGCGTCGACGCGCCCGTCGGTGAGGACGGCGTGATGCTCTCGGGCGGCGAGCGTCAACGCCTCGCGATCGCGCGAGCGCTGCTGGCCGCTCCCCCGGTGCTGCTGCTCGACGAATCGACCTCGTCGCTGGACGGGGTGAACGAGCAGCGCATGCGCGAGGCCATCGACGCCGTCGCCACCGACCGCACGCTGCTGGTCATCGCGCATCGCCTGTCGACCGTCGTCGACAGCGACGTGATCGTGGTGCTCGAGAACGGCCGGGTCGTCGGACAGGGCACGCACAGCGAGCTGGTGGCATCCACCCCGCTCTACCGCGATCTGGCGAAGCACCAGCTGCTGGTGTGAGGGCGGCGGTTCGGCCGGAAGAGTAGCCGGCCCGCGCGGCGGCGCGGTGCGCGAGTGCTCCGTCGGTGCCGAGACCCGGGCCTCTACGCGCCGTCGCGGCGCGTGTCATGCGCACATGCCGATGCCCCTCGCGCGCGCCAAGAGCGGGAGGGGCATCGGAGTCGGGGCTCGTCTCGCGGCGCGGGACGAGCAGAGGTTCAGGCGCGCTGCAAGCGGTAGCGGAGCGCGGCGAGCTCGGCGCGCAGGGCGGCCGGAAGGTGACTGCCGAACGTGTCGTAGAACTCCTCGGTGAGGTCGGCCTCGGCGAGCCACGAAGCGCGGTCGATCGAGAACAGCTCGTCGAGGTCGGCGGCCGGCAGGTCGAGACCCGACAGCTGCAGATCCTCGATGCGCGGAAGGCGACCGATGGGGCTCTCGACGGCGTCGACCTGCCCGTCGACGCGGCGGATGATCCAGTCGATCACGCGGGCGTTGTCTCCGAAGCCGGGCCAGAGGAAGCGTCCGTCGTCGCCCTTGCGGAACCAGTTGACCTGGAAGATGCGCGGTGCGCGGTCGAAACGCAGCTTCTGGCCGACGGAGAGCCAGTGGCCGAAGTAGTCGCCCATGTTGTAGCCGCAGAACGGGAGCATGGCGAAGGGGTCGCGACGCAGCTCGCCGACCGTGCCCTCCTGCGCGGCCGTCTTCTCGGACGACACCGTCGAGCCGATGAAGACACCGTGCGACCAGTCGGTGGCCTCGACCACCAGCGGCACGTTCGTGGCGCGTCGGCCGCCGAACAGGATGACGTCGAGCGGCACGCCCTGGGGGGCCTCCCAGTCCTCGGCGATCTGCGGGCACTGGGCGGCACCGACGGTGAAGCGCGAGTTGGGGTGCGCGGCGGGTCGGCCCGACGCGGGCGTCCAGGGGTTGCCCTCCCAGTCGGTGAGGTGCGGGGGCGCCTCGTCGGTCAGTCCCTCCCACCAGACGTCGCCGTCGGGGCGGAGCGCGACGTTGGTGAAGATCGTGTTGCCCCAGAGCGTCTCGATGGCGGTGACGTTGGTCGACTCGCCCGTGCCCGGTGCGACGCCGAAGAAGCCGGCCTCGGGGTTGATGGCCCAGAGGCGCCCGTCTTCTCCCGGACGGATCCAGGTGATGTCGTCACCGAGGGTCTCGACGCGCCAGCCGGGGATGGTGGGGCGGAGCATGGCGAGGTTGGTCTTGCCGCAGGCCGAGGGGAAAGCGGCGGCCACGTGGTACGCCTTGCCCTTCGGGTCGATCACGCGGATGAGCAGCATGTGCTCGGCGAGCCAGCCCTCGTCGCGGCCGATGACCGACGCGATGCGCAGGGCGAAGCACTTCTTCGCGAGGATCGCGTTCCCGCCGTAGCCCGAGCCGAACGACCACACCTCGAGGGTGTCGGGGAAGTGCACGATGTACTTCTCGTCGTTGCAGGGCCACGAGACGTCGTCCTGACCGGCGGCGAGCGGCGCTCCGACCGAGTGCACGGTCTTGACCCACGGGGCCCCGGCGGCGATCTGCTCGGTGACGGCCGTGCCGACGCGCGTCATCACACCGATGGATGCCACGGCGTAGGCGCTGTCGGTGATCTGCACGCCGATGTGGCTGAGGGGGCCGCCGACCGCGCCCATCGAGAAGGGCACGACGTACATCGTGCGCCCGCGCATCGAACCCTCGAAGACGCCGTTCAACGTCTCGCGGATCTCGGCCGGGGCGATCCAGTTGTTGGTGGGCCCGGCATCCTCTTCGCTCTCGGAGGCGATGTAGGTGCGCGACTCGAGACGGGCGACGTCGCCGGGGTGCGAGCGGGCCAGGTACGAACCCGGACGCCACTCGGGGTTGAGCTTGATGAGCTTGCCCTCGTCGACCATCTCGCGCAGCAGGGCGTCGTTCTCGGCGGCCGAGCCGTCGACCCAGTGGATGCGGTCGGGCTGCGTGAGGGCGGCGACCTGGTCGACCCACGCGGTCAGCGCGGCGAGACCCGGGCCCTCGACGGCCGGACGCACGCCGTGACCGGCACGAGGGGCGCGGGTGGGGGACGCGGCGTTGCGCGGGGTGGAGCTGAAGATGTCGGCGAGTGCCATGTCGTTCTCCTCGGTTGAGAGCGAAATCGGTGGTCTTCCTCCATGGTGCGGGTGCGTGCGGGTTCTTTCCGGCGAAATCAGCAGCAAGAATCGGCATTCTTTCGATATGGTCAAGGAATGGCATCGTCGTTCGAACTCACCACCCTGGGGCATCGCATCCGGCACCACCGCCTCGCCCGGGGATACACGCTCGACGAGCTCGGCGCGATGGTCGGAGTCGCCGGCAGCCAGCTGAGTCTCATCGAGAACGGCAAACGCGAACCCAAGCTGTCTCTGCTGCAGCAGATCGCGGGCGCGACCGAGACCGACGTCGCCGAGCTGCTGTCGAACGAGCCGCCGAACCGGCGGGCCGCCCTCGAGATCGAGCTCGACCGGGCGCAGACCAGTCCGTTCTTCCGGCAGCTCGGCATCCCCCCGATGAAGGTCACCAAGGGCACCAGCGACGACACGATCGAGGCCGTGCTGGGCCTGCACCGGGAACTCCAGCGCCGCGAGCGCGAGACGATCGCGAGCCCCGAAGAGGCCCGGCGCGCCAACACCGAGCTGCGCCTGCGCATGCGCTCCACCGACAACCACCTGCCCGAGATCGAGCGCCTCGCCGAGAAGCAGCTCAAGGCCGCCGGACACACCACGGGGGCCCTCACGCACCGCACGGTCAGCATCATGGCCGAGCAGCTGGGCTTCGAGCTCATCTACGTCAGCGACCTGCCGCACTCGGCCCGTTCGGTCACCGACCTCGAGAACGGCCGCGTGTACCTGCCGCCGGCCTCGATCCCCGGCGGCCACGGCCTGCGCTCGATGGCTCTGCAGGCGATGGCGCACCGCCTGCTGGGGCACCGCCCGCCCACCGATTACGCCGACTTCCTGCAGCAGCGTCTCGAGATCAACTACTACGCCGCGTGCTGCCTCATGCCCGAGACGAGCGCGGTCGCCTTCCTCTCGCAGGCGAAGCGCGACCGCAACCTCGCCGTCGAGGACTTCCGCGACGCGTTCGGGGTGACCCACGAGGCGGCGGCCATGCGCATGACGAACCTCATGACGGCGCACCTCGGCATTCGGCTGCACTTCATGCGCGTCGACGGCGACGGGGCGATCTCGCGCGTGTACGAGAACGACGGCCTCCCCCTGCCCACCGACGTCACCGGGTCGGTCGAGGGGCAGATCGTGTGCAAGAAGTTCTCTGCGCGCTCGGCCTTCGACGAGCACAACCGCACCACCGAGCACTACCAGTACACCGACACCCCGGCCGGAACCTTCTGGTGCTCGACCCAGACCGGCAGCACCTCGGCCGGCGACTTCTCGATCACCGTGGGCGTGCCGTTCGACGACGCCCGGTGGTTCCGCGGACGCGAGACCAGCACGCGCGGCATCTCACGCTGCCCCGACGAATCGTGCTGCCGCCGCCCCGACGCCGAGGCCGCCGAGCGGTGGCAGGGCAAGGCCTGGCCGAGCGCCCGAGTGCACCAGTACATGTTCTCGCCGCTCCCCCGCGGCATGTTCCCGGGCGTCGACGATGCCGAGGTCTTCGCGTTCCTCGATCGTCACGCCGACGGCTGAGGCGGGCCGTCCGCACGATTCCGGCAACGACGCGCGATCGGTGCGCGCGAGGACCGGATCGTTGATTCTGCCGAAGTCGTGCATCGGCGCCGGCCGACGGCGGCGGATGCCACGAGCCCGGGCCCTCACGGGGTGCCGGGGTCGTGGCATCCGGAGTTCAGGTGTTCACTCCACGCCGACGAGGTCGTCGGCCTCGACCGACGCCGCGGGCGGGATGTCGCGACCGGATGCCGAGACCTTGGGCAGCCGGCCCGTGTCGCGGTGGTGGAGGGTGAAGACGTCGGGCCGGGAGTAGTGCCCCACCGGGTCGGCGGCGTTCTTGGCGGCGAGGATGGCCGCGTAGTCGATGTCGGCGAAGAGGATGCCCTCCTCGTCGGGCGCGAGCGGGTCGGCGAGCGAGCTGCCGTCGGGACCGAAGATGCGGGCGTAGCCGCCGCCGAGCGGGAGCATGGCACGCTTGGCGTCGGTGTCGGCGAACAGCCCCTGAGCCGCCGGACCGACCGTGGCACAGGGGGCGAGGACGAACGCCTGCCCCTCGACGGCGTACTGCCGCGATGCGCCGATGTTCACCTCGGGTCCGAGGGCGTTGACCGCACCGCCGAAGATCGAGAAGCTCGGCCACGCGGCGACGTGCAACTGCTCGTCCTGCGAGAACATCGCGTACTTGGTCAAGGGCTGCAGGTGCTCCCAGCAGTTGAGCGAACCGACGCGGCCGACGGGGGTGTCGACCACCACGACGTCGGAGCCGTCGCCGTCGCCGAACTGCGTGCGCTCGACGTGCGTCGGCTTGAGCTTGCGCCGGGTGTTGAGGGTGCGGCCGTCGGCGCCGATCACCGCCTGCCCCATGTACAGCGAACCGCCCGCGCGCTCGCTGAAGCCGAATGCGAGGGAGATGCCCACCGAACGGGCGATGCCCTCGAGCCGCTGCCACTCGGGGCTGCCGATCTCGATCGAGTTGGCGGCGTACGGCACGACGAACTGCGACTGCCACGCCACGGAGTCCAACCACAGGAACCACGGGTAGCCGGGGATCCACACCTCGGGGAACGCGACGATGTCGGCTCCGCCGGCCCGGGCGTCGCGGGCGTAGGACTCCAGCTTGTCGATGCCCCCGTCGACGTCGTTCCAGACGGGTTCGGCCTGGACGGCGGCGGCGCGGAAGCTCTTGCGGTAGTCGGGCATGACGACTCCTTCGGGTGAGCGGGGTCGGATACCCCGCGGTGCCCACACGTTAGGAGGGGGTGCCGCGCGCGCACCCGGCTTCGCGCGCACACCGCCCGGCGTTGCACGCCCCGGTGCCGGGGCGCGTCGCGGCATCCGGCGATCCGCGCACGATGTCCGGCGCCCGCACCCGACGGCGCGCGGGCGAGGCGGCCCCGGGCGTATCATCCCCGCATGTCGCCTGTGGCCGTCTCCTCCGTCGCGGAGTGGACGCGCGCGTGCAGCGGGGCCTTCGTCCCCCTGCGGGTGCACACGGCGGCACCGGCCTTCCGCGCCAGCCTCTCGCAGGTCAGGCTCGGACCCGCCGTGCGGGTGACCCGGGTGGTCAGCGAGGCATCGACGGTGTTCCGCGATCAGGACCTCATCCGCAGCCAGTCTCGCGACGACGTGCTCATCTCGTTGCACCGCCGCGGGCGGGGATCGATCCGTCAGCACGAGCGCACCGCCGAGCTCGGGTGCGGATCGGCAGTGATGTACGACGCGGCTTCGCCCTACGCCCTGTCGTTCCCCGGGGCGATGAGCGAAGTGGTGCTGCAGCTCCCCCGTCGCACGCTCACCCGCACCGGGCACACCTTCGCGGGGCTGACCGCCGTGGAGCTGCCGGACTCGGCGCAGCTGCGCTCCCTCACGATGCTCGCCGCGTCCATCGAGCAGCCCGGAGACGATGAGGCGGAGGAGATCGGCGAGGCGCTCGTCGGGCTCCTCCGCGCGGTCGTCCGCGGGCGCGACACCCGCACGCCCGCAACCGACCCCCGGCTCCTCGCCGAGGGGATCCGACTCTGGATCGACGAGAACGCGGCCGATCCCGATCTCACGCCCGAACGGGTGGCCACCCACTTCCACATCGCCGTGCGCACGTTGCAGAAACTGTTCGCCACCGAGGGCGAGTCCCCGGCGGCGTTCATCCGCAGCTGCCGCCTGCGGCGCAGCCGGTCGCTGTTGGCCGGTGGCGCGAGCGTGAGCGAGGCCGCGCGGCGCAGCGGCTTCCTCGACATCGACAGCTTCACCCGCGCGTTCAAGCGCGAGTTCGCACAGACGCCGTCATCTGTCCGCGCCGCCGGCGTCCGCGCCGCCGGCGCCTGACGCGCGCGCCCGGCGGCCCGGGCCGAACTCCTGAGAAATCGACGCCCGCCCGCCTCACAACGCGCCCACGACTGGCCCGCCCGGCCGACGCCGGCAGAAACTCAGGAGTTCGGCCCGCGTCGGAGAGGGGCAGGACGACGGATGCCACGACCCCGGCCCTCGTGGGGCGCCGGGTCGTGGCATCCGGTGTTCTCGGCTCGGCCGATCAGGCGTAGGGGTTCGCCGTGAGCGTGTACTTCGTCTGCAGGTACTCGTGGATGCCCTCGTCGCCGCCCTCGCGGCCGAGGCCCGACTGCTTCCACCCGCCGAAGGGGGCGGCGGCGTTGGAGACGACGCCGACGTTGAGGCCCATCATCCCGGTCTCGAGGCGGTCGATCATGCGCTGGCCGCGCGCGAGCGACTCGGTGAAGACGTACGAGACGAGGCCGTACTCGGTGTCGTTGGCGATGCGCACCGCGTCGTCCTCGTCGTCGAAGGGGACGATCGCGAGCACGGGGCCGAAGATCTCCTCGCGCAGGATGTCACTGCCCGGCTGCACGTCGGTGACGACGGTGGGCTCGAAGAACGTGCCGAGGCCGTCGATGGGCGACCCACCCGTGGTGACCGTGGCGCCGCGCTCGACGGCATCGCCCACCAGGGTGCGCGCCTTGTCGACGGCGCGGTCGTCGATCAGGGGTCCGATCTGCACTCCCTCGTCGGTGCCGCGGCCGATCGTGAGGCCCTGCACGCGCTCGGTCACGCGGCGCGAGAACTCCTCGACGACGCTGCGCTGCACGATGAAGCGGTTGGCGGCCGTGCACGCCTGACCGATGTTGCGGAACTTCGCGAGCATCGCCCCCTCGACCGCCTTGTCGAGGTCGGCGTCGTCGAAGACGACGAAGGGCGCGTTGCCGCCGAGCTCCATCGAGGTGCGGAGCACACCGGGAGCAGCCTGCTGCAGCAGCTTCACTCCGACGGGCGTGGAGCCGGTGAACGAGAGTTTGCGCAGGCGCGGGTCCGAGATGATGCGCTCCGAGACCGGGCCGGTGTTCGTCGTGGTGATCACGTTGACCACGCCCGCCGGCAGTCCGGCATCCTGCAGGATCTGCGCGAAGAAGAGCGTCGTGAGCGGCGTGAGGGTCGCCGGCTTGATGACGATCGTGCAGCCGGCGGCGAGCGCGGGCGCGATCTTGCGGGTCGCCATCGCGAGGGGGAAGTTCCAGGGGGTGATCAGGTAGCAGGGGCCCACGGGGTGCTGCGACACGATCATGCGGCCGGTGCCCTCGGGGTTGGCGCCGTACCGACCCTGCGTGTGCGCGGTGACCTCGCTGAACCAGCGCAGGAACTCCCCGCCGTAGGCGACCTCACCGCGCGCCTCGGCGAGGGGCTTGCCCATCTCGAGCGTCATCAGCAGCGCGATGTCCTCCTTGCGCTCCTGCAGCAGGTCGAAGGCGCGGCGCAGGATCTCGGCCCGCTCGCGCGCGGGGGTCGCCGCCCAGGACGGGAAGGCGTCGGCCGCGGCATCCATCGCCGCGATCCCGTCGTCGACGGTGGCGTCGGCGATCTCGCGGATGACCTCGCCCGTGGCGGGGTCGTTCACGGCGACGGTCTCGCCGCCGGTGGCCGCGCGCCATTCGCCGCCGATCAGCAGACCGGTGGGTACGGATGCCAGCAGCTCGCTCTCGCGTGAATCGGTCATGGGTCCTCCTGGATCGGGGCGGGGTTCCCCGCCATTCTGCTCAGCCCGCGGGGCGGGGCCGATATACGTCGTGTACAAACAGGGTGTTGCCATGGCCGCGGTGGAGGCTCGGTGTTGTCGGGCGGTGGGCCGCCGACCACCGCCGGGGCGTCGGCCGCCACGCATAAACGCCATTCGTGCGCAGAAACGCTCAGCCGACGCGTTTCCGCGCAGGAACGGCGTTTATGCGAGAGGGGGTGCAGACGCGGGGTCCGGGGCCAGGAGCGCCCGCTCGAGGAACCGCTCCAGGCCCTCGGGCGCCGACAGCGGTAGAGCGTGCGCCACGTACTGGTCGGGACGCACGACCACGACGGCCCCCTCGGCCCCGATTCCCCGCTCGGCGAAGATGTCGGCGCTCGTCCACGCCGAGGGCGCGGCGGCGAACACCTTCTCGAGGTCGGTCAGGCCCAGCGGCCCGGACTGCGGACGGAACAGCGAGGGCACCTCGGTCACGTCCTCCCAGCGGCCGGGGTAGACGACCTTCACGTCGAACACCGCGTCGAGGTCGGCGCCGTCGGGGGTGAAGCGGTCCACGATCGGGCGCGCGGCCTCGGCCCAGTCGCGCAGCGCCGAGCCGTCGGCATCCGCGAAGGCGTAGATCCGCCAGCGCCCGTCGGCCTTCGCGTGATGGCCGAGGTGCACGGCGTTGCCGTCGCACACCCGCACGACCTCGACGCTGTGGAAGCGCCGACCGACGGGGAACCCGGATGCCAGCTGCTCGGCCGCCTCGGACGCGACGATCCGCGACGGGGCGTAGCGCGTGCCGAAGCCGGAGGGGAACTCCGCCGTCGCCAGGTAGTAGGTCGCGAGCTCGTCGGCGTCGGTGATCTCGCCGGGCTTGCGCGCCATGAGCGAAGACCACTCCCGGTCGAAGTCGATCAGCTGCTGGGCGACGGGGTGCCGCTCGTCGTTGTACGTGCGCAGCAGCTCCGCGGGCGCGAGTCCGGTGAGCACGTGCCCGAGCTTCCAGCCGAGGTTGAAGCCGTCCTGCATCGAGACGTTCATGCCCTGGCCGGCCTTGGCACTGTGCGTGTGACAGGCGTCGCCGGTGAGGAAGACGCGGGGGGTCTCGGCGTCGTCGACGAAGCGGTCGGTCACCCGGTGCCCCACCTCGTAGACGCTGCTCCACGCGACCTGTTTCACGTCGATCGTGTACGGGTGCAGGATGGCGTTCGCCCGCGCGATCACCTCGTCGATCGGCGTCTGGCGCACCCGGTGATCGTCGTCGGCGGCGACCTCGCCGAGGTCGATGTACATGCGGCTGAGGTATCCGCCCTCGCGCGGGATGTGCAGGATGTTGCCAGCGGCGGCGTTGATCGCGCACTTGATGCGCCAGTCGGGGAAGTCGGTCTCGACCAGCACGTCCATGACGCCCCAGGCGTGCTTCGCCGCCGCGCCCACGTGCGGGCGGCCGATGGCCTGGCGCACGCCACTGCGGGCACCGTCGCACCCGGCGACGTACTTGGCGTGGATGGTGCGCTCCCCCGTGGCGTCTCGCACCGTCACCTCGACCGGGTACGCGCCCTCGCCGACCGTGAGGCCGACGAACTCCACGCCGTAGTCGGGCGCGATGCGCGCGGGGCCCTGGGCGGCGGCCTCGGCGAAGTAGTCGAGCACGCGCGCCTGGTTCACGATGAGGTGGGGGAACTCGCTGATCTTGAGCCCGTAGTCCTCGGTGCGGGTCGTGCGCACGATCCGGTCGGGATTCTCGGGGTCGGGGGCCCAGAAGTTCATCCAGCCGATGTTGTACGCCTCGGCGGTGATGCGGTCGGCGAAGCCGAACGCCTGGAACGTCTCGACGCTGCGGGGTTGGATGCCGTCGGCCTGGCCGAGCGGCAGGCGCCCCTCGCGCTTCTCGATGAGGCGCGTCGTGACCTGGGGGAACTGCGACATCTGGGCCGCGAGCAGCATGCCGGCGGGACCCGAGCCGACGATGAGCACGTCGACCTCGTCGGGGAGCTCCGCCGGGCGGTCGAGGCCCGTGCCGGTGGCGTTCTGCACGCGCGGGTCGCCCGAGACGTAACCGTGGTGGTGGAACTGCATGAGACTCCTGACGTCGGTGTCGGGGGCACCGCGACCTCGCGATGCTTGCGGGCAGATCCGTTTGTGTTCTATATTCGAACGCAGCGTTCTGCTATCGAACGAGAGGTTAGCCGCTCCATGCCCCCACGGCAAGACTCCTCCCCCGCCTCGCAGACGCTGAGTCGCGGCATCCGCCTGCTCGAAGAGCTCGCCGATGCTCGCCGACCCCTCACCATCGACGAGCTCGCGGAACGCGTCGATCTGCACCGCTCGGTGACGTACCGACTGCTGCGCACGCTCGAAGACCACGGGCTCGTCTCTCGGGATGCCGCGGGCGCGGTGCGCCTGGGAACGGGCCTGGCGGCCCTCGCCGCGGGCGTCGCCGCCGACCTGCAGGCCGAGGCCCTGCCCGAACTCACCGCCGCGGCGAACGACCTGGGCATGACGTGCTTCCTCGTCGTGCTCGACCACGACGAATGCGTGACCCTCGTCAGCGTCGAGCCCCGGCACACGGTCACCGCCGTGGCACAGCGGCCCGGGTCACGGCATCCGGTCACCCGGGGCGCCCCCGGCCGCGCGATCCTCGCGCAGCTCCCCCCGCGCCGGTGGCCCGACGACGTCGACGCGCGGCTCGCGTCGGAGGTGGCCGACGCCGCGGAGCGCGGCTGGGCGACGAGTCACGACGAGGTGATCCCCACGTTCCGCGCCGTGGCGGTGCCCCTCGCCGTGCAGGGGCGCGAGCCCGCCGCCGTCGCCGCCGTGCACGTGGCGACCGACCTCGACGACGCGGCGATCGCGGGGCGACTCGAGGCTGCGGCCGGCGCGATCCGCTCGGCGCTTTAGTTCAGCCCGGCACCTCGAGGCCGCGCGGAGCGAGCCGAGCGCCCGCGGATCGTATATGATCACTCCCGTCAGGCGCACGAGGTCGTGCGTCGCTGCTCGAAAAAAGGGCACGTAGCGCGAGAACCGCGCGAGACACATACGGCTCATTCCCGTTCCTGTTTCGCGAAAGGCTCGTCATGCCCATCGTCTCCGCGCACGTCGCCCACACCCTCGGCCGCCACCTCGACCACGTCTTCGGCGTGATGGGCAACGGCAACGCGTACTTCCTCGACGCCCTGCACCGCCACACCGACGCGGCCTTCACCGCGATGCGGCACGAGGCCGGCGGAGTGGTCGCCGCCGACGCGCACTATCGCGCCTCGGGGCGCATCGCCGCCGCCACCGCCACCTATGGCGCCGGCTTCACCAACACCCTCACCGCTCTGGCCGAGTCGGCCCAGGCGCGCATCCCCCTGCTCCTCGTCGTCGGCGACGAGCCCACGTCGGGCCCGCGCCCCTGGGGTGTCGACCAGGTCGCGCTCGCGTCGGCGGTCGGGGTCCGCACGTACACCGTCGGCGATCGCGACGCCTCGGCCACCGTGCTCATCGCCCTCGAGCACGCCCTCACGTACCGCGTCCCCGTCGTGCTGGCGATCCCGTACGACGTGGTCATGCGCGAAGCGGGGCCGCTGACGGATGCCGGCACCGTGACGATCCCCGCCCCCCTGCCCCCGCAGGGACCCGCGGCCTCCGCCGCACTCGACCGCATCGCCGACGCCCTCGCCGGCGCCGCGCGCCCCTTCCTGCTGGCCGGACGGGGAGCCTGGCTCGCCGACGCCGGCCCCGCGCTCGGTCAGCTCGCCGCGCTGACCGGGGCGATCACGGCATCCACCGCCCTCGGCCGCGGCATCTTCCCCGACACCACCCACGACCTCGGCGTCACGGGGGGCTTCGGCGCCGAGGGCGCGATGGAGCTCGTGCGCGAGGCCGACGTGGCCGTCGTCTTCGGCGCGGGGCTGAACCAGTTCACGATGCGCTTCGGCGAGCTCTTCGCCCCCGGCACGCGGGTGTTCCAGGTCGACGTGGCGCCGACGGCGACGCACGCGCAGGTGGGCGGGTTCGTGCGGGCGGATGCCGCGCTGGCGGCCGATGAGATCGGGAACCGCCTGCGCTCCCGCGGCGCGGTGTCGTCGGGGTGGCGCGACCGCATCGATGTGGCGCCGCTGCGCGAGCAGGAGAGCGGCGAGGGTCTGGCCCCCGACGGCCGGCTCGACCCGCGCTCCGCCGCCGCACGGATCGGCGAGCTGCTCCCCGAGGACCGCGTCGTGGTGTCGGACGGTGGGCACTTCCTGGGCTGGTCGAACATGTACTGGCCCGTCTCCTCACCCGACCGCGTCATGATGATCGGCACCGCATACCAGTCCATCGGTCTCGGCTTCCCCTCGGTCGCCGGGGCGATCGCGGCGCGCCCCGACACCACCGTCGTGCTGACGACCGGCGACGGCGGCGGACTCATGGCCATCGCCGACCTCGAGAGCGCGGTGCGCACGGCCGCCGGCCACGGCATCGCCGTCGTGTGGAACGACGCCGCCTACGGCGCCGAGATCAACCTGTACGGCCTCAAAGGCCTCGCCCGCGAGCCGATGCTCATCCCCGAGGTCGACTTCGCGGCCGTCGCGCGCGGCTTCGGCGCCGAGGGAGTGGTGGTGCGCGAGGTCGCCGACCTCGAGGCGCTGGCGGAGTGGACCCGGCGCGACCCCGCCGAGCGGCCGTTCCTGCTGCTCGACCTGCGCATCAGCGGCACCGTGATCGCGCCGTACCAGCGCGAGATCATCCGGGTGAACTCGTGACCATCGTCGGGCTCGCCGCTCCGGGAGGCTCCGGCGACCCCGGCGACAGGCTCGACGCACCGAGCGGCGGCACGGATGACTCGCGTGACGCCCTCGACGAGCTGCGCGCCGCCCTCGGCGAGCGCCTGCTCGACGACCCCGCGAGCCTCGCCGCGTACGCCGTCGACAGCTCGCGCGCACAACCCGAGGGCATGCCGATCGCCGTGGTCCGGGCGACCTCGACCGGCGACGTCTCGACCGCCCTGGCGTGGGCGCACGCCCGCGGCATCCGGGTCTCCGTCCGCGGCGCGGGCACCGGGCTCTCCGGTGGGGCCGTGGCCTACGCGGGCGGGCTCGTGGTGTCGTTGGAGGCGATGGACCGCATCGTCTCGATCGACGCCGACAACCGTCTCGCCGACGTCGAGGCGGGCGTCGTCACGGCCGACCTGGATGCCGCCGCCCACGCGCACGGCCTCTTCTTCCCGCCCGATCCGGCGAGCGCGCAGTGGTCGACGATCGGCGGCAACATCGCCACCAACGCCGGAGGCCTGCGCTGCGTCGCCCACGGCGTGACCACCGACGTCGTGGCCGCCCTCGAGGTGGTGCTCGCCGACGGGCGGATCATGCGCACCGGCGCCCGCACCCGCAAGAACACCACCGGCTACGACCTCACGAGCCTGTTCTGCGGCTCGGAGGGCACCCTCGGCGTGATCACGGCGGCGACCGTGCGCCTCAAGCCCGTGCCGCCGGGGCAGCCCCGCACCTTCCGCGCGAGCTTCGACGACATCGAGGACGCCGGCCGCGCGGTCACGGCGATCGTGTCGGGCCCCGCGGCCCCCGAGGTGCTCGAGCTGATCGATGCGCGCAGCGTCGAGATCATCGAGGCGTTCCACCCGAGCGGCCTCCCCTCCCCCGGCGCGGCCATGCTGGTCGGTCAGACCGTCGGGCTCACCGCCCTCGACGCCGCCGAGGCGATCACCGCGATCTGTCGTACGCACGGCGCCGTCGAGACCGAGGTCTCGGACTCCGACAGCCTGCTCGAGGCCCGGCGCCTCGCCAACCCGGCGCTCACCGCGCAGGGGCTGCGGGTGTCGTGCGACGTCGGCGTGCCGGTCTCGCAGCTGGCGACGGTGTTCCGCGGCATCGGCGAGCTGGCGCAGCGCCACGGCCGGCGCATCGCGATCGTCGCGCACGCGGGCGACGGCAACCTGCACCCGACCGTCGAGGCGGGCGACAGCCCCGCCGAGTACGCCGCCGCGGAGCTGGTGATCGACGACATCACGCACCTGGCGCTCTCGCTCGGCGGCACCATCTCGGGCGAGCACGGCATCGGCTCGGTCAAGCGTCACGAGCTCCCCTGGCAGCAGGATGCCGTGGCCCTCGACGTGCAGCGCGCGATCAAGGCCGCGCTGGATCCCCGCGGCATCCTGACACCGGAGCGGGCGATCTAGGGACCGGACGCCGCAAGGAGCCGACCGCCCGTGGCGGACCGGCCCGCCGGCGTCGCGGGCCGCCGGTACGGTGGTGACGCATGGGGACCAGAACGCGCCTGATCGCCTCGGGTACCGCAATCGCGATGATCAGCGGCGCCGTGGTGGTGCTGTACTTCTTCCAGCCGTGGCGGAGCTGCGAGTACGAAGACACCTCCGCGGGCTGCTCGATGCTCCCGAACGACGCCGCCGCGATGGGTGTGGCAGCGTTGATCTTCGTCGTGGGGGTCGTCGTTCTCGCGGCGGGCCTGCTGATGCGCCGGGTACCCACGTGATCGAACCGCGCACCCTCGCGACGAGGGGAAAGTTGCCTCGCGTCTGGTGGATCACGGTGGTGTGCGGTGTCCTGATCATGGGCCCCGTCGTCTTGGCCGGCTCATACCTCTGGGCTCGGCACCAGTACGAGAACGGCCCCGACGTGGACGGCGTCCTCTGGCGCCAGGTGGCATCGGTCGAGGACCCCTTCGACAGGGCGCTGTACTCACCGACGGCCGGCTCAGTCACGGCCCTTCTCGACGCGCTCGACGGCGACCGATGGGATGGCAGCCCGGAGGGGGCGGACGCCCTGGACTTCTCCCGACCCACTCTGGTCATCCACGACATCGAGGAGCACACGAACGCGGTCGCCTTCCGGGTCTTCCTCTCGTCGGGAGAGCGCCCCGGTCCCCCCGGCCAGCGAGCCCGGCTGCCGTGGGAGTCCTCGGCGTACTTCACCTGTTACGGAGTGACCGTGACGTTCACGGGTTCCTCCCCACCCTCCGTCGCCGGAGCCGACGAGCGCGCGTGTCCGAGCCTCCTGGTCTCACGGATGCCATCCGACTCGGTGTACATGGTTCCCTCGACCTTTTCCGGGTGAGGCAGATGTCCTCTCGACGCGTCGGCGGTCGCTGACGTCACGGTCCCCGGCCAGAAGCAGAGCTATTCCGCAGGAGCCGTGCCGCCGCGCACGGACGTCGCGACCCCTCGCCCACCCGTGCACGCGAATGTGCTGTGCGCGCACGATCGATCCTCATCCCTGTCGCCGGGGCGCCCCTCTTCCTACGCTCGCGTCATGCGCAGAATCCGACGACATGGGACCCCGGTTCTGCCGTCGGGCGCGCGGGTCGAGGGCGCGCGGGTCGAGGGCGCGCGATGACGATGGAGGTCCTGACGCACGGCGCCGCCCTCTTCTGCTCGGGGATCGCTGCGTGCTGCGCGAGATCGGGTCCCCCGGCGGAGCGTCGAGAGCGGGTCGCCACGTCGGCGCTCATGACCGCCGCGATGATCGATTCCGCCGTCCTGCACGCGGCCCCTCCCATCGTCTGGGCGGCCGTCCTCCTCGGGGTCGCGCTCGTCGTGAGCGCGGGGCGCCGGCTGCGCTCGGGGCGCGGCGGTCACGGCATCCACACCCCTGTAGGGCTCGTCGTCATGGCCGCCCTGATCGCGTCGACCACGCACGGCGACCCGGGCGCCGCCCCCGCCGCCGCCCACGCCCACGGCGGGATGACTGTCGGCTCCGCGACCCTGGTGTGGCTCTGCGTGGCCCTCGCCGTCGCGCACGTCGTCGCTTCAGCGCACCGGGCGCTGAGCGGATCACGCGCGGATCGCGCGCACCATGCCGCGATGGGTGGATCGACCGCGCTGATGGCCCTGGCGGCGCTGCTGTGAGCCGCACCCTGCGCGATCCGGCGACCGCTCCCTCGCACCCGCACGACGAACGGCCCCGCCGCGGCTGTGCGCGACGAGGCCGTTCTCTCACCGGGTCAGACGCGCGAGAGCCCGCGGATCGGGCTGACCTCCTGCTCGGCCTCGTGGTCGGGGCCGAGGGGGATGCCGCTGCGGTCGCGCAGCAGCAGCGTCGCGACGAGGCCCAGCACCGCCATGATCGCCAGGTACACCGTCACCGACACGGTCGTTCCGGTCTGCTCCACGAGTGCCGTCGCGATGGTCGGGGCGAACGCTCCGCCGAGGATGGCGCCGAGAGCGTAGGCGATCGAGACGCCCGAGAAGCGGATGGATGCCGGGAACAGCTCGGCGTACAGCGCGGCCTGGGGGCCGTAGGTCAGGCCGAGGCCGACCGTGAGCAGCATGAGGCCGACCGTCAGCAGCACGATGCTGCCGGAGTTGACGAGCGGGAACAGCGCCACGATCGCCACGAGCATCGAGATCCATCCGATGATGTACGTCTTGCGGCGGCCGATCTTGTCGCCCAGCCACCCGCCGAGCCACGTGAAGATGAGCCAGGTCACCGCCGACAGGGTCACGGCGCCGAGCACGTCGGCGGTCGCGAGACCGAGGGGACCGTCGGGGTTGGTCGCGTAGCGCTGGATGTACCCACCGGTGGTCATGTAGCCCACGGCGTTGTTGCCGGCGAAGACGAACGCGGCGATGAGCACGAGCAGCGAGTGCTTGCGGAACAGCTGCACGATCGGCATGCGGGTCTGCTCCTTGCGCTCGGCGAGTTCGACGAACACCGGGCTCTCCTCGACCTTCCGGCGCACGTAGTAGCCGACGAGGATCAGCACGAACGACAGCAGGAACGGCACGCGCCATCCCCACGCGAAGAACGCGTCGCCGGGGGCGATCAGGGCCATCAGCCCGAGCATGCCGCTCGCGAGCAGCAGGCCGAGGGGCACGCCGAGCTGCGGCGAGGCGCCGAACAGGCTGCGCTTGGTCTTGGGGGCGTGCTCGACGGCCATGAGCACCGCGCCACCCCACTCGCCACCGGCCGAGATGCCCTGCAGTACGCGCAGCAGGATCAGCAGCACGGGGGCGGCGACGCCGATCACCTCGTAGGTGGGCAGCACGCCGATGAGCGTGGTCGAGGCGCCCATCATGATCAGGGTCAGCATGAGCACGACGCGGCGACCGTACTTGTCGCCGAGGTGGCCGGCGAGGAAGGCGCCGAGGGGCCGGAACAGGAAGCTCAGACCCACGGTGAGGAACGCCAGGATCTGCGCGATGCCGGGGCCGGCGGGCGCGAAGAACAGCTGGCCGAAGACCAGGCCCGCGGCCGAGGCGTAGAGGAAGAAGTCGTACCACTCGACGGTGGTGCCGACAACGGTGGCGAAGACCACGCGGCGGCGGTCATTCGTGGTGGAGATCGTGCCGGTGGGCGTGAAGCCCGGCGGCTGAGAGCGGGACATGGGGACTCCTTCGAGACGTCATCGTCGGGCCCCGGGACGTCGTCGTCGGTGACGAGGCGTGGTGTTGCTGGGGCGTTCGTCATCGTATACGATTTCGGATACGACGCAAGGGAGCTCCATGAACGACACCGCTGACCCCCGGTTCACCGCCCTCGGCGGCCGCCCGGGAAAGATCGTGGCCGTCCACCTCTCTTACACGTCCCGCGCTGACCAGCGCGGCCGCCGCCCGGCCGCCCCGTCGTACTTCTTCAAGCCGTCGAGCTCGCTCGCCGCCTCCGGATCCGAGATCGTGCGCCCCGCCGGCACCGAACTCCTCGCCTTCGAGGGCGAGATCGCGCTCGTGATCGGCAAGCCCGCCCGATGGGTGACTCCGGATGCCGCCTGGGCGCACGTGGCATCCGTCACCGCCGCGAACGACTTCGGTCTGTACGACCTGCGCGCGAACGACAAGGGGTCGAACGTCCGCTCCAAGGGCGGCGACGGCTACACCCCCCTCGGTCCCGCGCTGATCGACGCCCGCGACGTCGATCCCGCCGCCCTGCGCCTGCGCACCTGGGTCGACGGCGAGCTCGTGCAAGACGACTCGACCGCGGGGGTGCTCTTCCCCCTCACCCAGATCGTCGCCGACCTGTCTCAGCACTTCACCCTCGAAACGGGCGACGTCATCCTCACCGGCACCCCCGCGGGCTCGTCGGTGGTCACGCCGGGCCAGGTCGTCGAGGTGCAGGTGGATGCCGGCCCCCTCTCGACCGGCCGGCTCCGCACCGCGGTGGTCCAGGGCGACCGCGCCTTCGACGCCGCCCTCGGCTCCCTGCCCGCGGTGGACGACACCCAGCGCACCGAGGCGTGGGGGTCGGCCGAGGCCGCCGGGCTCGTCCCCGCCGCCCCCGTCCTCACCGCCGCCCTCCGCGACAAGCTCTCGCGCGTTCCCGTCGCGGCCCTCAGTGGACAGCTGCGCAAGCGCGGCCTCAACGACGTCACGATCGACGGCGTCCACGCGCTGACCCCGGGCAGCCGGTTCGTGGGCACGGCCCGCACCCTGCGCTTCGTCCCCCACCGCGAAGACCTCTTCGCCTCGCACGGCGGCGGCCAGAACGCCCAGAAGCGCGCGTTCGACGCGGTGGAAGAGGGCGAGGTCATCGTCATCGAGGCGCGCGGAGAGACCGGATCCGGCACCCTCGGCGACATCCTCGCGATCCGCGCGCACGCCCGCAAGGCCGCCGCGATCGTCACCGACGGCGGCGTCCGCGATGCCGAGGCCGTGGCCGCGGTCGGCATCCCCGTGTTCACCGCCGGCCCCCACCCCGCGGTCCTCGGCCGCCGGCACGTGCCGTGGGAGACCGACGTGGCCGTCGGCTGCGGCGGCACCACCGTCGAGCCCGGCGACATCCTCGTCGGCGACGGCGACGGCGTCATCGTCGTTCCTCCCGCCCTCGCCGAAGAGGTGGTCGACGCCGCCCTCGCGCAAGAGGCCGAAGACGCGTGGGTCGCCCAGCAGGTGGCATCCGGTCACCCCGTGAACGGGCTCTTCCCGATGAACGCCGAATGGCGCGCGCGCTACGAGAGCGAGGGGCGCTCATGAGAGACGTCACGACCCCGGCGACGAAGAGCAAGTCGCAGCAGGCCTACCAGTGGATCAAGCAGCGCATCGCGTCGCAGGAGTTCACCCCCGGCTACCGCCTGGTCCTCGGCTCGATCGCCGGCGAGCTCGACATGAGCGTCGTGCCGGTGCGCGAGGCGATCCGTCAGCTCGAGGCCGAGGGACTCGTGATGTTCGAGCGCAACGTCGGCGCCCGCGTCTCGATGGTCGACGACACCGCGTACCGCTTCAGCATGCAGGCGCTGAGCCTGCTCGAGGGGGCGGCGACCGCCCTGTCGGCCCGGGCGCTCGCCACCGACGACGTGCGTCGCGCGCGGCAGGTGAACGAGCTCATGGTCGAGACGCTCGAGCACTTCGATCCCCGCGCCTTCACCGCGTTGAACCAGGAGTTCCACGCCATCCTGTTCGAGAAGTGCGCCAACCCGCGCATGCTCGAGCTGGTGCAGGCCGAGTGGGCACGGCTCGGGCACCTGCGCGACTCGACGTTCAGCTTCGTGCCCGGACGCGCCGCCGAATCGGTGCGCGAGCACGAGAACATCCTCGTTCTCATCGAGACCGGCGCCCCGCTCGCCGAGATCGAGAAGGCGTCGCGGCGCCATCGCTCGGCCACCCTCGACGCGTACATGATCCACGAGCACCCCGACCAGGTGCTCGGCCTTCCCGCTTTCTGATTCCGGATGCCACCGGCATCCGCCCCTCCAACGAAGGAGCATCCATGACCCGCCGCATCCCGGCCGACCTGCCCGAGCGCATCCAGCACTACATCGGGGGCGCCTTCGTCGACTCGGTCGACGGCGACACCTTCGACGTGCTCGACCCGGTGACGAACCAGACCTACGTCTCGGCCGCCGCCGGCAAGAAGGCCGACATCGACCTCGCCGTCGCCGCCGCGCGCACGGCCTTCACCGAGGGCCCGTGGCCGCGCATGCTGCCGCGCGAACGTTCGCGCGTGCTGCACCGCATCGCCGACCTCGTCGAGTCGCGCGACGAGCGCCTCGCCGAACTCGAGAGCTTCGACTCTGGCCTGCCCATCACCCAGGCCCTCGGCCAGGCGCGGCGGGCGGCCGAGAACTTCCGCTTCTTCGCCGACCTGATCGTGGCGCAGACCGACGACGCGTTCAAGGTCCCCGGTCGCCAGCTCAACTACGTCAACCGCAAGCCGATCGGCGTCGCGGGGCTCATCACCCCATGGAACACCCCGTTCATGCTCGAGTCGTGGAAGCTGGGCCCCGCTCTTGCGACCGGCAACACCGTGGTGCTCAAGCCCGCGGAGTTCACGCCCCTGTCGGCGTCGCTGTGGGCCGGGATCTTCGAGGAGGCCGGCCTTCCCGAGGGCGTGTTCAACCTCGTCAACGGGCTCGGCGAAGACGCCGGCGACGCGCTCGTGAAGCACCCCGACGTGCCGCTCATCTCGTTCACCGGCGAGAGCAGCACCGGGCAGCTGATCTTCGCCAACGCCGCCCCCTTCCTCAAGGGCCTGTCGATGGAGCTCGGCGGCAAGAGCCCCGCGATCGTGTTCGCCGACGCCGACCTCGACGCCGCGATCGACGCCACGATCTTCGGCGTCTTCTCGCTCAACGGCGAGCGCTGCACCGCGGGCAGCCGCATCCTCGTCGAGCGCTCCGTGTACGACGAGTTCGTCGAGCGCTACGCCGCGCAGGCCGACCGGGTGAGCGTCGGCTACCCCGACGATCCCGCGACCGAGGTCGGGGCGCTGGTGCACCCCGAGCACTACGCCAAGGTCATGTCGTACGTCGAGCTCGGCAAGACCGAGGGGCGCCTGGTCGCCGGCGGCGGCCGCCCCGAGGGGTTCGACGAGGGAAACTTCGTGCGACCCACGGTGTTCGCCGACGTCGCCCCCGATGCGCGGATCTTCCAGGAGGAGATCTTCGGCCCGGTCGTGGCGATCACGCCCTTCGACACCGATGCCGAGGCTCTCGCGCTCGCGAACGACACCCGCTACGGGCTGGCCGCCTACGTGTGGACGAACGACCTGAAGCGCGCGCACCTGTTCGCGCAGAACGTCGAGGCGGGCATGGTGTGGCTCAACAGCAACAACGTGCGCGACCTCCGCACCCCCTTCGGCGGGGTGAAGGCCTCGGGCCTCGGACACGAGGGCGGCTACCGCTCGATCGACTTCTACACCGACCAGCAGGCCGTGCACATCACGCTCGGCGGTGCCCACAACCCCACCTTCGGCAAGGCGCACTGACCCCGCCCCCGCCCCATCCCCCACTCGTCATACGCAAGGACGCGCACCATGGCAAAGCACACCGAAGAACAGAAGACCTCCTCGGGGTTCTGGGTGACCCAGGAAGCCCCCATCGTCTCCGAGAACCCCATCCCCACGCCCTCCTCCCCCGCGCCCGACATCCTGCGCTGCGCCTACATGGAACTCGTGGTGACCGACCTCGCGGCATCCCGGGTCTTCTACGTCGACGTGCTGGGCCTGCACGTCACCGAAGAAGACGACGAGGCGATCTACCTGCGCTCGACCGAGGAGTTCATCCACCACAACCTGGTGCTGCGTCGGGGCGAGGTCGCCGCGGTCGCCGCGTTCTCGTACCGCGTGCGCTCGGCCGACGACCTCGACGCGGCGGTCGCCTTCTACGAGGAGCTCGGCTGCGACGTACGCCGGGAGCCCGGCGGCTTCACGAAGGGCATCGGCGACTCGGTGCGGGTCGTCGACCCGCTCGGCTTCCCCTACGAGTTCTTCTTCGACACCGAGCACCAGGAACGCCTCTCGTGGCGCTACGACCTGCACTCCCCCGGCGAGCTCGTGCGCCTCGACCACTTCAACCAGATCACCCCCGACGTGCCCCGCGCGGTGAACTTCATGCAGTCGCTCGGCTTCCGCGTGACAGAGGACATCCAAGACGAAGAGGGTGTCGTCTACGCCGCCTGGATGCGCCGCAAGCCCACCGTGCACGACACCGCCCTGACCGGCGGCGACGGCCCTCGTATGCACCACGTGTGCTTCGCGACCCACGAGAAGCACAACATCCTCGCCATCTGCGACAAGCTCGGGGCCCTCCGCCGATCGGATGCCATCGAGCGCGGCCCCGGCCGCCACGGCGTCTCGAACGCGTTCTACCTGTACCTGCGCGACCCCGACGGCCACCGCGTCGAGATCTACACGCAGGACTACTACACCGGCGACCCCGACAACCCCGTCATCACGTGGGACGTGCACGACAACCAGCGCCGCGACTGGTGGGGGAACCCCGTCGTGCCGTCGTGGTACACCGAGGGCTCGCTCGTGCTCGACCTCGACGGCCGCCCGCAGCCGGTCCGCGCCCGCGAGGACTCGTCCGAGATGGCCGTGACGATCGGCGCCGACGGCTTCAGCTACACCCGCGCGCCCGAGGACACGGCATCCGCCACTCCCTCCGCCGAGTTCAAGCTCGGCAACCAGCTTTAGCAGGCGCCCCGCGAACCGCGTCCCACTTATGGCTGGCTGAGGCCTCTCCAAGCAACCAAAAGTGGGACACGCCCCGCACAAAGTGGGACACGACCCGCCCCACCGAACCTCGTCCCACTTATGGCTGGCTGAGGCCTCTCCAAGCAACCAAAAGTGGGACCCACGCCGCAAAAACAGGGACGCGCTCTGACCACAATCGGGACGACGTCCGCACGACGCAAGAAGGACAGCATGCTCACCGACGCACAGATCGACGCCATCGCGGCCGAGCTCGCCGAGGCCGACCGCGCCCACGCGGTCATCCCGCGCATCACGGCGAGGTACCCGGATGCCACGGTCGACGACTCGTATCGGATCCAGGGCCGCTGGCGCGATACGCAGATCGCCGCGGGTCGCACGCTCGTGGGGCGCAAGATCGGCCTGACGTCCAAAGCGATGCAGCAGGCGACGGGCATCACCGAGCCCGACTACGGCGTGATGTTCGACGACACCGTCCACCACTCCGGGGCGGCGATCCCCGTCGACCACTTCTCGAACGTGCGCATCGAGGTCGAGCTCGCCTTCGTGCTGAAGGCGCCGCTCGAAGGCCCCGACTGCACGCTCGACGACGCCCTCGCCGCGATCGACTACGCCGTGCCCGCGCTCGAGGTGCTGAACTCGCACATCGAGCTTGAGGGCCGCACGATCGTCGACACGATCAGCGACAACGCCGCGTACGGCGCGATGGTGCTCGGCGACGTGCACAGACGCCCCGACGAGATCGACCTGCGCTGGGTCCCCGGCGTGCTGAGCCGCAACGGCGAGATCGAGGAGACGGGGGTCGCCGCCGGCGTCCTCGGTCACCCGGCGACCGGCGTCGCGTGGCTCGCCAACAAGTTCCACCAGCACGGCGCGCGCCTGGAGGCGGGCGAGATCATCCTGGCAGGATCGTTCACACGCCCGATGTGGGTGTCGCGCGGCGACGACGTGCTGTGCGATTACGGACCGATGGGAACGATCTCGTGCCGCTTCGTCTGACCCCCACCTTCCGGGCCGCGTTGGCGGCATCCGATCGTCCGCTCGCCGGCATGTGGCTCTGCACGGGCAATCCCGTCGTCGCCGAGGTGGCCGCCGGTTCCGGCCTCGACTGGCTGCTCATCGACATGGAGCACTCGGCGACCTCGATCGAGCAGGTGCTCGTGCAGCTGCAGGTCGTCGCGGCCTACCCGATCACCCCCGTGGTGCGCGTGCCCGCGAACGACGTCGTCACCATCAAACGCGTCCTCGACGTGGGCGCGCAGAGCCTCATCGTGCCCATGGTCTCGTCCGCCGACGAGGCCCGGGCCGCCGTCGCGGCGACCCGGTATCCGCCGCAGGGCGTGCGCGGCGTGGGCAGTGCCCTGGCCCGCAGCGCCCGCTGGAACCGCATCGACGGCTACCTCGCCGAGGCCGCCGAGCACGTGTCGCTGACGGTGCAGATCGAGACCACCGCGGGTGTCGCCGCCGCGGCCGAGATCGCCGCCGTCGAGGGGGTGGATGCCGTCTTCGTCGGCCCCTCCGACCTGTCGGCGTCCATGGGGCTCCTGGGGCAGCAGTCGCACCCCGAGGTCGTGGCGGCGGTGCACGCGGTGTTCGCCGCGGCGCGGGATGCCGGTACCCCGGTCGGCGTGAACGCCTTCGACCCGGCGGTGGCCGAGGCCTATCTCGACGCGGGCGCCGACTTCGTCGCGGTGGGGGCCGACGTGGCGCTGCTGGCGCGGGCGTCGGAAGCCCTGGCCGCGCGCTTCATCAGCCCGCGCGGGGGTCTGCGCGAGAGCTACTGAGCGCGCGCCGTCCCCAGCGCCGCCAGCTCCGCACGCGTGGAGACGCCGGCCTTCCGCAGCAGGTTCGACACGTGGAACTTCGCCGTGTTCTCGCTGATCCCCAGACGTTCGGCGATCGCGCGGTTGCGCGAACCCGCGACGACCAGGCTGAGCACCTCGCTCTCGCGGGGGCTGAGGTCGACCGCCTCGTCGAGGAAGTCGGGCCGCGGCGGCGGATCGAGCGGCAGAACGACCGACAGCTCGGAGCCCCACCCGGGCGTCGACGCGACGTCGAACGCCCCGTTGAGGGCGCTCACCCGCTCGACGATCGGTCCGAGCGAATCGTCGTGGGCGGTGAGCGTGCCCGCCCCGTCGTCACGGATGCCGATCAGCAGGTTGAGTCCGTCGCAATCCCACTGGATGCGCACGCGGTGGGGCGTCCCCCGGTCGAGCAGGGCCAGCACGGCGCTGCGCACGATGGCCCGCGCCTCGTGGGCGACCTCGCCGGGCAGGGCGCGTCCGGTCGCGGGCGGCTCGACGAACTGCACGTCGAGGTCGCCGTGTCGCACGAGCGGGCGCAGGTCGGTGCGCAGCCGCGCGAACGCGCCGGTCACGGGTTCGAGCAGGGCGCTGCGCTGCTGGTCGGTCGAGGTGCGCAGAACGACGAGGGCGGCGGCCGCGGTCTCGACGGCCAGGGCACGGGCGGCGCGATCGTCGAGTCGCGCCGACCGCAGGATCGCCAGGATCGACTCGAGGGTCACCGCGTGACGGTCGGCCTGTTCGGCGACGATGCGTTCGTGTTCGATGACGAGCGCGCGCGACGCGGTCGACGACAGTTCGGGTGACTCACTCACGCGCCTAACCTAGCCCACCGGCAGGCACCTACCCGTTCGGGTAGGTAGACCCGTGCCATCGACCGGCGACGGTCACGCCCGGCGAGGCGGAGCATGGAGGCATGACCTCATCCGACGCCCGCATCGCGGACTCCCTCGCCCGGATCTCCGGCGAGCTGACCGCGGTCGTCGACCGTCTCGTCACTGAGCCCGCCGGTCTCGACGGCGTCCTCGACGTGCTGACCGACGCCGACCGCGTCTTCGTCTTCGGCGCCGGTCGCTCGGGCCTGGCGCTGCGCATGACCGCGATGCGCCTCATGCACCTCGGCCTCGACGTGCACGTCGTCGGCGAGACCACCACCCCGGCCATCGGCCCCGGCGACGCGCTCCTGACCGCGAGCGGCTCGGGCACGACGGCGGGGATCGTCCGCGCGGCCGACACCGCGACCGAGGTCGGCGCGCGCATCGTCGCGATCACCACGGCCGCCGATTCGCCGCTCGGCCGCGCCGCCGACGCGCTCGTCGTGGTTCCCGCCGCGGACAAGCTCGACCGCTCGGGAGCCGCCTCGACGCAGTACGCGGGCGGTCTCTTCGAGCAGGCCGTCGTGCTCGTCGGCGATGCGATCTTCGACGCGCTGTGGCAGCGCTCGGGACTCTCGGCCGACGACCTCTGGCCGCGCCACGCGAACCTCGAATGATTCCTCCCTCCCCACCGCAGAAAGTAAGGACACCCGCATGAAGCTGCAGTTCGCCATGGACACCCTCACGACCGAGGCCGCCCTCGACCTCGCCGCCGCCGCGGCGCCCCACGTCGACATCCTCGAGCTGGGCACGCCGCTCATCAAGAGCGAAGGCCTGTCGGCCATCACCGCGATCAAGAAGGCGCACCCCGACAAGATCGTCTTCGCCGACCTGAAGACGATGGATGCCGGTGAGCTCGAAGCCGACATCGCCTTCGGCGCCGGTGCCGACCTCGTCACCGTGCTCGGCTCGGCCGGCGACAGCACGATCGTCGGCGCGGTCACCGCGGCCAAGAAGCACGGCAAGGGCGTCGTCGTCGACCTGATCGGGGTGGCCGACAAGCCCGCCCGCGCGCGGGAGGTCATCGCCCTCGGCGCCGAGTTCGTCGAGATGCACGCCGGCCTCGACGAGCAGGCCGAAGAGGGCTTCACCTTCGGCACGCTGCTGCGCGACGGCGAAGCGGCCGGGGTGCCGTTCTCGGTCGCGGGCGGCGTCACCGTCGCGAGCATCGCCGACGTGCAGAAGTCGGGCGCGCAGGTCGCCGTCGCCGGCAGCGCGATCTACAGCGCTCCCGACGTGGGCGCCGCCGCGGCCGCGCTCCGCGCCGCGATCGTCTGACCGCAGCCCGAGCAGAACGACAAGAGGGACCGAGCCGCGCGGCTCGGTCCCTCTTGTCGTCTCGAGGATCAGCCCTCGGTGGTCTCTTCGTCGTCTTCTTCGTCGTCGCCGATGATCTCGATGTCTTCGACCTCGAGCTCGGGGGTCAGCTGCACGTGCACGAGCGCGTCGGGGAACGACGTCTGGCCGGCGAACACGACGATGATGGCGTCGGCGAACACGCCCACCCCGATCGCTTCGAGGTCGGTGCGCAGGTCGATGTCGGCGCTGAGCTCGTCATCGTCGAGGGCGTCCTCGATGTCGCTCGCGACCTCTTCGACGATCGCGCGCCAGCGGTCCTCGCTCACCGACAACACGTCCTTGAGCGCGACCATGATCGCGTCGAGGTCGGAGTCGCTCTCGTCGTCGAGCTCGGGGTCGAGGTCGACCTCCACCTCGACGCCGGCGGCATCCAGGTGCCCCACGCCGATGACGCTGTCTTCGTCGATCTGGGCGTCGTCGAGCAGACCGCTCTCGGTGACGCGGCGGAGGAGGTCGTTCAGCACTGACTCAGTCATGTCTCTACGATCCCACGTCGCCGGGCTTCGCGCCCGCCTCTTGCGTACGCCGCGCCGTGTGTTCAACCGGCGGCACCGAGCGGTTCACCGTCAGAGGGCGGTGGCACGCTCCGCGGCCTCGACGACGTTCGTCATGAGCAGCGCCACGGTCATCGGACCGACGCCTCCGGGGTTCGGCGAGACGAACCCGGCGACCTCGGCCACGTCGGGGTGCACGTCACCGAAGACGCGCGACTTGCCCGTCTCGGGGTCGGTCTCGCGGGTGACGCCCACGTCGAGCACCGCGGCGCCCGGCTTGACGTCTTCGGCGCGCACGATGTGCTTCACGCCGGCGGCGGCGACGATCACGTCGGCCTGACGCAGGTGCTTCGCCAGGTCGACTGTTCCCGTGTGGGTGAGGGTGACGGTCGCGTTGATCTCGCGGCGGGTCAGCAGCAGCCCGATCGAGCGGCCGATGGTGACGCCGCGGCCGACGACGACGACCTCTTTGCCCTTCAGGTCGTAGCCGCCTCGCAGCAGCAGCTCGATGACCCCGCGCGGCGTGCACGGCAGCGGAGTGGTGATCGGCGCGTTGACGTTCAGCACCAGGCGACCGAGGTTGGTGGGGTGCAGGCCGTCGGCATCCTTGGCCGGGTCGATGCGCTCGAGGATCGCGTCGGTGTCGATGTGCTTCGGCAGGGGCAGCTGCACGATGTACCCGTGGCAGGCGGGGTCGGCGTTGAGCTGGTCGATGACGGCCTCGACCTCGGCCTGCGTGGCCTCGGCGGGCAGCTCCACCTGGATCGAGTTCATGCCGATCGCCTCGGACTGCCGGTGCTTCATCCCCACGTACAGCTGCGAGGCCGGGTCGGCGCCGACGAGCACCGTCGCGATGCCCGGCACGACCCCGCGCTCACGCAGGGCCGCCACCCGCTCGGCGAGCTCGTCCTTGATCGCCGCCGAAGCGGCCTTGCCGTCGAGAATCGTCGCCGTCATGGCATCCCTCTTCCTGGTGTCGGTCATCGTCGTGCGGGGGTGTTCGAGGACGCATAAACGCTCTTGCTGCGCAGAAACACTCTCTCTGCGCGTTTATGCGCATGGACGGCGTTTATGCGTGGGGGTCGGTGGTCGAGGCATCGGGATGCCGGACCCGCGACGTCGCGACACACCCGGCGCAGGAACGCGGCAGCGGATGCCGCGACCCCGCCGCCGTGCGTCGCGGGGCGGGTGCCGGGACGAACCGCCGCGCGACGCGGCGGCCGTCCCGGCCGCGGCTCACTGCTTCAGGTCGGGGTACAGCGGGAAGGCGTCGGCCAGCACGGCCACACGCGCGCGCAGGGCCTCGAGCTCGGCGCCGGGCTGCAGGGCCAGGGCGATGATGTCGGCCACCTCGGTGAACTCGGCGTCGCCGAAGCCGCGGGTCGCGAGCGCGGGGGTGCCGATGCGCAGGCCCGAGGTCACCATCGGCGGACGCGGGTCGTTCGGAACCGCGTTGCGGTTGACAGTGATGTGGATCTCGTGCAGCAGGTCTTCGGCCTGCTTGCCGTCGATCTCGGCGTCGCGCAGGTCGACGAGCACGAGGTGCACGTCGGTGCCGCCCGAGCGCACGGCGATGCCGGCATTCATGACGTCGTCTTGCGTGAGGCGGTCGGCGATGATCGACGCGCCGCGCAGGGTGCGCTCTTGGCGCTCCTTGAACTCGGGCGTCATGGCGAGCTTGAACGCGGTCGCCTTGGCGGCGATCACGTGCATGAGCGGACCACCCTGCTGGCCGGGGAAGACCGCGGTGTTGATCTTCTTGGCGAGATCGGCGTCGTTGGTGAGGATGAGGCCCGAGCGGGGGCCGCCGATCGTCTTGTGCACCGTGGTCGACACGACGTGCGCGTGCGGCACGGGGTTCGGGTGCACGCCCGCGGCGACGAGACCGGCGAAGTGCGCCATGTCGACCCACAGGTACGCGCCCACCTCGTCGGCGATCGCGCGGAACGCCTCGAAGTCGAGCTGACGGGGGTAGGCCGACCAGCCGGCGATGATGACCTTGGGCTTGTGCTCGACGGCGAGGCGGCGTACCTCGTCCATGTCGATGAGCGAGGTCTCGGGGTCGACGCCGTAGGCGACGATGTCGTACAGACGGCCCGAGAAGTTGATCTTCATGCCGTGGGTCAGGTGGCCGCCCTGGTCGAGCGAGAGGCCGAGCAGCGTGTCGCCGGGGCGGGCGATCGCGTGCAGCACGGCGGCGTTCGCGGTGGCGCCGGAGTGGGGCTGCACGTTGGCGAACTCGGAGCCGAAGAGGGCCTTGGCGCGCTCGATGGCGAGCGACTCGGCGACGTCGACCTCTTCGCAGCCGCCGTAGTACCGGCGACCCGGGTAGCCCTCGGCGTACTTGTTCGTGAGCACCGAGCCCTGCGACTGCAGCACCGACACGGGCACGAAGTTCTCGGAGGCGATCATCTCGAGGAAGCTGCGCTGGCGGTCGAGCTCGCGCTCGAGCACCTGGGCGATCTCGGGGTCGACCTCGGAGAGAGGGGCGTTGAAGTACTGATCGGTCATGCGATCTCCTTGACGATGGCTTCCGGATGCCGCGGGCTCGGTCGAGTCCGCGTGAATACCGCATCGACCCAGGCGTACGGTCGAATACCGCCAAGCGGTCGCTCCCCGGTGGTGGCCCACCTCAACGCCAGTCGCGACGGTGCCACTTTAGCGGGTAAAGCGTCCCCTCCCCCGCGTGTCCCGGCATCCACCGGTCCTCCACAGGGTCGTTCTCCGCTCGATGCCGAGAGACCCCGGATGCCGCGTCCCGGCGCCCACGTAAAATGAGGGGGTGACCGACTCATCGAACGTCCGCGCCCAGGCGCCTCTCGCTCCCGGCATGCGTCCGCGGCCGTCGGCGCTCGAGATCGTCGGAGTGCTGTGCGGGCTGTTCGCCTTCGTGACCTTGGCCGTCTGGGGTTTCCTCGCGTGGCCGTTCCCGTGGAACATCGTCGTCGGCATCGGCGCACCCGCCCTCGCCGTGCTCGTGTGGGCCCTCTTCGTCTCGCCGCGCGCCGTGCTCGCCGTGCACCCGTTCATCCGCGCGCTGGTCGAGCTGTTCGTCTACGCCGCGGCGACCGTGGCGTGGTGGAGCATGGGCCAGGCCGCGATCGGCCTCGTCTTCGCCATCGTCGCCGTCGTGGTGGGCGCGCTGAACGGTCGCCGGCGCCTGGCATGACCGCCGACGTCGTCGCGCAGCTCCGTGCCGAGCTCGGCGCGCGCGTCGACACCTCGCCCGCCGCCCTCGAGGCCGCCCGGGCCGACAAGTCCGGCCACGCGGCCGAGGGCGTCCCCCTCGCCGTCGTGCGGGCGACCTCCGTCGCCGACGTGCAAGCCGTGCTGCGCATCGCCTCGGCCACCGGCACCCCGGTCGTCCCGCGGGGCGCCGGCACGGGTCTCGCCGGCGGCGCCAACACCGGGGGCGGCGAGATCTCGCTGTCGCTGCGCGCCATGGACCGACTGGTCGAGGTGCGCCCCGACGACCTTCTCGCCGTCGTCGAACCCGGCATCCTCAACGCCGAGCTCAACGCGCTGCTCGAACCGCACGGCGTGTGGTGGGCGCCCGACCCGGCCAGCCGGGCCATCTCGACCGTCGGGGGCAACATCGCCACGGGCGCGGGCGGTCTGCTGTGCGCCAAGTACGGCGTCGTGCGCGACGCCGTCTTGGGGGTCGACCTCGTGCTCGCCGACGGCCGTCTGCTGCACCTGGGGCACCGCAGCGTGAAGGGCGTCACCGGGCTCGACCTCACCTCGCTCGTGATCGGGTCCGAGGGCACCCTCGGCGTCGTGGTGGGCGCCACGCTCAAGCTCCGCCGCCTCATCGCGGGCGAGCGCGTCACCCTCACCGCCCTCTTCGACGGCGTGCGCGCCGCCGCCGTCGCCTCGGCCGCGGTCACGGCATCCGCGCTCCAGCCCGCGATCATGGAGCTGATGGATGCCACGAGCCTCACCGCCGTGCACCGCCTGCTGTCGCTGCCGGCCCCGCCGGCGGGCGCGGCACAGCTGACGATCCAGACCGACGGACCGGTCGCGGCCGACGAGGCCCGCGCGATCGCCGACGTGCTGACGGCCGCGGGTGGGCGCGTGTCCGTCGCCGCCGACGACGCGGAGGGCGAGGAGCTGCTGGCCGTCCGGCGCGCGATGCACCCCGCGATGGAGACCCTCGGCACCGCCCTCATCGAAGACGTCTCGGTGCCGCGCAGCGCCCTGCCCGACATGTTCGACGAGATCGCCCGGATCGAGCGCCGGTTCGACCTGGTCATCCCGACCGTCGCGCACGCGGGCGACGGCAACCTGCACCCCAACTTCGTCTTCGAGGGGCCCGAGGTGCCGCCCGTGGTGTGGCAGGCCGCCGAAGAGCTGTTCCACGCGGCCCTGCGCCTGGGCGGAACGCTCACCGGCGAGCACGGCATCGGCGTACTCAAGCGCCGCTGGCTGGCCGACGAGCTCGGCGACGACCAGTGGCGGCTGCAGCGCGACATCGCCCGGGTGTTCGACCCGCTCGGCATCCTGAACCCGGGCAAGGTCTTCGCGCCGTGATCGCCCCCTGCATTTCTGCGGCGTGACCAGACCGTGATAATGCTCCCGGCGATTGCGCAGCAGACCCACTTACCATGGGAAGACTGACTACTGGGGGGTTTGACACATGACCGACGGCGCAAACGGCACCGACGGCGCGACCTACGCCTGGGCTCCGCCCGAGCCCACGAAGCGCAAGAACCGCTCCGGCCTGTGGATCGGCATTCCCGCCGGCGCGACGGCCGTGGCCCTCATCGCGGCCTCGCTCGTGCTCATCGCTCCCGGGGCCTCGGTCGCCGGCGTGCAGATCGGCGGTCTGACCGCCGGCGCCGCCGCGCAGGCCATCTCGACGCGACTGGCGCAGACGGCCATCACGGTCGAGAGCCCCGCCGGAGAAGTCACCGTCACCGGCGCCGATCTGGGTGCCTCGGTCGACGCGGCCGCCCTGGCCGACAAGGCGTTCTCCGAGAACCCGATGTGGAAGCCCTCGTCGTGGTTCCCGCAGGGCACCGGAGTCACCGTCGCCGTCGACCCGTCGGCCGCCGCCGTGGCCCTGCGCGACCGTGCCCCCGGCACCTACCGCGCGCCCGTCGACGCCACCGTCGCCTATGACGCCGGCTCGCAGACGTACGTCACCTCCCCCGCCGAGGCGGGCGAGGGCATCGACGTCGCCGCCGTCACCGCCGCCCTGCAGTCGGCCTTCGACTCCGGCACCCCCGCGACCACGGTCGACGCGGCGCTCGTGCCGGTCGAAGCCCCCGTCAGCACCGAAGAGGCCGACGCGGCCGTCGCCACGCTCAACGGCGTGCTCGACACCGCCGGCTTCTACGTCGGCGACGAGCGCACCGTCACCGTCGATCGCGCCACCGCCGCCTCGTGGCTCACCGTCACCCCCGACGGCAAGGGCGACTTCGCCATCTCGGCCGACACCTCCGCCATCGAGCAGGCCGTCGCCGGTCTTCCCGGCGCCGTCGACCGCGGAGCCGTGAACGCCGACGTGATCGTCGACAGCGGTGGAGAGGTCATCAAGACGCTCACCGAGGGTCAGACCGGTCGTGCCCTGGGCGACACCGCCGGCGTGGCCGCCGCTTTCGCCGCTCAGCTCGCCGACGGCAACGCCAAGTACTCCCTCGCCGTCTCCGAGACGCCGTTCGAGACCGCGAAGACCGAGCGTCGCATCGACGTGAACCTCAGCGCGCAGACGGTCACCCTGTACGAGAACGGTCAGGTCTACCGCAACTGGTCGATGTCGTCGGGCAAGAGCGGGTGGGAGACCCACACGGGCACCTACCGCATCGGCTGGAAGACCTCCATGCAGGACATGGGCTGCGCTCCCGGCTACGACTGGTGCACGAAGGACGTCCCCTGGGTCGCGTACTTCAACGGCGACGAGGCCTTCCACGGCACGTACTGGCACAACAACTTCGGCACCCCCATGAGCCACGGCTGCGTCAACCTCACGGTGAACAACGCCAAGGAGCTCTACGACTGGGCGTACAAGGGCACCGAGGTCTCGGTCCACTACTGAGCCCGCAACGACGAAGGGGCGGATGCCGATGGCATCCGCCCCTTCGTCGTTCCCAGGCCCGCGTCACCGCCGCGGCGCGAGTGCACGTGTCCGCGCACGACTCCTGCAGAACAGCGCCGAACCGCGACACAGCCCGCGGGTTACACCGGTGTGTCGGGGTCGTGCACGAGGCACACGCGACGCAGCCGGTCAGACCTCGGCCCCGCGCCGGGAAACGGAAGAGGGGCGGATGCCCGCGGCATCCACCCCTCTCGCTTCAGCGTGTCAGCGAAGACCGTCGACCACCGCGTTCAGCGTGGCCGATGGACGCATGATCTTCTCGACGAGGGCGGTGTCGGGGCGGTAGTAGCCGCCGATCTCGGCCGTGTGGCCCTGCACCGCGTTGAGCTCCGCGACGATGGTCTCTTCCTCGGCGGCCAGCTTCTCGGCCACCGGGGCGAAGACCCCGGCCAGTTCGGCGTCGGTCGACTGCTGGGCCAGCTCCTGCGCCCAGTACAGGGCGAGGTAGAAGTGGCTGCCGCGGTTGTCGATGGTGCCGAGCGCGCGGCCGGGCGACTTGTCGTTCTCGAGGAACGTGCCGGTCGCGGCGTCGAGCGTCTGCGCGAGCACGCGGGCCTTCTCGTTGCCCGTCGTGTCGGCGAGGTGCTCCAGCGAGGCGGCCAGCGCGAAGAACTCGCCCAGCGAGTCCCAGCGCAGGTAGTCCTCTTCGAGCAGCTGCTGCACGTGCTTCGGGGCCGAACCGCCGGCGCCCGTCTCGAACAGTTCGCCGCCGGCGAGCAGCGGCACGATCGAGAGCATCTTGGCGCTGGTTCCGACCTCGAGGATCGGGAACAGGTCGGTGAGGTAGTCGCGCAGCACGTTGCCGGTCACCGAGATGGTGTCCTCGCCGCGGCGGATGCGCTCGAGCGAGTAGCGCGTGGCCTCGGCCGGCTCGAGGATCTCGATGGTGAGGCCCTCGGTGTCGTGGTCGGCGAGATACTCGTGCACCTTGGCGATGAGGTTCTTGTCGTGCGCGCGGCTCTCGTCGAGCCAGAACACGGCCGGAACACCCGCGGCGCGGGCACGGGTGACGGCGAGCTTCACCCAGTCGCGCACGGCGACGTCTTTGGTCTGGGTAGCGCGCCAGATGTCGCCCGTCTCGACCTCGTGCTCGAGCAGCACGTCGCCGTTCGAGGCGACGACCTGCACGCGGCCGGGGGCCGCGATCTCGAACGTCTTGTCGTGGCTGCCGTATTCTTCGGCGGCCTGGGCCATGAGACCCACGTTGGGCACCGAGCCGATGGTGGCGGGATCCAGCGGGCCGTTCGCGATGACGTCCTCGATGGTCGCCTGGTACACACCGGCGTAGGACGAGTCGGGGATGACGGCGAGGGTGTCGTCTTCTCCCCCGTCGACGCCCCACAGCTTGCCGCCGTTGCGCACGAGCGCCGGCATCGAGGCATCCACGATGACGTCGGAGGGCACGTGCAGGTTGGTGGTGCCCTTGTCGCTGTTGACGTACGACAGCCGCGGGCCGTTCGCGAGCGCGTCGCGGATCTCGGCCGCGATCGCGTCGCCGCCGTCGACGTTCGACAGACCGGCGAGGATCGAGCCCAGGCCGTCGTTCGGCGTGAGACCGGCGGCCGCGAGGGCGTCGCCGTGGCGGTCGAACACGTCGGCGAAGAAGGCTTTCACGACGTGACCGAAGATGATCGGGTCGCTGACCTTCATCATCGTGGCCTTGAGGTGCACCGAGTAGAGCACGTCGTCGGCCTTCGCCTCGGCCAACGTGTCGGCGAGGAACGCGTCGAGCGCCGCGGCCGAGAGGAACGTGGAATCCACGATCTCGCCCTGGAGGACCTTGAGGCCCTCCTTGAGCGTCGTGGTGGTGCCGTCGGCCGCCACGTGCTGGATCGTCAGCACGTCGTCGTCGGCCAGCACGACCGACTTCTCGTTCGAGCGGAAGTCGTCGTGCCCGAGGGTGGCGACGCGCGTCTTCGAGCCCGCGCTGAACGCCTTGTTGCGGTGCGGGTGCTTCTTGGCGTAGTTCTTCACGGCGAGCGGGGCACGGCGGTCGCTGTTGCCTTCGCGCAGCACGGGGTTCACGGCGGAACCCTTGATGCGGTCGTAGCGGGCGCGCACGTCTTTGTCTTCGACGCTCGACGCCTCGTCGGGGTAGTCGGGGATGTCGTATCCCTGCGCCTGCAGCTCGGCGATGGCCGCCTTCAACTGCGGGATGGATGCCGAGATGTTCGGCAGCTTGATGATGTTCGCCTCGGGCAGCGTGGCGAGTCCGCCGAGCTCGGCGAGGGCGTCGCCCACCTGCTGCTCGGGGGTCAGGCGCTGCGGGAAGGCGGCGAGGATGCGGCCGGCGAGCGAGATGTCGCGGGTCTCGACGTCGACGCCCGCCTGCTTCGTGACGGCCTGCACGATGGGCAGGAACGACGCCGTGGCAAGAGCCGGCGCCTCGTCGGTGTACGTGTAAATGATGGTGGAATCGGGCACGTCAGATCTCTCCGTAGAGGCGGCCAGGGTTGTGTTTCAGCCTATCGCACCGCGGCAAAGTCTCTTGATGTCGAGATAGTTCCCGGCATCCGCGCCCTGCCCCGACCCGCGCTGCGCCGGTCAGCGGCGCAGGCCGTGCTCGCGAGCGGTCTTGGGATTGCCCAGGCTCTCGGCGGGCAGATCCACCGCCCTGCCCCAGCCGGCGCCGCCGACGGCGACGCCGCGGGCGACCAGGCCGTCGATGACCGCGTCGACGGCCACGGCCACGGTCGGAGCCAACTCGTCGCCGAGGACCATCGACACCACGATCTCGGTGAGATCGTCGCGCGGCGTCGCCTCGACGACGACCACGGCTTCCAGCGACAGCGGGCCCAGACGGGAGGTGAGGAGCGACAGTCCCGTGCCGTTGAGGATCGTGTCGCCCACGGCGCTCCCGCGGCGGAGGACGATGACGCCGTCGGGCGCGTCGGCGCGGGTGAAACCCGCCCGGCCGAGAAGCTCGCCCACCGCGACGATGCCGGCCGTCGCCTCGGAGGGCGGGACCGTGAAACGGCACGCGGCGCGGATCTTGTGGCCCCCGACGAGCGACTCGCGCCAGAGCGGGACCGCGCGCGCGGCGGCGCTCATCCGGGCCACCCGGTGGCCAGGTCGGCCTCGAGCTGCTCCACCTCGCCCACCCGGGGCGCCCGTCGCACCCCGAGGCGCAGGGCATTCCTCCGCGCCGTTCCGGCGGCGCGAGACGCCTCGCCCGGGTTGATACTTCCCCGCACTATGCCGTCGTCCCATGCATCCGATAAGGCTATTCCCGGGGGTACCCGCAACCCCTCTGTTTCGTCGCAGGTTCCCATGCGGCGGCATGCGATCTTGGGACTGGGGCGCGGTGCCGCTAGCCTGGGCGCATGGCTGACCTGCGTCTCGTCGAACTGTCCGCCGCCACGATCGTGGCCGTGAACACCCTGTCGCTCAAGCCCGGGCAGGAGCAGTTCCTCGCTCCCGTCAGCTACGGCATCGCCGCGACGGTGAGCGATCCCCAGACGTCGTGGCAGCGCGTGGTGCTCGACGGCGACGAGGTCGTCGGCTTCGTCAGCGCCAACTTCGACCCCGAGGCCCACGAGGAGCACTTCCGCTCCGTGCTGTGGCGCATCAACGTCGACGCCGACGAGCAGGGCCGCGGCGTCGGCAGCTACGCCATCTCGGCCGTCCTCGAAGAGGCGCGCGGGCGTGGGATGGATCACGTCGACGTCATCTACGAACCCGGCGTCGGCGGCCCCGAGGCCTTCTTCCAGCGCGTGGGATTCGAGCCCGTCGGCGAGACCGAGTACGGCGAGGTCATCGCGCGCGCCAGCGTCTGAACGGACAGGCGAAGCGATCAGGCCAGATCGCGGCGCAAGAACGACACGATCCCGGCCCCCAGCGTAGCGCTCGTCCACGTCGCCGTAATCGCAGTGGAGACCGCTGGTTCTAATATGTGACCGGATGCCGCGGGAACGATCCCGAGCGAGGCGAGGTCGAAACCGACAGCGCGGAGCATAGCCGGCAGCGGCATCCATCCCGCTGGCTCCGGCCACATGGCGCCGACGAAGAGGGCCACGCTGAGACTAAGCGGAGCGACGAACAGGGCGAAAAGGTGAGCCCTCACCAGCAGCCCCACGCCGAGTCCCCACAGCGCCGCGACGGCGCCGACGACAAGCGTCCCCGCCACAACGCCCGGTCCGAGGCCCGTCGTGCCGAGGACAGGCGCCAGAGCGACACGACCGCCGGCTAGGGCGAGTCCAGCGACGACCGCGCCCCCGAGCGCAGTGAACGGCACTCGCGCGGCGATGGCGGCCCCGCGCGGCTGAAGCGTGGCGCGCTGGGCGACGACGCCCACACGCAGGTCGATTGTGTAGCGGAACGACCCGTAGATCGTGGCCATCACGGCCGCGTACACAGCCACGACAGCCGACAGGGGAACGACGGCAAGCTCTTTCTCGGCCGCCGAAGCGGTACCGAGGTCGGACGGAACCCCGGCCGCGAGCGACAGCGACAGCAGCAGGGCCGAGACGGTGACACCGAGCAACGTCATGTCGGCGACCGCGCCGCGAGCCTGGGCAGCGATCGCTTGAGCGAACACCGGCACCGATGATCGACGGGCTGCGGCCGCCCTCGCCCACTGACTCGTCCCGCCGCCGCGTCCGTCCCCCGCCGGCACCCCGTGCTCGACGCTCTTGCCCTGACGGTTGATTCCCTTCGCGCGTGGGTCGCGCGAGCGATCGTCGGTCACGTCAGCCTCCGTCGTCCGACAATCCAGGCCAGCGCCGAGAGAAGTACCGTCCAGGCCGTGGCCACGAGAACGGCCGCCACAGCCGGCAAAAGATTGAGATGGTTCTGCGGGTCGGCGAGCGCGGCTAGCGACAGCCCGGGAAGAAAGCGCGCCATATCGGGCGCCGTGCCCAACAACGCCAGCTCGAGGGCCGTTGGACCGGCCAGCACAACGGCGGCCGCTGCATAGTAATTGCCCGCGATCCACCCCACCGCGGTGCCGAGAAGGGCGCGGGCCACGGCGCCTAGCAGCGCCCCGACGAGCGTACGGATGACCCCGCTCGAGAAGACGGGAGTCAGGCCGTTCACCCCGAGCACGGCGACGACGACACCGGCCCAGACCATAGCGAGACCCGCCGTGAGCACGAGCCCGGTCACCATGGCGGCGAGGGCTTTGCCCGCGAACAAGCGGGCGAACCCGACCTGCGTCGCCGATCGACTCATCGAGCCGTAGTAGTACTCGCGGGTGACCGAGAACGACCCGGCGAATGCGGCGGCGACGAACGACCACGCGAGCGGAGCGACCACGAGCAGCGTCGCACGGCGCGCATCGAGGACGTTCATCTTGCCGAGCGTGTCGTCGCTCGTGAGCACGATCACCGGGATGAATAGGGCCAACACGACCACCGCCATCGTGCTGAACCCGCTATGCGCCCGGAGCATCTCGGCGCGAACCGCGGCCCTCATGCCCGTTCTCCTTCGACGAGGTCGAAGTAGCGGTCTTCGAGGGAATCGCCGTCGCCGCGCACGAGCTCGCCCAGCGGCCCGTCGTACAGGACGGTGCGCTTGAGCACAACGACCTCGTCGGCGATGTGTTCGAGCTCGGCGAGTTGATGACTCGAGATCAATACGCTGCCTCCGGCATCGGCGAAGCCGCGCAGGAAACGCCGCAGCCACCGGATACCGTCGGGGTCGAGGCCGTTCGCGGGCTCGTCAAGCACCAGGGTGCGGGGGTCTCCGATCAGCGCGGCCGCGAGCCCGAGGCGCTGGACCATGCCGGTCGAAAAGGTCTTGACGCGGCGCCGCGCATCGGCGGCGAGCCCGACCTCGTCCAGGACCTCTTCGACGCGACCGCGGGGAGCGCCCACCGTGATCCGAGCGATGTCGAGGTGCCGGTACGCCGTGATCCCCGCTTCGAAGCCGAAGCCGTCCATGTGCACGCCGAGGTGCGCGGACGGCCGCGCGAGACGGGAGAACGGCACCCCGTCGACGAGCGCCTCGCCGCTGGTCGGCGAAAGTAGCCCGACGAGCGTTTTCAAAATCGTCGACTTGCCCGCCCCGTTCGGACCGAGCAGCCCGACGATTGCCCCGCGTCGCACCGAGAAGGACACATCCTCCACCGCGATGCGGGACCCGTACTTCTTCGTGAGGCGGTGTACCTCGACGGCGTGATCGGTCATCGTCATCCCTCTTTCGGATCGGAGTGGGGCAGGGGGCCGTCCGGGGACGGGAAGAGCGCGGATGCCGGTGCCCACACGTTCGTGAACCACATGGCCTCCCAGATGCTTCGGGAGCCGAGGTCGATGCGTGCAATGCCCGCGTCGGGCAACGATGCCCCGGGATCGACGCGCACAGTGCCAAGGACGAAGACCGGGATTCTGGCACCCGGAACCACGATCGGGGCGACAGCGTCCGTGGGTGCGTCGATCACGCGCGGAATTACGGGCTGCGCCACACCCGCGCCGAGAGCGGCGTCTGCCACGATGCCCCGGGTTCGGAACGACACGGCGGCGTGGTCGGGCAGAGCGGGTGCCGAGCCGTTCGACACGGGCTCAACCAGCAGCACCTCGCCATCTACGCGGACGAACCCGACTGCGCGTGTCACCGGGACCGAGACCACCGCGCCGAGCACCGTCGTCGCGGTGATCGCTGCGACGACTACCGCGACAAGGCGCAGGCGCGTGACCCCGGAGCGCAGAGCCGAGCCGAGCCACGAGAGCACCACTGCGCCGAGGGCCGCGACGACCAGAAGTTGCACGCTGAGCACGGCGAGTGCGCCGATGACTCCGCCTCCGGACAGGGCGGCGGCGAGTCGAGCGACGGCGTACAGCACAAGCCCGGCGGGAACGACGATGCTCGCCAGACCGAAGGGGACGGTCCACCGCCTCGCAAGCAGCCGCGGCTCGGCTGGCCCGCCGAACAGACCGAGACGCAAGGCGGCGGTGGCGTCGCGGATCGCGCGCGAGCGGAGGTCGGGTTCGTCGAGCGCGCTCATGAGCGCGATGTACCCGTCGAAACGTACGAAGGGGATCAGGTTCACCGCGACCACCCCGGCACAGGCGCAGGCCAGCACGAGCATCGTCTGGCGCGTTGCGGGGTCGCTCACGACAGCTGCGATCAGCGCGCACACCGCGGCGACGACGACATGCACCGCGGGCCCGGCGAGGGCCACGGCGACGCGGCCCCGCCGGTGCGGCAGCCGCCACGCGTCGGTCACATCCACGAAGAAAGCGGGGGTGAGGTAGAGCAACATGACGCCCGCTCGACGCGGGCGCGCACCCAGCCGCGTCAGTGCCAGCCCATGCGCGAGCTCATGCACGAGCGTCGAGGAGACCAGAACGACCGCCACGACCAGCACGTCGGCCAGCGGCAGCGGCGACGTCAGCGCCCTCGCTGCGACGTCGGCCTGCAGCGCGAGCGCGATCAGCCCCGACAGCGCCAGCACCCCGACCGGCCACAGCAGTCCCCGTCGCAACAGAGGTCGCAGCAGCACCTCGAGACGCGCGAACGCCCCAGGTGCGCGAAGGGTCGCGAGCTGCACGGTGAGCGGCGGGCGATAGGTGAGGCGCCCCGCCGGTCGCCGCTCCGCCCCGCGGAGGAGTCCGGCCGCGCGGAACCGGCGCACGAGCAGGGCGAAAGCTTCGGACGAGTGCCCCGGCGCGAACCGAACGCGGAGCTCGGCTTCGCTCACGCGGCCGTCCATCGAGCGCAGAAGGTCGACCGTCGACGACGACGCGCGCGACACCGGCACGCCGTCAACGCTGATGACGATCGCCCCGTCGACGCCCGTCGGCTCGAACCGCACGGATGCCGCGAGCTCCGGCGGTTCGCCGGGGCTCGTCGCGACCACCGATCGCCGCCGTTCACCCTGCACGGCCGGCCCACCCCGGATCGCACGTCTCGAGAAGCACCATGCCTTCTCCGGGAGCAAGTCCCCCGCCGCGTACGGGAAGGACCGTCGGTGCCGAGAAGCCGGCCTCGACGAGCTCAGCCGACACCGTCGCGACATCGAGCAGGTGCAGCCGTGTCGTCAACACGGGCACCTCCTCGTCGGGGGCGACCTCGGCGAGCGGAACCCAGTTGACCAGGCGCGCACGGCCCCCGGCGTCCACCTCCTGCGACTGGAGGAATACCTCGATCACTCCCTCTCGGTCGATGTCGATCACACGGTCAACCGTCACATCGAGAGCCTCCACCGTGACGGAGCCGGCGACCGAGAGCAGAAACGACCCCCGTTCACCCAGATGGCGTCGAACGGCCGCGAACAGGCGTGCGCGTCCCGGCGCGTCGAGAAGAGTGATCGACGTCGCTGCGAGCACCACCAGGTCGAAACGGCGGTCGAGATCGAAATCGCGCATGTCGGCGGCGACGAGGTCGCACCGCGCACCGTAGGGCAGGGCCACCCGAAGGCGGTCAAGCATGTCGGTCGAAAGATCGAGCGCCGTGACGTGCTTGCCCGCGCGTAGCAGAGGAAGCGTCACACGTCCCGTGCCGGCCGCGAGATCGAGCACCGCGGGACCGCCGCGGCGCGCCACGGTCAGCACCTCGTGGATCTCGGAGCGATCCGGTCCGACCAGGTCGTCGTAGAAGCGCGCGCCGACGCCCGCGTACACGTCATGGGGTGCCGCGCGGCGACCCGCGTCGGCGAGCCGCTGACGAACGGAGGCAGTGAGCAAATCTGTCATGGAGTCCTCTCTGGGCAGCTAGAAAGAGAGAGTGGGAGGAATGCCGTGGGGGCGACTTCCTCCCACCCGCTCAGGTGGCGATGCCGACAACGCCCGCGGCGATCGCAATGATGTAGCCCGCGTGCTCCCACCACGCCAACGGCGTGTCGAGGTCATCGAGCTCTTCGAATTGGAGAGCAAGGTCTTTCTGCATGTGTCACCTCCTTCCGCAAGGACGAACCGGGACACCGCCGGAGCGCACGGTATCCGCACGAGGTTCAGGTGGCCGAGAGGGCGATGAGTCCGAGAGCTACGCCATAGCTGAAGCCGCGGAACCAGTCGAATCCGTCGCCGGGGGCGTCCATCGAGTCGAGCTCGACGAAATCGAGCGTCGATGTCATGTGCAAGTCACCTCCTTCCCAGGGCTTGTGATGTCGCCGTCGAGGAACAGGCGGCGTGGCTCAGGTCGCGATGGCGACTCCGATGCCGACCACGGTCAGTCCGGCCAGGACTCCCTGGTAGAAGCTCTCCCAGCTCGGGGCCTCCAGAGCGTCGAGCTCCTCGAACTGCAGCTGTGGTGTGATCGTGAGCGATGTCATTCCTCTTCACCTCCTCTCGTCCGTGCGAAGCGGACAGCGACTCGACCCGGCCACCGATGGCGGGCTTCGCCCACCGGCCGTTGTCGAGCACGCGTCGGTGATCGCCGGAGCCCAGCTCTCCCAGCGCAGGCACGGGAGCGCCCCATGTGCGCCGGGTAGCCTCGGCCGCCGCCGCGAGCACCTCGTCGGTCGGGCGCTCGGCACGAGGAACGCGCCACCGATCGAGGAGTTCGTCGATCCCCCGCGCCGGCTCGGTCGGAAGCCCGGCGTCACACGCCGCGTCGGCCCAGAACGTTTGCAGCGCGCCGGCATCGCCCCAGCGGGAGTCCCCCGCATCGATGCGACGCCAGACGCTCCCGATCACCGCGGCGGTGGCCTGCATCTTCGATAGCCCGGAAACGAAGGCGGTCTCGTTCGCCAGGTACCAATGCCGCGAGGCGAAGGGATCTCGGCCGCAGAGCACGCCCGCGCGTTGCGTCGCCGCACTCAACCGCGCGATGCGCAGGGCATCCGGCTCGGTCGCCGAACCGGCGGCGAGAAGAGCGCGCACCACGCCGACGGCGCGAGAGGACGCCCGGCCGTCGGCCCGCGCGGAGGTGCGAGCGCCGGTGACGCGCAGCAACGCTTCGAGCGCCCCCTCTCGGACGGTGTCGCTGGGCAGAGAGGCATAGTTCGCGGCATCCAGAACCGCGTGGTCCGGCCGCAAACGGTCGCCGAGGAGCAACCGGAAGCCCCGCTCGGTCCGCAGCACCGCGACGGCGTTGGACTCGGCCGAGGTCCCTACCGTGGTCGGCACGGCGATGAAAGCGATGCCGGAGGGCTCGCGCGGCGGCAGCTCGACGACCGGTCCCCGCCCCGCACGGGCGAGCGCGTACGCGAAGACGCTCGGGGAGGAGACGGCGAGGGCTGCGACCGCGGCCGCGTCGATGACGGTGCCGCCGCCAACGGCGACGACCACCTCGGCACGACCGTCGATGAGATCGCCAGCGAGGCGCTCGACGACCCCGTCATCGACAGAGCGCGCATCGATCAGCATGACCCGCACGACCGCTGCCCGCATGCCGACCTCGTCTGCGAGCGGTCGCGCGATCCGTCCGAGAGACGCATCGGCGACGATGGCGACCCGTCGCGAGCCGCAGAGTGACGCGCACGTCGCGTCGGTGATGCCCGTACCCGTGTGAAGCCTCGGACGCAGACGGTCCCGGCGCGTCACGACTCGCCCTCGCGCCACCGCGTAAGACCCGTCCGGATCGCGACACCCAGTTCGGACAGTTCCGACCCGGCATAGTCGTAGGCGGGGACGAGCTGGATGCCGTCCGTGCCCGGGTGCACGATTGCACCGGCCTCGGCGATGGCCGCGACCATCGCCGAAACTTCGCCGGTCGCAGGGACCGGGCTCGTTCGTCCGGGCACCGTCACGGCAAGGAAGCAGCCTCGCCCGCGGACGCCGCTCGCCACGCCGTCGCGCACCAGATCGCCCGCCATCCGGCGCAGATTCTCACCGAGCCGCCGCACCGTGGCCTCGGCCCCGATCCGTGCCAGCTCGTCGACGACCGCGAGGATCGCCGCCGCGCACGCGGGGGTGCCAGCCTGGGTCTCGCCGTGCACGAAGGTCCAGCCGCCCGTGGCGAAGGCGTCACTGACACGCGGGCCCACAAGAACCGCCGCGGCACCCATAGCTGCGTTGGTCAGAGCCTTCGAGAGCACCAGCAGATCGGGGCGTTCGGGCCACGTCCCCGACGCGAACATCGGCCCCGTGCGGGCGAAGCCGGTCGCGACCTCATCGGCGACCAGCAAAAAGCCGTACCGCTCACGGAGTTCGACGAGGACGCGGACGGTGGCCTCGGGCAACGGGTGCGCGCCGCTGCCGAGCACGGGCTCAACCACGACCGCGGCCACACGATCGCCCTCACGCCGCAGCAGAGTGGTGAGCTCGTCCAGGTCGTCGAGCGAAACGTGACGGATCGCCCGGCGATCCAGAGCATACAACGGCTGCAAGAGGGTGTCTCCGCTGAGGGAGTGGCTTCCATACATGGTGCCGTGGTAGCTGCCGAGCAGACCCACGACGAGCGTGCGCTCCGGCCGTCCACGCTGCGCCCAGTACTGGCGGGCGAGCTTCATGACCGCGTCGTTCGCGGCGCCGCCCGACGTCGAGAAGATGACACGCCGGTAGTCGGCCTGGCCCGCCAGCCCGATCAGCGCCTCCGCCGCACGTTCGGCGGGACGATGGACCGACCGGAAGAGGGTGAGGTACGACGCGTCGTGCAGCGCTCGGGCGACGGCATCAGCCACTGTCGCATTTCCATACCCGAGGGGAACGTTCCAGAGCCCGCTCGTCGCGCACAGCGCCGACGAGCCGTCTTCATAGGCGAGGCGGTGTCCGCGCGCGCCCACCGCGATGCGCTTCGCGGAATGGCGAGCGTCGGCCGGCATCATGGCGGGCCACACGACCGTCACGAGGGCGCTCCCGCCGTCGTGGCCGAGACTCCGACGTGCACGCCAAGCCGTGCGCCCGCCTCCGCGCACAGCGCTCGGGCGTTCGCCGTGGTGATTCCAAGAGCCGCCCTGCAGCGCTCAATCGCGAACTCGAGGGTCGACGACGTCTGCATGGCGGCGACGACCGTCGCCGCCTCCGTCGAGAGGAGCTGCCGGCGTCGCGTGCGCGGATCGGCGAGCAGGATGCCGTCGTCGGTCTCGACCAGAAAGGGATCATCGGATGCCGGATTCGCATCAGCCCGTTCGTCCACGATCGATGACTGCCCGAAGCCGTCGATGCGACGCCGACCTCCCCGCGCGCCGAGCAGTCCTGCGAGTTCGGCGGCACGGAGATAACGCCCCAACCAAGGACGTCGAGCGACGTCGGCGTGGAGAGCGGCGAGCGGCGAGAGCCCCGCGAAGGCGATCAACCGCGGCACCGGGGTGTCGAGGATGCGGGCCAGATCGTCGACTTCGCCGAGGACACCGCCCTGAGGACCGGCGGTCACCTGTCCATCGCCATGTACGTGCAGGATGCCCGGCCGCTGCGTCGCAAACGGGGCGTGAAGCACTGCGCCGTCCCCCAGACGCAGTCGGGGGTCCACGACAGCGGACGAGAACACGCCGGTGCGTCGGGCCAGATCGGCGTCATCGAGAAAGGCCGACCACCCGTCGGCGTCGAGGAAGCGGACGACGGTGGGCACGATCAGTTCGACATACGCCGCCGCGAGGTAGTGCTGCAGTTCGACCGACCGGCCACCCACGTGAAGGGTGTCGCCTACCTCGTCGAGCGCCCCCGAGTACGGGACGACGAGCGCGCGCGTCTCGACGCGACCGGCGCTCTCGGGCATGAGGACGACGGCGGTGTCGTCGAGCAACGCGGCGGCGGTGTGGGCGACGCGTGGATCCGCGCAGAAGACCGCATGTGCGACGGGACCGCGGCTGCCGGTGATCCAATCGATGACGATACGCGCAACGCGGTCGTCGTCCACTCTCGTGGTCACTGTGCCTCCCTGGCGTCCTTGCGCCGTGGCGCCATCCGATCTCACGAGGTGCAGATTTTGACGTCAATGCCCTCACGGGAGAATGTATACATGCCTTCGGGCCGACGTCTACTTCAGGGCCGGGAATCACCCCCACCCCCGATTCGCCTCACCCACGCCGGGAACGACGGATGCCACGCTCCCCGCAGCGCGGGAGGCGTGGCATCCGTGTATCGACGTCAGACGAGCGACTGGCGCCAGGCGGCGTGCAGCTGGGCGAACTTGCCCGTGCCCGCGATGAGGGCCGCGGGGGCGTCGTCTTCGATGATGCGGCCGTGCTCCATGACCAGCACGCGATCTGCGATCGCGACCGTCGAGAGGCGGTGGGCGATGATGATCGCGGTGCGGTCGGCGAGGAGCGTCTGCAGGGCGTCCTGGATCTGGCGTTCGCTCGGAATGTCCAGCGACGCCGTCGCCTCGTCGAGGATCAGCACCGCGGGATCGGCGAGGAACGCGCGCGCGAACGAGATCAGCTGACGCTGACCCGCCGAGACACGCCCACCGCGCTTGTTCACGTCGGTCTCGTAGCCGTCGGGCAGCTTCTCGATGAAGCCGTCGGCGCCCACGGCGCGCGCCGCCGCGCGGATCTCGTCCATCGTGGCGTCGGGCTTGCCCAGTGCGATGTTGTCGGCCACGGTCCCGCTGAACAGATAGGCCTCTTGCGTGACCATGACGATCGCGCGGCGGAGGTCCTTCGGGTGCAACCGACGCAGGTCGACGTCGTCGAGAGTGACCGCCCCCTGCGAGGGGTCGTAGAAACGCGAGATGAGCTTCGCGAGCGTCGTCTTGCCGGCGCCCGTGGTGCCGACCAGGGCGATCGTCTGCCCCGCGGGGATGTCGAGCGAGAAGTTCGGCAGGATGACGCGACCTTCGGCGTAGCCGAAGGTGACCTCGTCGAAGCGCACGTGCCCCCGGGCGTTCCACAGGTCGACCGGGTCGCTGGGGTCGGGAACCGTCGGCTCCTCCTCGAGCACGCCCGACACCTTCTCGAGGGCGGCCGTGGCCGACTGGTAGGAGTTCAAGAAGAACGCGACCTCTTGCAGCGGCGAGAAGAAGTTGCGCACGTACAGCACCGCCGCCGTCAGCGCGCCGATCTCGAGCGGACCCGCGATGACACGGCCGCCGCCCCAGAGCAGCACCAGGGCGACCGACACCGCGGCCACGGCCATGATGCCGGGCTCGAAGGTGCCGAAGAGGCGGATCGAGCGCATGTTGACGTCGCGGTACGCGCCGGACAGGGCGCCGAAGTCCTCGTCGTTGCGGGGTTCCTTCCGGAAGGCCTTCACGGCGCGGATGCCGGTCATGGTCTCGACGAACTTCACGATGACCTGGGCGCTGATGACGCGCGACTCGCGGTAGATCACCTGCGACCGCCGGTAGAACCACCGCATGAGCAGGTACATCGGAATGCCCATGACGGTCAGGATCAAGCCCGACTGCCAATCGATGAGGAAGAGCGCCGCGAGCGTGAACAACCCGTACAGCACCCCCGACACCAGCTCGTTCAGACCGCCGTCGAGCAGCTCGCGAATCGTGTCGAGATCGCTCGTCTGACGCGAGATGATGCGGCCCGACGTGTACGACTCGTGGAACTCGAGGCTCAGCTTCTGCGTGTGCAAGAAGATGCGTTTGCGCAGATCCAGCATCACCGCCTGGGTGAGGCGTGCGGCGACGACGACGTACCACCCGATCAGCACGGCCCCGCCGATACCGGCGAGCAGGTACACCCCGACGACGCCGATGGTCGGCATCCAATCGCTCTGCTCGATGACGGCGGGCAGGGCGTTGTCGATGCCGTAGGCGATGAGCGCGGGGCCGGCGACGCGCAGCGCCGTCGACACGACGAGCACCGCCGCGGCGAGGATCAGCTGCCCGCGCAGGGGCGACACGAGAGAGCCCAGCAGGCGGAGCGAGCGCTGCCGGATCGAGCGGCTCTCGGCGCTCGTGTAGTCGGAGCGGTCTTCGCCGCTGGTGCCGGAGACGGTCGCGGTGCTCATCGGGTCGCCTCCTTCTCGGTGAGGGCGTCGTCGTCGGAGGTGGCGATGACGGGAATGGCGCCGGTGCGGGCTTCGCGTTCGGCCTCTTCGAGGCTCGAGATGACGTACCGGTAGTGGTCGCTCTCGCGCAGCAGATCGGAGTGCACTCCGACGGCGGTGACGCGGCCGTCTTCGAGCAATGCCACGCGATCGGCGAGCGTCACGGTCGACGGGCGGTGAGCCACCACCAGGGCGGTCGTGGAGCTGAGCACCTCGCGGAGCGCGTCTTCGACGAGCGCCTCGGTGTCGACGTCGAGCGCCGACAGCGGGTCGTCGAGCACGAGCACGGCGGGCCGCGCCGCGACCGCGCGGGCGAGGGCCAGACGCTGGCGCTGGCCGCCCGACAGGCTGAGGCCCTCTTCGCCGATCACGGTGTCGAGGCCGTCGGGCAGCTCGTAGACGAAGTGCGCCTGGGCGACCTGCAGAGCTTCGCGCAGGACCTCCTCGGCCTCGTCGGACCCCGGGGTGAGGTCTTCTCGGCCGAGCAGGATGTTGTCGCGCACGGTCTGCGAGAACAGCGTCGCGTCTTCGAAGGCCATGCCCACGTGACGGCGCAGCTCGGCGAGCGTCAGGTCGCGCACGTCGACGCCGTCGATCAGCACGCGGCCGCCGGTGACGTCGTACAGGCGCCCCGGCAGGGTGGTCAGCGTGGTCTTGCCCGAACCGGTGAGTCCGACCAGGGCCATGGTCTCGCCGGGCCGCAGCACCAGGTCGATGCCGTCGAGAAGGTCGGGCTCGGTGGCCGCCGCATCCTGGTAACGGAAGTGCACGTCCTCGAACGTGAGCTCTCCGCGGGGTGCGGTCAGGGTGCGCGGGTTCTCGGGATCGACGATGGTGTTCTGCTCGTCGAACACCTCGAAGATGCGGTCGGTCGCCGTGCGGGCGTCGAGCAGGAACGAGAAGAGGAAGCCGATGGACTCCATGGGCCACCGCAGCACGGTCGCCATCGCGAAGAAGGCGACGAGCTCGGCGACCTGCAACTGTCCCAGCTGCGTCAGCACGATACCGGCGCCCAGGCACACGGCGAACGCGATGTCGGGCAGCAGCACCAGGAAGAACCAGATCCAGCCGACGGCGCGTGCCTTGTCGATCTCGGTCTCACGCAGCGACTCGGCCTGGCGGGTGAACTTCTGCAGGGCGTGCCGGCCCCGGCCGAAGGCCTTGAGGACCCGGATCCCGTGGACGCTCTCTTCCACGGCGGTGGCGAGGTCGCCGGCCTGATCCTGGCTCTGACGGGTCAGCGCGCCGTACCGCTTCTCGAATCGGAACCCGACGTAGATGACGGGCGCGGAGGTGACGAGGAACAGCGCGCCGAGCAGCCAGTGCCACCGGAACAGCAGGACGGCGCCGATGACGATGGTCAGCATGTTGACCACGAGCAGGATGACGCCGAAGGCGAGCCAGCGGCGCAGCATGCTGATGTCCTGCATCATGCGCGAGAGCAGCTGACCCGACTGCCACCGGTCGTGGAACGCCACCGGAAGACGCTGCAGCCGCGAGTAGAACGATTGGCGCAGGTCGTACTCGACCTTGGTGGCCGGCCCGAGCACGAACCAGCGACGCAGCCACACCATCGCGGCTTCGGCGAGTCCGAGGCCGAGCACGGCCAGCGATCCCCACACGAGCGCGGTCGGGTCGAGCGAGGCGATGGGACCGGCGACGATCTGTTCGAGAACGAGGGGGATCGCCAGGGCCAGCAGGCTCGCGACGAGCGCGGTGCCGGCACCGGCGATGAGGCGTGGCAGCACCGGGCGAGCGATGGGGAGGAGGCGCGCGAGGGCGCGCGGCGTGGAGAGGTGCGGGCGGGGCGTGGAGGTGGTCATGATCCTCGAGGAGTCGAAGCGGGCGCCGGGATCGGGCGCGGAGGGGGAAGCCGTGAAGCGGCGCGACGAAGATCGTCGGGCAGGGCGGAACGGACGCGCCGAAGCGCGGAACGCGGGGCCCTAGGCGGATCGGCCGGGGCGCGCGACGACGAAGGGCGCGGCAACCGGGGCGACGGGGGCGTCGATTCGGTACATGGCATCCTCCTTGGTCGGCGTGAGCCACCGCGGGGGGACGGCAGCCCTCCAGAGTATCCCCGAGCGAAGCTCGGGGGCAAGAGTGTCTTCCGGGCCTCGATCGTCAGGCCGCCGACTCGCGCGCCAGCAGGCTCTCTTTCACCGGCGTGCCCCACGCGAAGCCGCCCATCGTCCCGTCTCCGCGGAGCACCCGGTGACAGGGCACGAAGAGCGCGACGGCGTTGCGCGCGCAGATGGACGCCGCGGCGCGCACCGCCGACGGCGCCCCCAGGGCGGCGGCGAAGCCGGTGTAGGTGAGCGGGGTCCCGGCCGGAATGCGCCGAAGGGCCTCCCACCCGGTCCGCTGCAGCGGGGTGCCCCACTGGGCGACGGCGACGGAGTCGATGGCGGCGATGTCACCGTCGTAGTAGGCGCGCACCGCCTCGGCCGCCGAGGTCTCGCCGGCCACGATGTCGACCGGACGACGTTCGGGGCGGAGCCGCGCGAGCACGGCGTCGGTCTCGGCGGTCCAGCCCGAGACGATCACCCGATCGGCGTCGTCGGCGAGGATCGCGAACGACCCGTCGGGGGTGTCCAGGAACTGGAGGGTGGCGGTGCTCATTCGGATCGCTCGCTCTCAGGCGCGGGAGGGGAAGAAGGGAGGACCACATCGACAACCCCGACGTCGGCGCGGGTGCTCGTCGTCCGCCGGCGCGGGCGCGTCACGGCGGCCGCCGCGGCCGTCTCGGCCGGGGAGCGCCATGCCTGGGTCACCGGGGCGGCGTACCAGTAATGCGCCATCGCGTAGCTGCGCCAGGGCGCCAGGCGCTCCGACCACGCGGTGAAGCCCGCGGGGTCGGACGGCAGCCCCAGCGCCGCCGCGCCGGCCCGGGCGGCCACGTCGCCGGGGAGCAGCACGTCGGGGTCGCCGAGCACGCGCATGCGCACGTAGTCGGCGGTCCACGGCCCGATCCCGCGCCGGGCGAGGAGCCTGGCGCGCTGCTCCGTGGCGTCATCGCCGGCACCGAGTTCGAGGGTGCCGTCGCTGAGTGCCGCGGCAGCCTCGACGATGGCGCGCATGCGGGCAGCGGGTCCGCGCAGCACCTCGAGACCCCGTTCCGCGATCGCCGCCGGCGTCGGGAAGAGTGTCATCGCCTCGGGGCCGACGGCGACCCGCTCGCCGAGTTCGGCTGACAGACGGCCCTGCATCGTGCGGGCGGCGGCGACGCTGATCTGCTGCCCGATCATGGCGCGCAGCAGCATCTCGTCGGCGTCGACGGCCCCGGGCACCCGGACACCGGGGATGGCGGCCACGGCGGGGGCGAGCTCGGGATGCCGGGCCAGGGCCTCATCGATCGCGAGCGGATCGGCGTCGAGGTCGAACAATCGCCGAATGCGCGAGATGAGGGTGCCGAGGTCGGCCAGGGCCGACAGCCGCGCGCGCAGACGCAGCCGCCCGTCTTCGGCGAGGCGCACCTCGAACCACGCCGGGCCGCCGGGCAGCCGCACGACCCGCGCGAACGAACGGTCGTCGCCCTGCTCGACGCCGGGGATGGCGTGCGCCCTCATCCACCCGAAGAGACCGGTCGTGTCGATCGGTCCTCGCACGGGCAAGGCGAGGTCGATCTCGCCCGCCGACGCCTCGATGCCGGACGCGTGCGAGCGTCGAGCGCGCAGGTCGCGCGGAGGCATGCCGAACACCTCGCCGATCGTCTCGGTGAACTGCCGGATGCTCGTGAACCCCGCCGAGAACGCGACATCGGCCGACGACAGGTCGGTGCCCACGAGCAGAGTGCGAGCCGTATGTGCGCGGTGCGCGCGGGCGAGGGCCAGGGGCCCGGCGCCGAGCTCCGCGGCGAGCAGACGCGTGAGATGGCGCGACGAATAGCCGAGGCGCCGGGCCAGACCGGGGACACCCTCGCGATCGACGACGCCGTCGGCGATGAGACGCATCGCGCGCGCCACGACGTCTCCGCGCACGTCCCACTGGGGCGAGCCGGGAGCGGCCTCGGGCAGACATCTCTTGCACGCGCGGTAGCCCGCCTCGTGGGCTGCGGCCGACGTGGCGTAGAAGGTGACGTTCTCTTCGTTCGGCGTGCGTGCGGGGCAGCTCGGGCGGCAGTAGATGCGGGTGGACCGCACGGCCGTGACGAACTGCCCGTCGAAGCGTCGGTCGCGCGACTGGATGACGCGATAGCGCTCGGCGAAGCCCGGAGCGTCGGCCACGGTGGGGGTCATGGCATCCACCCTGCCACCGACCTCCGACATCGGCTGGCGGAAATCGGACACGGCCGTGAGGCGCGCCCGCCGCCCCCACGCGCCCCCGTCGCGAGACGCCGTCTCGCGCAGGACGACCGCCCCGGCCCCGCACCCGCACGAGCACGAACGCCCGAGCTGGCGAGGCGCTGCGCGCGGCCTGTCGACGTTAAGCGGAGGCCTGCCGCTCCGCGCAACCCCTGCGCGATGTCGGTGGCCGTCGATAGCGTGAGGATCATGAGCGAACGCGAATACGACCTCATCGTCATCGGTGCCGGCCCCGTCGGCGAGAACGTGGCCGACCGTGCCGTGCAGGCCGGTCTCACCGCCGCGATCGTCGAGTCCGAACTCGTCGGCGGCGAGTGCTCGTACTGGGCGTGCATGCCCTCGAAGGCCCTGCTGCGCAGCGCCGCTGCCCTGCGCGCGGCACGCGACGTCGACGGAGCCCGGCAGGCCGTCACCGGCGACCTCGACGTCGCCGCCGTGCTGCGCCGCCGCGACACCATGACCAGCGGATACGACGACTCCGGTCAGGTCGAATGGTTGCAGGGCGCGGGGATCGACCTCGTGCGCGGACACGGCCGCCTCTCCGGCGAGAAAACCGTTCGCGTGACCGCCGAGGACGGCTCCACGACCGATCTCGTCGCGCGTCACGCCGTCGCCGTCTGCACCGGTACCGCCGCACTCCTGCCCGACATCCCGGGCCTCGCCGACATCTCGCCCTGGACCAGCCGCGAAGCCACCGCCGTGCAGCAGGTGCCCGGCTCGCTTGCGATCATCGGCGGGGGCGTGGTCGGCGCCGAGATGGCGACCGCGTTCCAGAGCCTCGGCACCGACGTCACGATCATCGCCCGCTCCGGCCTGCTCGGCGGCAACGAGCCGTTCGCCGGCGAGCTGGTCGCATCGTCGCTCCGCGACCGCGGCGTGACCGTCAAGAACGGAGCGGACGCCACGGCAGCCCGCCGCGACGGCGACGGACGCGCGGTCCTCGAACTCTCCGACGGCACCACCGTCACGGCCGACGAGGTCCTCGTCGCGGTCGGTCGCACTCCGCGCACCGGCGACCTCGGATTGGATGCCGTGGGCCTCGAGGCCGACACCTGGCTCGACGTCGACGACACCCTGCTCGTGCGCGGGTTCGATTGGCTCTACGCCGTGGGCGATGTCAACCACCGCGCTCTCCTCACCCACCAGGGCAAGTACCAGGCGCGGGCGGCGGGCGACGTGATCGCGGCGCGGGCGCAGGGCGGCGAGGTCGACGACGCGCCGTGGGGTGCCCACGTCGCCACGGCCGATCACGACGCCGTCCCCCAGGTGACCTTCACCGACCCCGAGGTCGCCTCGGTCGGTCTGACCGCCAAGAAGGCCGAGCAGAAGGGCCTGAACGTGAAGGTGCTCGACTACGACCTCGCGAGCATCGCCGGGTCGAGCGAGCAGTCCGACTCCTACGTGGGCCAGGCCCGCGCGATCGTCGATCTCGACCGGGGCGTGCTCGTGGGCGCCACGTTCGTCGGACCCGACATCGCCGAGCTGCTGCACTCCGCCACGATCGCAATCGTCGGCGAGGTGCCGGTGAAGCGCCTCTGGCACGCGGTGCCGTCGTACCCGACGGTCAGCGAGGTCTGGCTGCGGCTGCTCGAGACGCTCGGGCGCGACTCGGCCTGACGCCGACCCGCGCGGGTGGGGCTTCGCGTGCACTGGGCCTCGCGTGCGCCGGGCTTCGCGTGCACCGGGCTCCACGCGCACTGATGAGCTCACGCGCGTCGCGCTAGGGTCGCTGCATGTCCCGCAGCGTCGCCCTCATCCGCGGTGTCGGCGGTCCCACGGCGCTGAAGATGGCCGCGCTGCGCGAGGTGTTGGCATCCGCGGGTCTCGGTGGGGTCGAGACGCTGCAGGTCGCGGGGAACGTCGTGGTCGACGACGCCGGACGCTCCCCCGGCGACATCGCCTCGGTGGTGCGTGAGGCGGTGCGCGGGGCGTTCGGATTCGATCTGCCGGTCATCGTGCGCACGCACGCCGAGCTGGCCGCCAGCCGCGCCCGCAACCCCTACGCCCATGCCCCGGAGGGCCGCTGGGTGCAGACGGTGTTCCTCGACGCGAGACCCGCCGCCCGGCTCGAGCTGCCAGACGGCGTGCCCGAGGAGGCGGTGCTCGACGGCCGCGAGGTCTTCGTGCGCTACCCCGAGGGCATCGGCGGGTCGAAGCTGCAAGCGGGCTGGTTCGAGAAGCGCCTCGGCGTCACCGGCACCGCACGCAACGCCAACACCGTCGCGAAGCTCATCGCGATGAGCGCCTGACGCGCGCCCGCCGCCCGCATCTGCCGCGCGCATCTGCGTCAGCCCGGCCGCGCGCATAAACGCTCTTCCTCCGCATAAACGCCGCCACAGCGCGTTTATGCGCAGAATCAGCGTTTATGCCTCAGCCCGCGCTCACCCCGCGGCCCGAGCGCGCGACCGCGCCGCGCCCGGCACGCATCCCGCACCACACCGGCCCCGCGCATAAACGCTGTTCCCGCGGATAAACGCGGCGACAACGCGCTTATGCGCACGAATAGCGTTTATGCGTCGGGGGCGCCTACCCGCCGCTCCACACCCACGCCGCGCCCACGCCGCGCCGCCCGCGCCGCGCCGCCGTGTCGGCGCCCGCACCCCGCCCGCGCCGCCGCCCCACCGCCCACACACACCACAACGCCGCCGCAACCGAAGCTGCGACGGCGTCGACCGTGAGGCGAGGGCTCAGTGGAAGAAGTGACGCTCCCCCGTGAAGAACATCGTCACGCCGGCCGCGCGGGCGGCGTCGACGACCTCGGCATCGCGCACCGAGCCACCGGGCTGGATGATCGCCGAGATGCCGGCGTCGATCAGCACCTGCGGGCCGTCGGCGAAGGGGAAGAAGGCGTCGGATGCCGCGATGGAGCCGGCTGCCCGGTCACCGGCGCGCTCGACGGCGAGGCGGCACGAGTCGACGCGGTTGACCTGGCCCATGCCGATCCCGACGGTGGCCGAACCCTGGGCGAGCACGATCGCGTTCGACTTGACGGCGCGGCAGGACTTCCACGCGAAGATCAGGCTCTCCATGTCGGCCTCGGCGGGACGCTCGCCCGAGACGAGCTCCCAGTTCTTCGCGACCGATTCGATGTCGTCGGGGAAGCGGTCGGCATCCTGCAGCAGCAGGCCGCCCGACACGAGCCGCACGTCCATGCGCTCCTGCTGCCAGTCGGCGGGCAGGCTCAGCACGCGCAGGTTCTTCTTGAGCTTGAACACCTCGAGCGCTTCGGGTTCGAAGTCGGGGGCGATGATGACCTCGGTGAAGATGTCGCGCAGGTTCTCGGCCATCTTCAGCGTGACCGTGCGGTTCGCGGCGATGACGCCGCCGAAGGCCGAGACCGGGTCGCACTCGTGGGCGCGCAGGTGTGCCGAGGCGATGGGGTCGAGGGCGTTGGGCGCGGCGACGGCGATCCCGCACGGGTTGGCGTGCTTGATGATCGCGACGGCCGGCTTCACCATGTCGAAGGCGGCGCGCAGGGCCGCATCGGCGTCGACGTAGTTGTTGTACGACATCTCTTTGCCCTGCAGCTGCGTGGCCTGGGCGATGCCGTGGCCACCGACGCGCGAGTAGATCGCGGCGCGCTGGTGCGAGTTCTCGCCGTACCGCAGCGTCGACAGGCGCTCGGCCTGGATGGTCAGGTGCGCGGGCAGGTCGATGTCGTCGGCGAGGGTGCCCTCGGCGAACCAGGTCGACACGGCGGTGTCGTATGCGGCGGTGTGCGAGAACGCGCGGGCGGCGAGCTCGCGGCGCTGCACGAGGTTGGTGCCGCCCTGGGACTGCAGGGCGTCGATGATCGCGGGGTACGACTCGGGCGAGACGACGATGGCGACGTTGGCGTGGTTCTTGGCCGCGGCGCGCACCATGGCGGGACCGCCGATGTCGATCTGCTCCACGACGTCGTCGCCCTCGGCACCGGATGCCACGGTCTCGACGAACGGGTACAGGTTGACCACGACCAGCTCGAACGGGCGGATGTCGAGCTCCTCCAACTGCGCCTCGTGCGAGGCCAGACGCAGATCGGCGAGCAGTCCGGCGTGCACCTTGGGGTGCAGCGTCTTCACGCGACCGTCGAGCGACTCGGGGAAGCCGGTGACGGCGGCGACGTCGACGACGTCGTAGCCGGCGTCGCGGATGGTCGAGGCGGTCGACCCGGTCGAGACGATCTCGACGCCGGCGGCGGCGAGGGCTTCGGCCAGCACCAGCAGGTGGGTCTTGTCGCTCACCGAGACCAGCGCCCGGCGGATGGGGACGACGTCGCGGGGGCGGTAGTCGGCGGGGTCGTGGCGGGGTCCGGCCATGGCTTTCGGCTCCTGTGTCTCGAGTCGGATTCGGGTGCACGACGGGCCGGGGCCCGGCGGGCGGGTCAGGCGGTTCGGGATGCCGGGGCGGCGAGGTCGAGGTCGCCCTCGGCGATGCGACGGACGACGTCGATGAGCAGACGTCGTTCGACGGGCTTGATGCGTTCGTGCAGGGCGTCTTCGTCGTCGCCGGCCAGCACGGGGATGCGCTCCTGGGCGAGGATCGGCCCGGTGTCGACGCCGGAGTCGACGACGATGACGCTGGCTCCGGTCTGCGTCACGCCCGCGGCCAGCGCGTCGCGCACACCGTGCGCGCCGGGGAACTCGGGCAGGTACGCGGGGTGCGTGTTGATGATGCGGGGTTCCCACTCGGCGACGAGGTCGGCCGGCAGGAGCCGCATCATGCCGCTCAGCACGACGAGGTCGGGCTGCCAGACGGCGAGCTGTGCGCCGAGTTCGGCGCCCCACTGCTCGCGGGAGGCGAAGGCGCTGTAGGGGACCAGGAAGGTGGGGATGCCGAAGTGCTCGGCGTGCGCGAAGCCGTCGGCCTCGCGATCAGCGCCGACCGCGACCACGCGCGCCGGGAAGTCGGGGGCGGCAGCCGCCTCGAGCAGGGCGCGGAGGTTGGAGCCGGTGCCGGAGATGAGGACGGCGACCGTGAGCACGCGCTCAGTCTACGCAGGTGCGTCGGAGCCCGTGGAGCCGCGGGGCGGGCGACGCGGGGCGACCGGCATCGGACGCTCCCGTCAGCGTCGACCCGCGGGACCCTTGTCGCCGTCGTCGGGATTCGCCCAGGCGGCGCGGATGCGCGCGCGTACCTCGTCGTCGTCGAGCGCGGTCGACGGTGCGTGATCGGCGTCTTCGGGGCCGCGGTACGCGCTGGGCCAGACGTCGGAGGCGATGCCGGTTCCGGGCGCCGACACGAGGGGCGCGGGGCCGGTCGCGTGCTCGTCACGGTCGAAGGGAACGTGGGCGCGGGGCGAGAACGACGATTCCGGAGTCTCGTCGCGCTCGTCTCGGACGCGCGGGGGAAGGTCGTCGGCGGCGGCACCGAAGCGGGGGCTCAGCAGCAGGATGGCGAGCCCCAGCAGCACCTCGAGACCGAGGGCGAGGGCGAGGGGTCCGGGCTGCGGGCCCGTGTCGGCGAGGCGACCGGGTCCGAGCGAACCGGCCGAGACGATCGCGGCGAGCGCGCCCGCACCACCCGTGAGCGCGGCGACGACGACCGTGAGCGTCAGCCGGGGGCCGATCGGTTCGGGGTCGGTGGTCACCGGCATCCGGGAGCGCAGGATCCAGCCGGTGAGGGCTCCGACGCCGATCGGCAGTAGCACGAGCAGCAGCAGCCACGACGAGGTCGAGTCCGGCACCGCGCCGAGCACGGGGATGCCGGGGAGCGCACCGACCTGCGTGGCGGCCGGGGTGATGGCGGTGTCGGTGCCCAGCGCGAACCCGGGGCCGGCGACGAACGACACCGCCCACAGCACCAGGGTCGGCAGGTACATGAGCTGGCCGAGGGCGATGACGGTGGCGCCGATGGCATCCGCGTTGCTGGCCTGGTAGATGCCGATCACCTGCGTCGAGCGGGCGATGAGCCCCACCACCACGACGATCCCGCCGACTCCCACGAGGCCCAGCGTCGTGAGTGCGAGACCGCGCAGCGCCAGCGCGGGCACCGTCGCCCAGGCGCCGGGCAAGCGCTCGACCCGTTCCCGCAGGGCGTCGATGGGTCCGTCGTCGCCGACCCGCCACGCTCCGACGATCGCGCCGACGAACGACGGCACCAGGAACAGCAGCGACGGCAGCAGGATGGCCAGCCAGGTCTCGGATGCCACGAGCGCGGCGTTTCCGGTCAGGGCGACGAGGGTCGCGATTCCGGCGAAGACGACGGAGCCCGAGAGCCAACCGGTGAGCGCGGCGCCGGCCTCTCCCGCGCGGGCGCCCGAGCGGGCGGCGAACAGGGCCGTGAACGCGGCGAACGCCAGGGGCGCGAGCGACAGGGTGAAGCTCGCGAACGAGGGATCGATGCCGGTGGCGGCGAGGTAGGTGTCGGGCAGCGTCACCGTGATCGGCACGAGATGGCCGAGGTGCCAGACCGCGGCGGTCGTGGGCCACAGGGCTCCCCAGTCGGGGCTTCCCACGCCGACCACCCACAGCAGCGCGAGGGGGGCGAGGACCACGGCGATACCGCCCGCGGCGGCCAGGATGGCGTCGAGAGCGGCCAGGAGGGCGACGAGAAGGCGATGCATGGGCGATTGTGAGCGTACCCGCGTCGGCTCGGCGCACCTTTCAGGCGCGGCGGCGAGGGCGCACTCCGCGCGGCGTCGTTGCGCGTCGACGCCTCCGCGGGCGACCGTCCGCACGCAGTCCGGAACCGCGGCGCGGCGGCGTCCCGTACACGCTCACCGACGGCACGACCGGCGTGCCTCCCGCGCCGTCACCCGTGGGCGAGCGTCTCCCCCGCGCGCGCCGCACGCGCCGACGCCCACCGCTCCCACACGACCCGCGCCAGCCGCGGATCCGCTCCGATGGGTGCGCTCGTCAGGTCGGCGCCGGCCTTCTCGATCACGCGCGAGAAGTGTCCCGGCGCGAGCACGTAGCTCGCCGCCACCGTCGGCCGTCCGGCGGCGCGCGCCGTGTGCACGGCATCCGGGATGCGGGGTTCGGATGCCGCGGCGTACGCGGTCACGACGGGCCCGGCGATACCGGCCTCCGTCAACAGCTCGGCCATGCGCTCCACGTCGACGACCGCCCCGGGGCGCGTGGAGCCGGCCGCGGCCAGCACGACGGTGTCGTCGACGCCCGCTCCGGTGGCGCGCACGCGGTCGACGAGGATCTCGGCCAGCACCGGGTGCGGACCGAGCGCGGGGGCGATGGGCAGGCCGTCGGCGGCGTCGACGAGGTCGACCTCGGTGTGGTACCCGGTCGACAGCAGCAGCGGCACGATGACGATGTCGGAGGTGCGCTCGCGCGCGGCGGCGACGACGTCGGTGACGTAGGGCGCGTGCACGTCGACGTAGGCCTCGTGCACCTCGACGCCCTCGGGGGCGGTCTCGCGCAGCACGTCGAGCAGGGCGCGCACGACGACGCGGCCCTCGTCGAAGCGGGTGCCGTGGGCGCAGGCGATGAGAACGGCGGTCATCGATCCTCCTCGTCGATCACGTCGATGCGGTAGCCGCGCTTGTAGACGGTGCGGATCAGGTCGAGGTCGCCGAGCGCGTCGCGCGTGCGAGCGACGGCGACTTCGACCGCGTGCCCGCTGGATTCGGCGCTCGAGAGCGCGGCGACGAGGTCGGCCCGCGACACCACGGCGCCCGGCACGCGGGCCAGGGCCCGGAAGATCTCGACGCCGGTGCGCGGAAGCGGGGTCAGGACCCCGTCGACCACGATCCCCGACGAGCGGATGCCGAGCTGCCCCGACGTCGTGGGGATGACCCGCGCGTCGACGCCGCCGTAGTGCGTGACGACGGCGCGCACGAGGGCGCCCAGACGTCCGCGGTCGGGCACGAGGGGGTCGATCCCCGCCTCGATCAGCGGGGCGGCGGTGATGGGTCCGACGGCCGCCACCAGCACGTGGCCGTTGCGGGCCCGGGATGCCACTCCCTCGAGCGCCTCGGCACGCTCGGCGGCGAGCAGCCACTCGCGTGCCGCGGGAGCCGAGGTGAAGAGCACGGCGTCGATCTCGCCGCGCGCGACCTGGCGGGTCGATGCCGCGACGACCTCGGGGTCGGGGGGTGGGCCCCAGCGGTAGATGGTGAGGCTCATGACGCGGGCACCGGCCGCCTCGAACGCTTCGTCGAGGCCGTCGGCGCCGGAGCCGTGGTGCTGCACGGCGATGTGCAGCCCGTCGAGGCCTTCGGCGACGAGGAAGTCGCGCAGTTCGGCCGCCGTCTCGCTCTCGGCGACCCAGTCGGCCTCGAATCCGGCCTGCTGGATGGCGCCGCGGGCCTTGGGTCCGCGCGCCACGATGCGGGCGCGGTGCAGCACCGTGGCCAGCTCGTCGTGCACGCCCGCCTCGTCGGCGGTCTCCATCCAGGCGCGGAAGCCCACGCCCGTGGTGGCGACGACCACGTCGGGCGGGTCGGCGACCAGCTGTCGCGTCTGGGCGATGAGCTCGTCGTCGTCGACGTGCGGCACGATCGTGAGCGCCGGGGCCACGCGCACGCGTGCCCCGTGCCGTTCGAGCGCGGCCGACAGCTCCCCCGACCGACGGTCGACGGGAAGCAGCACCGTGCACCCCTGGAGCACCGTGCTGATCGTCCGCGCGGGTGTCGTCACCCGATGCCCTCGCCGTGCGCCGCGGCGACGGGCACCGCCGCCGCCGGCAGCAGCAGGTCGGCGCGGGCGACCTCGCCGAACACGAGCACCGCGGGGTTGGCGAGGCGGTGGGTCTCGGCATCCTGGATCGCGGTGCCGAGGGTCGTGCGGATGGTGCGCTGCTGGGGCGTGTGGCCGTTCTCGACGAAGGCGACGGGGCGGGTCTCGGGAGCACCGGCGGCGCGGGCCGCCGACACGAAGCGCGCCAGCGCGCTCACACCCATGAGGGCGACGACCGTCGCGGTGTCGTCACGGAGCGCGGCGAGGGTGGCCTCGCTCGGGGCATCCTGACCGTTCACGACGTGAAGCGTACCGGCCACACCGCGATGCGTCACGGGGACCCCCGCCGCCGCGGGAACAGCGACGGCACTGGAGATGCCCGGAACGACCTCGACCGGAATGCCGGCGGCCCGGCACGCGATGACCTCTTCGCCGCCGCGACCGTAGACGAACGGGTCGCCGCCCTTGAGCCGCACGACCCGCAGGCCCTTCGCCGCGCGGTCGACGATGATCGCGTTGATCTCGTCCTGCGGCACGGGGTGATGCTGCGGGCGCTTGCCCACGTCGACCAGCTCGACGTCGTCGCCGAGCTCGGCGAGCACGCCGGTGGGCCCGAGCCGGTCGTGCACGACGACGTCGGCTTCGGCCAGCAGCGCACGGGCGCGCACCGTCATCAGGTCGATGGGGCCGGGGCCGCCGCCGACGAGCGCCACGCTCCCCACGAGCGGGCGACGTCGACGGCGGAGCGGAAGGGCGCCCTCGGCGAGGCGCTGGGCGATCGCGTCGCGGACGGCGACGGTGCGACGCGGGTCGGCGCCGGCGGTCGAGACCACGCCGACCATCACGTCGCCGCTGGTGGTCTCGGCCGCCAGGCGCGCGGTGCCCCGGCCCCCGTGCCCGGCGTTGACGCACCACACGCGTCGCTCTTCGGCGGCGTCGACGACGACGGCGTCGATGGCCGCGTCGCCGGTGGCGGTGTGGCAGAACCAGGCGTCGTCGAGGTCGGAGGCCGCGAAGGGGCGCGCGTGCCACTCGATCGCACCCGACGCCGCGAGGGCGCTCAACCGCTCGGTGGCGACCGGGGCGACGAGCCGCACCCGCGCTCCGGCGGCGCGGAGCCGGGCGATGCGCCGTTCCGCGACGCTCCCCGCCCCCACGCACACCACGAGACGGTCGGTGAGGTCGAGTCCTGCGAGAGCGATCATCGGGGATCTCCTTCTGCGGCGGGGACGGCGGGGACGATTCTGACGAGCACGTCGCCGTCGCTGACGGCGACGGGGTGCACGCGCACGGTCAGCGGGGCTTTGCCCTGCGTGTCGAGGCAGGCGCCGGTGCGCAGGTCGAACACCTGCTTGTACATCGGCGAGGCCACGGTGGGAACCCCCGCGCGGTCGCCGACGATGCCGCGCGCCAACACGGCCGCACCGCTGAACGGATCGATCTGGTCGGTGGCGTAGATGCGGCCGTCGAAGGTGCGGAACAGCGCGATCTGGTGGCCGTCGACGAGGGCGGCGACACCGCGCTCGACGAGCAGATCGTCGACGCGGCAGATGCGCGTCCAGCCGGGCGCGGGCGCCGGAGTGGTGGACAGCGCAGTGGTGGGCGGCGCAGCGGCGGGGGTCTCGGCATCCGGGGTCATGGCATCCGTTTCCGCGGTCTCGACGATCGTCATGCGCGCACCGCCAGCGTCGTCCCGCCGATGAAGACCGCCCCCGACGAGCGCTCCTCGTCGGTGGCGGGGCGGGGCTGTCCGCGCTCCGCGACGTACGCGAGCGAGGGGTCGGCGACCTCGGGGGCGTTGACGAAGCTCTGGAACCGCTTGAGCCTCTCGGGGTCGGCGAGGGTCGCCGCCCACTCGTCCTCGTAGTTGTCGATGTGCGCGGCCATGGCGCGGTCGAGGTCTTCACCGATGCCGAGCGTGTCGTCGAACACGACGCCCTTCAGCGCGTCGAGGCCCCCCTCGTAGTCCTCCATCCACGGCGCGGTGCGCTGCAGCCGGTCGGCCGTGCGGATGTAGAACATGAGGAACCGGTCGATGGCCTGCAGTAGAGCGTCGTCGTCGAGTCCCTCGGCGAACAGCACCGCGTGCCGCGGGGTGAAGCCTCCGTTGCCGCCGACGTACATGTTCCAGCCGGCCTCGGTGGCGATGATCCCGACGTCCTTGCCGCGGGCCTCGGCGCACTCGCGCGCGCAGCCCGAGACGCCGAACTTGATCTTGTGCGGCGAGCGCAGGCCGCGGTAGCGCAACTCGAGCTGCACGGCCATGCCCACCGAGTCCTGCACGCCGTAGCGGCACCACGTCTGTCCGACGCACGACTTCACCGTGCGCAGCGACTTGCCGTAGGCCTGCCCCGACTCGAAGCCCGCGTCGACCAGGCGGCGCCAGATGTCGGGCAGCTGATCGAGGCGGGCGCCGAACATGTCGATGCGCTGGCCACCGGTGATCTTCGTGTACAGCCCGAAGTCGCGGGCGACCTCGCCGATCACCACGAGTCCCTCTGGAGTGATCTCGCCGCCCGCGATGCGCGGGACGACGCTGTAGCTGCCGTCGCGCTGGATGTTCGCCATCACGTGGTCGTTGGTGTCCTGCATGGTCGCGAGCTCGCCGTCGAGCACGTGACCGGAGTACAGACTCGCCAGGATGCTCGCCAGCGCCGGCTTGCAGATGTCGCAGCCGCGGCCGGTGCCGAAGCGCTCGACGATCGAGGTGAAGGTGCGCAGCTCCGACACCCGCACGGCGTCGAAGAGCTGCGCGCGGGTGAACGAGAAGTGCTCGCACAGGCCGTTCGACACTTCCTTTCCGGATGCCGCCAGCTCGGTCGCCACGAGCTTCTTCACGAGCGTGAAGCACGAGCCGCACGCCGCCCCCGCCCTCGTGCAGGCCTTGACCTCGGCGGCATCCGCGCAGTCGTGCTCGGTGACGGCGTCGCGCACGGTGCCGGCGGTGACGCCGTTGCACGAGCAGACGATGGCGTCGACGGGCAGGTCGCCCTGCGGGGCGGGCGCGAGATCCGACGGCATGAGGTACGCGGCCGGATCGCCGCCCAGAGCGCGACCGACCAGCGGACGCAGCGACGTGTACGCCGAGGCGTCGCCGACCAGGATGCCGCCGAGCAGCGTCTGCGCGTCGTCGCTCAGCACGAGCTTCTTGTACACGCCCGACACCGGGTCGGCGTAGGTGACGTCGAGGGCGTTCGGCGTCTCGGCGAACGCGTCGCCGAAGCTGGCGACCTCGACACCCGAGAGCTTGAGCTTGGCCGAGGTGTCGAAGCCGTCGAACTGGGCCTCGCCGCCGAGCAGGCGGGTCGCGGCGACCTCGGCCATGGCGTAACCCGGGGCGACGAGGCCGATGCACTGGCCGTCGAAGCTGGCGACCTCGCCGATCGCCAGGATCGAGGGGTCGGAGGTGTCGCAGCCCGCATCGATCACGACGCCGCCCCGGGCATCGACCCGCAGTTCCGCGACGCGGGCGAGTTCGTCACGCGGGCGCACGCCGACCGTGAACACGACGATGTCGACGGCCTCCCACGTGCCGTCGCGCAGCTCCACGCCGCACACGGCGCCGGAGGCATCGGCATCCACCCGGGTCGTCACCGAGCTCGTGCGCACCTCGATGCCGCGGGATTCGATGAGTCGCTGCAACGCCTTCGCGCCGCCCAGGTCGAGCTGGGCCGACATGAGGCGCTCGTTCGACTGCAGCACGAACGGCGCGACGCCCTCGGCCTGCAGGGCACCGGCGGCCTCGAGGCCGAGAAGGCCGCCGCCGACGACGGCGCCGCGCAGGGGACGGCCGAGCTGCGCCGAACGCCGCGCGACCCAGTCGCGCATCGCGACGACGTCGTCGAGCGTGCGGTAGACGAAGCAGCCACGGTGGTCGAAGCCGTCGAGCGCGAGGCGGGCGGCGTACGAGCCGGTGGCGAGCACGAGACGGTCGTAGTCGTAGGTCGACCCGCCCGCGGTGGTGACGGTGCGCTTCGCACGGTCGATGGCGGTGACACGGGCGTCGGTGTGGACCCGCACCCGCTCGTGCTCGAGCACCGCGGGGTCGAGCGAGAGCTGCTCGGGGCTCTTGCCGGTGAAGTACCCGGTCAACCCCACGCGATCGTAGGGCCCGCGGGCCTCGTCGCCGAGGACGGTGACCGACCAGCGTCCGTCGGTGTCGCGCCGGGTGAGACTCTCGACGAAGCGGTGCGCCACCATGCCGGCCCCCACGACGACGACCGAACCGGATGTCGCGGGGTGGAGCATGTCGTCACCGTACGCGGCGGACTTTGCGCGGCGGTCAGCGGCGTGTTTCGCGCCGGTTGCGGTGTGTGAGCGGGCCATGCCCCGACGCTAAGCAGCGGACGTTTCCCCCGCCGTCGCGCGGGCGTTACCCCCGGCGAACGTTTCTCTCACGCGGCGGCGGTGTTCATGTGAGGTTTGGCTCCCCGGCATCCGTCGCCCCTCCCCCTCTCCTCCCCCCGTTGAGTGTCCAAGACACGCCGCATCCCCTCGGGGCGCAGCGGCGTGTCTTGGACACTCAACACTCTGGGGCGGCGGCGCGAGGCCGGGCAGCCGCGCACGCGCGAGCCCTCTCGAGCGGCGACGCAGGGCGCGACCGCCCCTCGGCGTCCGAGGCGGCCGCGAGCATCCCTCGAGTGTCCAGAACACGCCGCATCCACCGCGAAGGCAGCGGCGTGTTCTGGACACTCAACGCCCCCGGGGCAGCCGCGCAGGCGCGACCGCGGCGGGGGCCACCCGAGCGGGCGTCAGTCGACCGGCGTGAGCACGAACAGCTCGATGCGCCGCTCAGTCTTCTTCTGGTACTCGTCGTAGTCGGGCCAGACCTCGGTCGCGTAGCCCCACCACTCGTCGCGCTCGGCCCCCTCGGCCTGGTGCGCGTCGTACTCCTTCTTCACGCCGCCGTCCTGCAGGGCGACGCGGGGGTTCTTCACGAGGTTGTAGAACCACGCGGGGTGTTCCGGGGCCCCACCCTTGGATGCCACGACCGCGTACTTGCCGTCGTGCTCGACGCGCATGAGGGCGGTCTTGCGCAGACCCCCGGTTTTGGCGCCGACGGTGGTGAGGACGATGATGGGTACGCCCCGCATGTCGGCGGACTCCTGGCCTCCCGAGGCCTCGAACGTCTCGGCCTGCTGGCGGGCCCATTCGCTGGTGCTGGGTAGATACTCTCCTGAGAGTGACATAGCTCACACGATACGTCGGCGTCTTCCCCTCCGGTCCAGTCCCTCCCCCTTTTTTCTGGAGCCTTCATGAGCGATTCCGCTCCCGAGACCACTGCTGCCACCGCACCGAAGAACCGCCTCGACCGGTTCTTCGAGATCACCGCCCGCGGCTCGACCGTCGGCACCGAGATCCGCGGAGGCGTGGTCACCTTCGTCACGATGGCGTACATCGTCATCCTGAACCCGATCATCCTGTCGGGAACCCCCGACGTCGCCGGCAACGCCCTGGGCTTCCCGCAGGTCGCCGCGGTCACCGCCCTCACAGCCGGTGTCATGACGATGCTGTTCGGCCTCGTCACGCGCCTGCCGTTCGCGTTCGCGGCGGGTCTGGGCATCAACTCGTTCCTGGCCGTCGGCATCGTCGGTCAGGTCACCTGGCCCGAGGCCATGGGCCTCGTCGTCATCAACGGCCTGATCATCGTGCTGCTGGCCGTCACCGGACTCCGCCGCATGATCTTCGAGGCGGTTCCCCTCGCGCTCAAGACCGCGATCACCGTCGGCATCGGCCTGTTCATCGCGTTCATCGGCTTCGTCGACAGCGGCCTGGTCACCTCGACCGGCCTGAGCTCGCCCCCGGTGGGCCTCGGTGTCGGCGGCTCGATCACCACGGTCCCCACCGCCCTGTTCGTGCTGACCCTCGTCATCACCGCCGTGCTGCTCGTGCGCAAGGTCAAAGCCGCGCTGCTGATCGGTCTGCTCTCGGGCACGGTCATCGCCGTGATCGTCGAGGCCGTCTTCGGTCTCGGCGCGCGCGCCGACGGCAACCCCGGCGGCTGGGGTCTGAGCGTTCCGACGCTCCCCGCGCAGTGGGTGAGCCTTCCCGACCTCGCGCTCGTCGGTCAGGTCGACCTCGTCGGATCCTTCGGCCGCATCGGCGTGCTCGCCGCCCTCATGCTGGTCTTCACCCTCGTGTTCACGAACTTCTTCGACGCCATGGGCACGATGACCGGCCTGTCGCGCGAGGCGGGTCTCGCGGCCCCCGACGGCACGTTCCCGCGCCTGCGTTCGGCGCTGGTCATCGAGGGCATCGGTGCCGTCGCCGGCGGCGCCACCTCGTCGTCGTCGAACACCGTCTTCATCGAGTCGGGATCGGGCATCGGCGAGGGCGCGCGCACGGGCCTGGCCAACGTCGTCACCGGCGGACTGTTCCTGCTCGCGATGTTCTTCACGCCGCTGACGAGCATCGTGCCCACCGAAATCGCGGCCGCGGCCCTGGTCATCGTCGGCGCACTCATGATGGGGCAGATCCGCCACGTCGACCTCAGCGACATGTCGGTGCTCATCCCGGTCTTCCTCACCGTGACCGTCATGCCCCTGACGTACTCGATCGCGAACGGCATCGGCGCGGGCTTCGTCAGCTGGGTGCTCATCCAGGCCCTGTCGGGCCGCGCCCGCCGGGTGAGCCCGCTGCTGTGGATCGTCGCCGCCGGCTTCGTCGTCTTCTTCGCCCGCGGCCCGGTCGAGGCGCTTCTGGGCTGAGCCCCGCGCTCGTGAGGGGCCCGGATGCCACGGCATCCGGGCCCCTTTTTCGTCGCCGCTGCGCCGTCGGACGTATCCGCGGCATCGAAACCGCACGCGTTTGCCGAGGACGCACCCGTTCGGCGCCAATCCGATGCGGTCTCGGCAATCTCGTGCGGTCTCGCGGGGTGCATACTCCGACGCCTCGCCGCGCCCCGCCCCACGCCAGCCGCCGGACACGCGAAAGGGCCCGGATGCCATGGCATCCGGGCCCTCGAGAGAGTGCTGCTTACAGGCTCTCGATGATCTCGCGCATCAGCGAAGCGGTCTCGGACGGCGTCTTGCCGACCTTGACGCCGGCGGCCTCGAGGGCCTCCTTCTTCGCCTGTGCCGTGCCGGCCGAGCCCGAGACGATGGCGCCGGCGTGGCCCATGGTCTTGCCCTCGGGAGCGGTGAAGCCGGCGACGTAACCGACGACGGGCTTGGTGACGTGCTCGGCGATGTAGGCGGCGGCGCGCTCTTCGGCGTCTCCGCCGATCTCACCGATCATGACGATGGCCTTGGTCTCGGGGTCGGCCTCGAACGCCGCGAGGGCGTCGATGTGCGTGGTGCCGATGACCGGGTCGCCACCGATGCCGATGGCGGTCGAGAAGCCGAGGTCGCGCAGCTCGAACATCATCTGGTACGTCAGGGTGCCCGACTTCGACACGAGGCCGATGGGTCCCTTGCCGGTGATGTTCGCGGGGGTGATGCCCACGAGCGCCTCGCCGGGCGTGATGATGCCGGGGCAGTTCGGCCCGATGATGCGGGTCTTCTCGCCCTTGCTCTTCGCGTAGGCCCACGCCTCGGCGGTGTCGCCGACGGGCACGCCCTCGGTGATCACGACGAGCAGCGGGATCTCGGCGTCGATGGCCTCGACCATCGCGTCCTTCGTGAAGGCCGGGGGCACGAACGCGATCGACACGTCGGCGCCGGTCTCGCGGATGGCCTCTTCGACCGAGGCGAAGACGGGCAGCTCGACGTCGTTGCCTGCGGCGTCCTTGTGCGAGACGGTGGTTCCGGCCTTGCGGGCGTTCACTCCGCCGACGACCTGGGTGCCGGCCTTGAGCATGAGGGCGGTGTGCTTGGTGCCCTCGCCGCCGGTGATGCCCTGGACGATGACCTTGGAGTCTTTGTTGAGGTAGATCGACATGTCTGGTGTTTCCCTATCCCTTACGCGTTGGCCAGTTCGGCGGCCTTGTCGGCGCCCTCGTCCATACCGGCGGCGAGGGTGACGAGCGGGTGGTTGGCGGCGGCGAGGATCTCGCGGCCTTCCTCGACCTGGTTGCCGTCGAGGCGCACGACGAGCGGCTTGGTCGCGGTGTCGCCCAGGATCTCGAGGGCCTTGACGATGCCCTCGGCCACGGCGACGCACGACGTGATGCCGCCGAAGACGTTGACGAACACGCTCTTGACCTGCTCGTCGCCGAGGATGACGTCGAGGCCGGCGGCCATGACGGTCGCCGAGGCGCCGCCACCGATGTCGAGGAAGTTGGCGGGCTTGACGCCGCCGTGGTTCTCGCCGGCGTAGGCGACGACGTCGAGGGTCGACATGACCAGGCCCGCGCCGTTGCCGATGATGCCGACCTGACCGTCGAGCTTGACGTAGTTGAGGTCGTGCTGCTTGGCCTTGGCCTCGAGCGGATCGGCCGCGTCCTTGTCTTCCAGCGCCTCGTGGTCGGGGTGGCGGAAGCCGGCGTTCTCGTCGAGCGAGACCTTGCCGTCGAGGGCGATGATGTCGCCGTCTTCGCTCTGGATGAGGGGGTTCACCTCGACGAGCGTGGCGTCCTCGCCCTTGTAGACGTTGAAGAGCTTGACGAACACGTCGGCCACCTTGGGGGCCAGCTCGTCGTCGAACTTCGCAGCCTTCGCGATCTCGAGCGCCTTCTCGGGCGTGATGCCCTCGATCGGGTCGACCTCGATGCGCGCGAGCGCCTCGGGACGCTCGACGGCGAGCTCTTCGATCTCCATTCCACCCTCGACGCTCGAGAGCGACAGGTAGGAGCGGTTGGAGCGGTCGAGCAGCACCGAGAAGTAGAACTCCTTGGCGATGCGGGCGCCCGCTGCGACCATGACGCGCTTGACGACGTGGCCCTTGATGTCGAGGCCGAGGATGGCCTGGGCCGCCTCGAATGCCTCTTCGGGGTTCTTGGCGACCTTCACGCCGCCGGCCTTGCCGCGGCCTCCGGTCTTGACCTGAGCCTTGACGACGACCACACCGCCGAGCTTCTCGGCAGCCGCCTTCGCCTCCTCAGGGGTGTCGGCGATGATGCCGGCGAGTACCGGCACCTCGTACTTTTCGAACAGGTCACGTGCCTGGTACTCGTAGAGATCCACGGACAATCCTTCGCTGGGCGATCGGTGGTGGGAGAAGACGAAGTCTCTCGATATCAAGAGATCTCGCCAGTCGACAACCCTACTAGACGGGGGTGAAGGGGCCCGACCCTTGCACCTCCGAAGGGAGGGGGCAGAGGTGACTCGACCGCTCCCCGCCTCACTTTCGCGGACGCACCACGAGCCACGCGATCACGGCCCCGACGATTCCGACGACGAGGCCGAACGAGATCCCGAACCCGACCCCCACCGAGGGCACGAGCAGGCCGACGATCGGTCCCGCGATCATGCCGACGACGACTCCGATGATGACGTAGCGGGCCAGACCCGCGTCTCGCGATGCGCGCTCACTCATGCGCCGAAGCTACCGACGGTCATCGCCGCGCGGCAGCGCTTGACGCGCCGCGCCGTCCTGTGGGTGGGCGTCCTCTCGCCGGTCGTCGTCTAGATCCAGCCCCGCTCGCGCGCGTGGATCGTCGCCTGCTGCCGGCTGGCCAGCCCGAGCTTGCCCAGTACCGACGAGACGTGGTTGCGCACCGTCCCCGCCGACAGGTGCAGGGATGCCGCGATCTCGGCGATCGTCTCACCGCGGGCGCCCGCCCGCAGCACGTCGAGCTCGCGGTCGGTGAGGGGGCTGCGTTCGTCGCTCAGGGCGTCGGCGGCGATCTCGGGGTCGACGTAGCGTCGCCCCGCCGCGACCTCGCGGATCACCGCGGCCACGTCATCCGCGGGACGGGACTTGGGCAGGAACCCGTCGACGCCCGCGCCGAGCGCCCGCCGCAGCACGCCGGGTCGGGCGTGCCGCGTGACGATCACGCAGCGCGAGGGCACGCGCCGCAGAATGCGCGCGGCCGTGTCGACGCCGTCGAGTCCCGGCATCTCGAGGTCGAGAAGGCACACATCGGGCCGCAGTCGGTCGGCTTCGGCGATCGCGCTCTCGCCGTCGCGGCACTCGGCGACCACGTCGAGGTCGGGCTCGAGGCGCAAGAGGGCGGCGAGCGCCGTGCGGATCATGTCCTCGTCGTCGGCGATGAGCACGCGGATCACGCCATCACCCCCTCGGGCACCCGGACGGTGACCCTGAATCGATCGCCGGAGTGCCCGGCATCCACTGTTCCTCGCACGCGGCCGACGCGGTCGGCGATACCGTCCAGACCGCTGCCGTCCGTGCCACGTACCTCGCGCACGTCGTTGTCGATGGTGAACACCCAGCCGCCGTCGCGGTGCATCAGAGCGAGGGATGCCGAGACCCCACCGCCGTGCTTCAGCACGTTCGTCGTGCACTCGCGGATCACCGGGCCGAGCACGTCGGCCGGGGCGTCGGCGGCATCGGGGGCGACCGACAACTCGACGCGCAGCCCCGCGGCGCGCAGCAGGTCGGCGGCGTTGGCGAGTTCGTCGGGCAGCGGCACACCCCGGAAGCGCGTGGCGAGCTCACGGGTGCCGCGGCGGGCTTCGTCGACGCTGGTGCGCGCGAGGCGCACCTGTTCGACGGCGGCCGCGGGGTCGCGGGCGAGCATCTTCTCGGCGAGTTCGAGCTGCAGCGCGATCACCTGCAGGTGGTGGCCCTGAAGATCGTGCAGGTCGCTGGCGAGACGCAGGCGCTCCTGGGCGGCGGCGAGACGCCCCTCGGCGCGACGAGCGCGGTCGAGTTCGCGCACGATGTCCCACCACCACAGCGACGTCGCCGTGAGCGGCGGCAGCATCGCGAGGAACAGGCCCACGCCGAAGGCGTCGGCGACGTATCCGGCGGGGTTGAGGCGGGTGACCTCGATCACCCACGCCGCGACGATGACGACGATCAGCAGCACCACGAGACGCATCCGGATGCCGGCACGCCAGCGCACCAGACACAGTGCCTGCGCTCCGAGGACGACGGCGAGCAGCAGCGACCCGGCCGCCGCCCCCGTGACACCGCCGAACACGATGCCGGCGATGACCAGCGGCCAGACGGGCCGGTGGCCCGAGACGTCGCCGATGTCGAGCGGTTCGCGGCGGTAGCGCGCCATCAGCAGCAGCGAGACGGCGACCGACCCGAGGCCGCCGACGACGAAGAGAACGATGGCGGGCATCGACGCTCTCAGCACCATGAGCAGGGTCCAGATGAACAGACCGAACACCTGGAACCCAGCGATGGACGCGGCGGTGTACCACCACGTGACCCGCACGTCGCGGGCGAACGTCGACGCGGGCGGGGGCGCGGGGAGGGGGCTCGTCACACCGGCCACAGTACGTCCATGACATTCGTCACGGGTGGGCCGCCCGGCGCCCCACCCGCCGTTCGATCAGCCTTTCGGTGTCCGACGGCTGCTGTGGCGGTTGATCGCGTAGAAGATCGGTGTGAGGACGACGAGGATGCCGAGAGCCCCGGCCAGGATGTAGGTCGTGTCGTGCTGGAAGATCAGTTCGACGATCACGTATCCGAGCGCCGCGGCGAGCGCGCTGTAGAAAGCCTTGAGCCACTGACGCGGTGCGGACGGGGCGGCGGTGTTGTCGGTCATGGTGCACTCTCCTTGGGGTTTGTCCGAACGTATCGAGAATTCCGCCCGCGCCCCAACGCCCGCGCTCCCGCCGCGCCGCCGGGCGCATGACATTCGTCATGGGTCGATCGGCGCATCCTCCCGCCCGGCCATGACACCGCGACACTGCCGCGGAGACGCCGCTCCCGATGGGATGGGATCACCGCGGAACACGCCGCGGACTCATCCCCCAGGAGTCCTCATGTCGAACCCCGTCTCGGATCTCATCCTCGGCTTCCAGGGCCTCGTCGCCGACGTTCCCGACCTCGTGCAGCCGCTCATCGTCGCCCTCGCCGGCGCCGTGCCGTTCATCGAAGGAGAGGGTGCCGCCGCGATCGGCATCGTCGGTGGCATCCACCCGGCCGTCGCGGCCATCGCCGGCGCGATCGGCAACCTGATCTGCGTCGCCGTCGTCGTGTTCGCGACCTCGCGCGTGCGTACGGCCGTCACCACCCGTCGCGGAGCCGTCGAGAAGCCCCTGACCGCGCGCCGCCAGAAGTTCGAGAAGGCCTACCACCGCTACGGAACCCCCGGAGTGAGCCTGCTCGGCCCCCTGCTGCTGCCCACGCAGTTCACCGCTGCCGCCCTCACCTCGACCGGTGTCTCGCCCCTGCGCGTGCTCGCCTGGCAGGCCGCGGCGATCGTGCTGTGGACCACGGTCATCACGCTGATCCTCACGGGCGTTCTGCGGGCGGTCGCCTGACGAAGGCTCCGGATGCCACTCCCCCGGCGCCCTCGACACGGCAGGGCGGCCGCGGGCCGCAGCTCGAGTGCACATGCACACGTCCACATAGCGTTTCCATAGCTCTTCTTGGCTCCGCGTAGGGCTGGCTTAGGGCGCGAGAAGGGCGCGGCACCTTTCCTGGTGCCATGGACCCCGCAGCCCCCACCCCCGACACCGCCCCCGACGGTGCACCGGCCTCGGCCTCTCGCCGCGGCCGGGCGACGCCGTCCGACGGACCCCGCCGCCCGAAGCGGCCCGTCGCCCGTCGCGCCTTCCTCGCCGGCGGTCTGGCCGTCGCGCTCACCGTCGGCGGCTCCGCAGCGTGGGCCGCGAATCGCTTCCTCATCCCCCACGTCGAGATCACCGACGTCGCCGCGTACGAAGCCGCGCACGCCACGGCATCCGCCACGGCATCTGCCACCGCCGAGCCCACGGCCACCGCAGCGACCGAGACGAGCCTGACCGACACCAGCTTCAGCGACGGCTCCACCTCGGTCACCGTCTCGACGGTGACCACCGAAACGCTCACCTATTACGTCGCCGACGTCGTGCTCGGAGACGCCACCGACCTGCGTTCCGCCTTCGCGAACAACCAGTTCGGCGAGAACATCACGCAGACCACCAGCGAGATCGCCGCCGCCAACGACGCGGTCTTCGCCATCAACGGCGACTACTACGGCTTCCGCTCCACGGGCATCGAGATCCGCAACGGTGTCGTCTACCGCGACGAGGGCGCTCGGCAGGGACTCGCCTTCTACACCGACGGCCACGTCGAGGTGTACGACGAGACGCAGACCACGGCCGCCGAGCTGCTGGCATCCGGGGTCTGGAACACGCTCAGCTTCGGTCCCGCGATCGTCGAGAACGGCGAGGTCGTCGACGGCATCGACAGCGTCGAGGTCGACACGAACGTCGGCAATCACTCGATCCAGGGCGACCAGCCGCGCACCGCCGTCGGCGTGATCGACGACAACCACCTCGTCTTCGTCGTGGTCGACGGCCGTCAAGAGGGCTACAGCGAGGGCGTGACGTTGCCCGGACTCGCCGACATCCTGCTCTCGCTCGGCGCGACGACCGCCTACAACCTCGACGGCGGCGGCTCGTCGACGATGTACTTCAACGGACAGGTGATCAACTCGCCCTCGAACGGCGGCGAGCGCGGCACCAGCGACATCCTCTACGTGGCGGGCTGAGCGGTGTTCGTGCTCATCCCCGCCTTCGAGCCCGGTCCGCGGATGCCGGCCCTCGTCGCCGCGCTGCTGCGCAACGACCCCGACCTCGACGTGCTCGTCGTCGACGACGGCAGCGGTCCCGCGTTCGCGTCGGTGTTCGACGCCGCCCGCGAGGCCGGCGCCCACGTCCTCAGGCACGCGGCCAACCGCGGCAAGGGCGCGGCGCTGAAGACGGGCTTCGCCCACATCGCCGCCCACGATCCGGATGCCGACGTGGTCACCGCCGACGCCGACGGGCAGCACACACCGGCCGACGTCTGCCGCGTGGCCGACGCTCTGCGCACTGACGCGGCCGAGGGCCGCAGCGCCCTCGTGCTGGGGGTCCGCGGCTTCGACGGCGCCGTGCCGCTGCGCAGCCGCCTGGGCAACGCGGCCTCGCGCGGGCTGTTCCGCCTCGCCACCGGGCGGCGGGTGACCGACACGCAGACCGGGCTCCGCGGCATCGCCGCCGATCGCCTGGGCTGGGCCCTCGGCATCCCGGGCGACGGGTTCGAGTACGAACAGCGGATGCTGTTGCGCCTCGGCCCCGACCAGGTCTCCGCGCACGAGGTGCCCATCGACACCGTGTACCTCGACCGCAACTCGTCGAGTCACTTCCGCCCGGTGCGCGACTCGCTGCGCGTGCTGCTGCCGGTGCTGCTGTTCGCGTCGTCGTCTCTCGCCGCGTTCGTCGTCGACACCGTCGCGTTGCTCCTGCTGCAGGCGCTGACCGGATGGCTCGTGCCCTCGATCATCGCGGCGCGGGTGCTGTCGGCCACCGCGAACTTCGTCGTCAACCGCCGCGTGGTCTTCCGCGCGCGGGGCGGATCGATGCTTCCGCAGGCCCTCCGCTACGGCGTGCTCGCCCTCGCGCTGCTCGCCTCGAACATCGCCTGGATGTCGTTCCTCACCGACAACGGCCTGGCCCTGCTGCCCGCGAAGGTCGTGACCGAGGGCGTGCTGTTCGTCCTCAGCTACGGCGTGCAGCGCTCGCTCGTCTTCCCCCGAACGGATGCCGAGACCCCGGCGCGCGTGCCCATCGCCCGCCCGGGGCCGCCCGGCGCGACAGCCCGCGGGCCCGACGCCCGCGACACGGCATCGGGATCCCCCGACACCTCTCCCCTCATCCCCGCAAGGAGCACCTCATGACCACCACCGCCCTGATCCTGGCCGCGACCGACCTCGTCGCCGCCGTCCTACTGAGCGCCATCTACTTCCAGCGCCACCGCCGACGAGACCTCGTCGTCGCCTTCCTCGGCGTCAACGTGGGCGTGCTCGCCGTCGCGACCGTCCTCGGCACTGCCGAAGTCGCTCTGGGCCTCGGGCTCGGACTTTTCGGGGTGCTGTCGATCATCCGGCTGCGCTCGAGCGAGATCACTCAGCGCGAGGTGGCGTACTACTTCGCGGCTCTGGCGATCGGTCTGATCTGCGGCCTGCCGCCCGTCGACCTCTCCATTCCCCTTCTGCTGGTCGGGCTCATCGTGGCCGTGCTCGCCGTCGCCGATCACCCGCGGGTGCTGTCGCGGGCCCGCCACCAGACCGTGCACCTCGATCGCGCGATCGCCGACGAGACCGAACTGCGGGCCGAGCTCGGACGCCTGCTCGGCGGCGAGGTGACCGGCGTCACCGTGCAGCAGCTCGACCTGGTCGACGACACCACGCTGGTCGATGTGCGGTACCGGGTCCTGGCCACGCCCGCTGCACGCGATGTCGCTCGCGAAGCCCTTGACACCACCCCCGGCCAACGCCGAACCGCCGACGCGAGCTTCGCCGACCTGATCGGCGGCACCCGGTGACCGCCCGCGACCGCGCGGCCACCGCCATCGCAGCCCTCCCCGCGATCGGGCTCGACGCTCTCACCACCGAGGCCGCCCTGCTCACCCGCGTCGACCGCAAGTACGTCGTGCCGATGGATGCCGCGGCATCCCTGCTCGCAACCCTGCAGCGCTCCGACGAGGCTCCGGCCGCCCTCGAGATCGCCGGCGAGCGCGAGCTGGCCTACCGCTCGGTGTACTTCGACACCCCCGATCTGCTCAGCTACCGCCTCGCCGCGCACGGGCGCCGCCGCCGGTTCAAGCTGCGTACCCGCACCTACGTCGACACCGGGGCCGCCTACCTCGAGTTGAAGACCCGCGGAGCGCGCGGTCTCACCCGCAAAGACAGGGATGCCTACGACCTCGATGCGGCCGACCGGCTCACCGCCGAAGCGCGCGACGACGTCGCCGAGGCCCTCGGCGCGATCGGCGTCGAGCCGGGCCGCGCCGACGACCTCGACGCGAGACTGCAGACGCTGTATCGGCGCACGACGCTGCTGCTCGCGGGCGACGTGCCCTCCCGCGCCACGATCGACCTCGACCTGCGGTGGATCGACGCCGACGGCTCGGGCTTCACCCTCCCCCGCTACGCGATCGTCGAGACCAAGTCTCCGGGTCAGGCGGGCGCTTTCGACCGCGCGCTCTGGCGAGCCGGGCACCGCCCGCAGCGCATCAGCAAGTACGCCACCGGCATGGCGGCCTTGCGCTCCGATCTCCCCCGCAACCGCTGGACCCGCGTGCTCGCGGGCCCCTTCGCCTCATCCCAGAACACCCGAAAGGACGCATCATGCGCCGCCTGATCCCCCTCGCCCTCCCCCTCGCCCTCGCGGGCCTCGTGCTCGCCGGGTGCGCCGTCACCGCTCAGCCCGCCTCGACGCCGGCGCCGGCCACCACGGCATCCAGCGTCGAGTCGAGCGTGCAGACCACCTCCGACATCGACTCCACCATCCCCACGGCCGCCGCCGAACTGCTCGCGGCCAACGCCGACGGCACCGTCGTGAAAGACGACGAGTGGAGCCTCGCGGATGCCGAGACCATCACGCTCGAAGGGTCCACCGCCTCGAGCGACTCGGCGGGAGTCCGCATCGACGGCTCGACCGTCACGATCACCGCCGCCGGTGTGTACACGCTGACCGGCACGCTCGACGGAAATGTGGTCGTCGTCGCCCCCGACGACGCGCAGGTGGTCCTCGTGCTCGACGACGCGACCATCGAGAGCACCTCGGGCTCGGCCATCCAGGTCGTGACCGCCGACGATGTGGCGATCAACCTCGCGGCGGGCTCCACCAACACGGTCACCGCCGCGAGCTCGGCCGACGCCGACGCGAGCGCCGCCCTCTACGCCGACAGCGACCTCACCGTCTCGGGCTCGGGCGCGCTCACCGTCACCGACACGGGCAATGACGGCATCTCGTCCACCGACGACCTCGCGATCATCGGCGGCACGATCACGGTGACCGCCGCCGACGATGCCCTGCGCGGAAAGGACTCGCTCGTCGTGAAAGACGGCACGCTCACCCTCGCCGCCGGGGGCGACGCCCTCAAGAGCGACCAGACGGATGACGCCACCCAGGGCTACGTCTGGATCGCCGGAGGCACGATCGACGCCACCTCGACCGACGACGGCATCGACGCGTGGACCGACGCGCTGATCACCGGCGGCACCGTGTCGATCGCGGCCGAGGGTGATGGCATCCATTCCGAAATCGCCCTGGCGATCGCGGGCGGAGACGTCACCATCAGCCAGTCGTACGAGGGCATCGAGTCGGGCAACATCCGCATCGCCGGCGGAATCACCTCGGTCATCTCATCGGATGACGGGGTGAACGCCTCGGGCGGTACTACGACGAGCTCGGGCGGCGGAATGGGCGGCGGCATGCAGGACACCGGCGAGACCCTCACCATCTCGGGCGGCACCCTGGTGGTCGACGCTCAAGGCGATGGCCTCGACTCCAACGGCAGCATCACCATGACCGGCGGAGACGTCACCGTCCACGGTCCCACCCAGCAGGGCAACGGCGCGCTCGACTCGAACGGCGGCATCGACGTCTCGGGCGGCACGCTCGCCGCTCTCGGCAGCACCGGAATGGCCGAATCGCCCGACGAGTCGTCGGCGCAGGGATGGCTCGCCGCGACAGTCTCGGGTTCCGCGGGTTCGACGGTGCAGATCACGGATGCCAGTGGCACGGTCATCGCGCAGTACACCGCCGAGAAGACCTTCGGATCGGTCGTGTTCACGTCGTCGGCGATCACCGACGGGCAGTCGTACACGGTGACCGTCGACGGGGTCGCGACCTCGGTCACAGCCGGCGTCGCGGCGGCCGGCGGAATGGGAGGTGGGGGCATGGGTGGCGGGCGCCCCTGAGCGTCGAGAGTGCGGGGGCCGCGGGCCGGGGTTGCTCCCCTCGGGTCGCGGCTTTCGCGCGAGCGGCAGGGCTTCTGCGGATGCCGATCCATCCGGCACGAGAGAGGGCTGATGGGGCGCGGGCCCACGGCATCCGCGCCCCACGCCCGTCGTCAGAGCGTGCCCTGCAGCTGCTCCATCTGCGCGATCTCGGCCATCTGCGCCTCGACGATGGTCTTCGCGAGCGCGATGGCGGCGGCGTTCGAGCCGTTGTCGATCTCGCTCTGGGCCATGTCCACGGCGCCGCGGTGATGCTGAATCATCTGCGAGAGGAACAGCTGCTCAGCCTCGGCGCCCGAGGCGTTCGCGAGCATCTGCATATCGTCTTCGCTCATCATGCCGTCGCCGTGCTGCATGGCATCCCCATCCGAGGAATCGGCTCCCCAGTCCTCGAGCCACTGCTGCATCCTGTCGATCTCGGGTTGCTGAGCGGCCTTGATCCCCTGGGCCAGCTCGGTGACGCGCTCGTCGATATCGCCCTTCGCCAGCAGAACGTCGGACATCTCGATCGCCTGCGCGTGGTGGGGAATCATCATGCTCGCGAACATCACATCGGCGTCGGTGGCGGTGGTCGTCGCCGGCGGGGCGGAGCTGCCGCTGCCGTGATCCATGCCGGGCATGGTCTCTTGGGCGCCGCCGGTGCAACCGGTCAGGAGCAGCAGGACGGCGAGGGTGAATGCGGCGGTCGCCGCGGATCGGTTCTTCATGGTGGAGTTCTCCAGGGTCGTCGATGACGCCCGACGGTCGTCGAGCTGGGTGCGTTGCCCGCGGGAAGCGGGCCGACGCGTCATCACGTGCGACGTATGCAGAGAACGGTGAGAGAGGGCGGCGGCAACGCGTGCGCGACCACCGACCACCGAGCGAGTACCGCGGAGAGCAGCCGCGCCCGTGCGCCCGGGAGGCGGAGCCCGACCCCGGCGACGAAGACGATGACGGCGCCGAGAAGGGCCAGCACGCATGCCATCCAGGCCATCGAGTGGTCGACGGACGAGGCTGCCCCGTCGGTCACGGACGCGGTCATCGCGTCGTGGGGGCGCTCGTCTTCGGACGGCGATGCCATGACCGCAGTGCTGTGCCCGGTCGCCGCGCCGTGGCCGGCCGGGGTCGAGGTGGCGTGGAACGCGTGCATCGCGAGAAGTCCGGCGACGATGGCGACCGTCAGAAGGATGACGTGGGCGAGCGCGCGAGGACCGCGGGCGTACTCAGCGACTCCGACGAGCGACATGCTCACCCCCTTCGAGAACAGCAGACTACCGAGGGCGTGCGACACGCGACTCTCAGACCGGCGGTGAGGGCGCGCCTTCTTGCTGAGCGAGGCACCCCACCCACGCATGCCATGGAGCACGCGTGCGGACCTACCTAGACTCTCGTCGTGTTGACCATCACGGATGGCGGGCGCAGCGTCACTCTCGGGTGTCGACGAGGGAGGCGCTCGCGCCCACTGCCGAGTCGCTCCACGCACGACTCCCGCTGCCCGTCCGCAGCTGACGAGAAAGAGGGAAAGTCCGAGTGACTATCGAACCCGGCATCTACGAACACTTCAAAGGCCAGCGGTACGAGGTGTTCGGAACGGCGAGGCATTCCGAGACCGAGGAGGTCTTCGTCTCGTACCGCAAGCTCTACGACGACTACTCGTTCTGGGTCCGCCCGGTGGAGATGTTCACCGAGACCGTCGACCGCGACGGCTACTCGGGACCCCGGTTCCGCCGCGTCGCCTAGGGCTCGGTCGCTCCGCTGGCCCGGTAGGGCGGGCAAGTGCGGTCGCCGATGCGCCGCGATTGCTCATCCGAACGCCGCGTCGTACACGGCAGTCAGTCCCGCGTCGGCGACGCCGCTCACACCGCACGTGATGATGACGCCATCGGTGCTCGCGCTGATCAGATAGGTCTCACCCTCGACGAAGACGATCGGTTCGCCGTCGATACCGGCGCCGACGCCCTGGGTGACGGTCACCGTGTCACCGACTTCGCCATCGAACCGCTCGGTGACGGAGAGCGTGACGGTTCCGTCCGCGATGCTGCGGACGTCGGCGCGAAACGACGTACCTGCGGCCGCGACCGCCTCGGGGGTCACCTGGGCGCACATCGCCGCCGGCCCACCCGCACCCGGCTGCGTCAAAGCGGTCGCAGCGACCGAGGTGCCGACGATCGCAGGGACGGCGAGTACCACGGCCGCGATCGCCGCCGCACCCGCGCCGATGGCGCCGAGAAGAAGTCCTGGCCGATTGACACGGCTCCGGGGCGAGGTGTTCTGGGGGTTCATGGTGTCCTCCGCGAGTCGAATGATCTGGTCGCTCCGCAAAGGCGGTAGCGACGAAGCAGGGTCGCCCGCTCGGAGCAGTCGGCGCAGTGCGTCGTGGTGTGCGTCGTTCACGGTTCGTCCCCTTCTCTTGTCTCGATATGTCCGGAGCCTGGGTGGGTCTTACGCCATTCGCCCTCGAAGCGCCGCCGCGCGCGGTGCAGCCTCACCGTCGCGGCATTGACCGTGGTGCCGAGGACGATCGCGATCTCCCGCGGAGCGAGCTCGTCCCACGCCCACAGCCGCAGCACCTCTGCATCCGCTGTCCGCAGGCCCGCGAGGGTGACGCGCACCTCTTCGTCGACGGGTCCGCTGTGCTCGGCGACGAACGCGGCGGGCGGGTCGAGGACGGTGATCTTGGCGACCAATCTGTCGCGACGCCGCTGGGCGCGGTTCGCGTTCGCGAGTTGCAGCCGAGCCACACCGATCGCCCAGGCGACGGCCTCGGCATCGGCGGGCATGCGCTCATGACGTCGCCACAGCACGATGAGGGTCTCTGCGAGCACATCCTCCGCGGTGGCGGGGTCAGCGCGTCGCCACAGGTAGCGGCGTACGGGGTCGGCCACGAGCCGCACCGTCTCCTCGAAACGCGCGCGGGCGGATGGGGATGACACATCTTCCACGCTTACCCATGTTCGCCATCGACGCGACTCTTACACGCGGTGCGAGATGAGTGGCTTGCCCCGCAGGGACGCTTTCCGCGCTTCGCGTCGACAGACGTGCTCGATACACGCGGGACAGCGACGACGTGAAACTGTCTTCGGACTTCGTCGCGCAACACGCGCGCCGGATGACGCCCGACACCGTCGCCCTCGCGCTCATCGCGGTGAGCATTGCGACGGGCACCGTCGTCTTCACCATGAACTGATCAACCTCCTCCGAGCCCTGTCGAAGATCGCGGCCCCCGGCGTAGCATCGCCGGTACGTCGGAGTCCCTCCGCGGCCTCCGGTCCCTCCGAACCGACGAGAACACGGGAGATCCAGATGGACACGATGGCAATGATGAAGTCGATGGACATGGGCGAGATGACCATGAACATGGATGCCATGCAGGAGTGCATGCAGTCGCTGAACGCGTGCGCGATGGCCGCGGCGATGTGCGCCGGCAGCGACATGATGCACGGCCCCGAGATGGCCACGTGCTGCGCGATGTGCTCGAACATGGTCGAGATGGCGCAGGCGACGATGCACATGATGATGCGCCCGGCGGGGATGAACATGGACGTGATGAGCGCCATGATGACCGCCTGCATGACCATGGGCAAGGCCTGCGCCGCAGAGTGCCGCGCGCACGCCGATATGGACGAGATGTGCCGCTACTGCGCGATGGCCTGCGACGACATGGTGATGAAGTGCGAAGCGATGATGGCCTCGATGTCTGTCTGATCCACTTCGGGATCGAAGAACGTCGCCAGGAGCCCGGACGTCAACAGGAAGAAGACCGCAAGAACGGCGAGGACGAGAACGGCGACCAGGACAACGGGAGAACCCTCTCGCTCGCCCTGAGTCATGCGTCTGCTTCCCCTGCGGGGCTAAGCCAAGCGCGCGGTCGTGAGGATCGCCGACGCGCTGAGCAGTTCCGCGACCGGATGGTAGGCCACCGGCTCCCCCACCTCGATGGCGACGGCCGGGCCAACGGCCCGCAGCTCTACCGTCGCGCCGTTGAGCAACGCCACGGTCATCCTCGTGCCATCGGCGTCGATCACGAAGCCGTCCCACCACGCAGACGGATTCGAGGCTGCCATGCAGCGCTGGATTGGGTGGACTGTCGACGAGACCGTGCGGGACATGGCTTCACCTGCCTTCGAGGGGGTTGGTGAGATGAAGCTACGGGATGCCGCAGGGGTGGACGATCCGGTGCGTATTGGGGCGTAACAACGGCGAGACGAAAGTGGATGCCCCCCCCGCTCCGGGACGTCTACTGCGACTGCGACCGGCCCGCACGCGCATTCTTGTCGCCTCGACGCACCAAACCGACCTGATGGCGGTGTGGCACGTCTCCGACCGCCGTTTGGTGGGCACCACGCGGCGAGCGCGCTCCCCGGCACCACCGTGCTCAGGCGCCGCCAGCATGTCGAGATCGGGGCGGCTGTTGCGCGTCGGCGAGGCCAGAGCGCGCCATTCTGAGGACTAATCACGCTAAATCGACGCCGTCCCAGACCCACGAGCGCTAACTTCCTCGCATCACGCGAAGACGCGGCGAGAACGGGGATCAAGATGCCGACCTATATTGTCAACCAGAACCCTCAGAGCAACGGCGACTACGAAGTCCATGACCAGGCCTCGGCCTACGGTTGCCTGCCCAACTCGTCGAACCAGGTATGGCTGGGTTCCTTCTCCTCCTGCAAGGGGGCAGTGGACGAGGCCAACTCGCGCGGGTATAGCCCGGCAAACGGGTGCTTCTACTGCGCCAACGGCTGCCACACCGGCTGACGCCCTAAAACGCCTGGTCTCCGGGCGCAGGCGCAATTGTCAACGCCGCTTCAACGCCTGCCCCCAAAGGGAATGTCACACCCTCCCCCGTCGCGTCGAAGCAGGAGACGGGACCACCAGGCTCATAGAACGTGTCGCCCGCGGGGAGGATCGACTCGTCATGGACAAGATCCAAACTCTCACCAGTAGTTCCGACCGCTTAGACGGCACGAGTTACTGCAGGCCACACTCAGCGCTTCTTATCCGTCCAGCGACGCGCGAGGCGCATCCACTCGACCCGAGCCGTTCGCCATTGCTTTTCCGGTACTTGAATGCCACTCTCGCGGATTACGCCGAGCGCGCGTACTGACAACCCAACCGGCGGCCACCGTAGGGCGCGAGTCGAGGAGTCACCCGAGATATGGGTGTGACGATGCCGGTTGCCATGGAGACGGCGCCGCTGATCGACGTCTGATTGGACCAGGCCGCTATCACCGTTCCCGAGACAACGGGTCTGACCGCTAAGGAAGCGGCCGCACTGATCGAGAACGCGGGACTTCAAGCGGAATTCTCCGCCGACAAGGGGTTCGTCATCGATCGCGACAACTGGACCGTCCTGAGCACCACTCCCGCCTCCGGGGCAGCCGCCAAGACCGGCGACACCGTCGTGATCAACGTCGAGAAGACGGCTGCCGCTGCTCCCTCGACCGCTCCTGAGGCCGCCGCACCGTCGGCCCCACCCGCGGCCGCTGAGCCCGAGAAGCCCGCATTGACCACGGCGCAGTCCAGCGCGGTCCGCTCAGCGAAGTCCTACCTGTCCTTCAAGGGCTTCTCACGTGCCGGACTCAGCGAGCAGCTGACGAGCGAGTACGGAGAGGGGTTCGCCCCCGAGGACGCCGAGTTCGCCATCGCCCATTTGGAGGCCACCGGCGCCGTCGACTGGAACCAGGAGGCCGCAGAGGCAGCCAAGTCGTACTTGGACTTCCAAGGGTTCTCTCGCGATGGTCTGTACGACCAGTTGACCAGCGAATACGGAGAGGGATTCACCCCCGAGCAGGCGAACTTCGGCCTCGCCGCCGTCGGCCTGTAAGTCGTGCATGGGGCGGGCATCACGACGCCCACCCCATGCACCGCGTTCGCCGCACACGTGCGGCTTGGGGGCCGCCTCTCCGTGATCAACCCGACCGCGCCAATAGCTGCCTGGACTGCCGCTCATGTGAGAATCTCGAGGGCTTCCCGCACGAGCTTCGCGCTTCGTAGAAGCGTCTGTGCGATCTTCAACACCCTCGCGGGCATTCCGCCGCGACGCGGCCACTCTCTCAGCGCGTCGATATCGACGGCCGGGCCGACCATCTATGACCCGCCTACAGTGGCGAGTCGGGTTTGCGTCGTGCCGCAGCCGAGGCCTCCATTACGCCGCATAGCAAGCCGAGCGCGCCTCCGATCATCGTTGCAGCGGCAACGACGGGGCGCGCACTCGCTAAGCTCGCGTATCCCGCCGCAGCACCAATCGCGGCGGGCACCATGGCAACCGCCACACGCGCCACGGGATGCTGAACAAACGACAGGGTCATAAGAGAGCGGGTTGTCCCCCATGCGGTCAGGCCAATCGCGGCCCCGATGAAAAACCCGACGGGACCTCCCCACAGCATCAGCCCCCAAGGAGCTGTCGAGGCCGACGCTTCAGGACCCACAACCGCTAACGCTGCTAACGCCACTCCCCCTGCGCCCGCGACAAAACAAGCCAGAAGAGCTCGAGCGCTCGGGCGTAGGGACGCGTGTCGCATGGCCTGACGCTACAGCGTGCGCTGGCGGATCAGGTTGGCCAGGAAATTAGCCCACGTCTGGCTCGCGATGCGGCGATTCGTTTCGTTCGCGAGCGCACCTCGGTCCTTCCAGATGAGCGCAACGACCGAGATGTGCAGCCACCCGGAACGGTCGTTGTAGAAGCGGAAGGAGACCGTAGAGTCAACTCCGTCGAAGTGACCGGGCAACGCGATGAAGTTGAATCCGTCTTTCACGACCGCTGAGACTCGCACCGGTGCCGCGACGTTGATCATGGTGAACGGGCTTGCGTTGAGATTGATGGTCTGACCGACTGATGGGAAGGCTCGCGGCGCGTTCGCAACCGGGAAACTGCAGTTGAAGCACCGTCTCAACTCAGCCATGACCCGCGACGGCGTGGCCTTCTCCTTGCCGGTGATCAGGTTGAAGGATGCGTGATCTACCGCATAGGTCCAAGCCGGATCCGCCACCACGGGAAAAACTGCGCCGGTGAAATCAACGTCCTGCCGCAGTTCGTTTCCCGTCAGTGTGTAGCGGGTGGGGAGGTATCGCCCCGAGGCATCGATGGCCCAGGGCGCGGCAAGATCCACGATGTATCGATCATTTGAGTCGAGCACCTTGAACGCGTCGCCAACTTGCACGAGGTAGGGATCAAGGACGCCACCCATCTCGTACCTCAGATCAACGACATCTTCCGCGGTGGGGAACGTCGAGATGATACGTATGCCGTCCCCCGTCGCGTCCGTATAGAAGACCGGTGCGGCGGACGACTCGTCACCTTCGACCTCAGCTGAGTGCGTCGACGGCAGGACGACATCCACGGCCTGACCAGAGAGCCCCTCCGGACTCAGCTCAACTTCAGACGCGGCCCCGGCCTGGACCGGATCAGCCTGCTCTCCGTAATGCGCCTCGAGAGCCTCCGCTGTGACCGCGGTGAGAGTGTCGCCTTCGGAAGGTTCGGGCGCCGTATCGGACGCGTAAACGGGCATCGCGACCGATATCGCGAGCGCGCAGGTAATCCCTGCGGTGATGACGACGTTCAACCGACGGCGCATTGGTCCTCCTCGTTGAGGAACACGGCGAGGCCCTTCCTCCCGTGTCGGTGCTCAACACCGAAGCAGGAGACAGCCGATCACTGAGGAGATTTCACCGCAGGGGAGCCCGTATTTCATCCGAGCGGCGCGGATCCTCTCGATCAGGGCGCGCCTCGCGGCCCCGAGATAGCGACGTGCTGCGCGATGTGCTGAAACCGGCCGGGATGAGTTGGGACGTTCTGAGCGTCATAGTGACCGCCTGCATGACCATGGGCAAGGCGAGCGCCGCCGAGTAACGCGCGCACGCCGACATGGACGAGATGTGCCGTTACTGCGCGATGGCCTGCGACGATATGGTCCTGAAGTGCGAGGCGAGGATGGCCTCGATGTCTGTCTGATCCACTTCGGGATCGAGGAATGTCGCCAGGAGCCCGGACGTCAACAGGAAGACGACCGCGAGAACGGCGAGGACGAGAACGGCGACCAATATGACGGGAGAACCTCACGCTCGTCCTGAGTCATTCGTCTGCGTGCCCTGCGGGGTTAGGCCAAACGCGCGGTCGTGAGGACCGCCGACGCGCTGAGCAGTTCCGCAACCGGGTGGTAGGCCACCGCCTCCCCCACCGCGATGTCGACGGCCGGACCGATGACCCGCAGTTCTACCGTCGTGCCGTTGAGCAGCGCGACGGTCCCCGTCGTGCCATCGGCGTCGATCACGAGGCCGTCCCACCACGCCGACGGGTTCGAGGCTGCCATGCAGCGCTGGATCGGGTGGACTGTCGACGAGACCGTGCGGGACATGGCTTCACCTGCCTTCGGAGGGGTTGGTGAGATGAAGCTAAGAGATGCCGCAGGGGCGGGAAATCCGGTGCGTAGTGAGGCATAACAACGCGGACTTGCCTGCTTCCGAGGTGCCCGTAGCTCACAACCTTCGGCCGCCGCGACGGCACAGAAGGAAACAAGCCACATGGACCGATAGACGGTACGTCAGTAAAGGTATGCGCGGACCCACTCCGTCAAAGTCTTCGCAGCGGAGCAACGCAGTCAAGCGCCCCACACTCGGAATCAGAGCGTCCTCGGCGGCGTCGGCGATGTCGGAGGTTGCCGTCATACTCTCCGCATGACCGACGAGCCCACTGAACCGCTGCTCCGCATGGCCGCTGGAGGCGACGATCTCCTGCTTGCCCAGGTCCGCGAAGCCTTCGGACGCGTCGTCTATAGCCAAAAGGTTCATGAGAAGCAGGCGGACCAGTACTTCACGTTGCACCGATGGCAGCAAGGAGCCCTCATTGCGCTCACGGCGCTGAGCACGACCACTTTCCTTGCGTCCCTGGCGGGGTTCGTGTTTAGCCCGCAGGTGACCAGCGTGATCGTCTCCTTCGTCGCGCTGCTGGTGACTGGGCTGAGCCTGGCAACGAAGACGTTCACCTTTGCAGAAGATGCGGGCTCTCATCGCGATGTCGCCGCCCAGCTGTGGGACGTGCGCGAGTCGTACCTGTCCCTGATCACGGATCTGATGGATGGTCAACTCTCCTCGGACGAGGCGAGGGAACGACGTGACCACCTCCAGGAGACCACCCGCGCGACATACGCCGGCGCACCCCGCACCGGCGGCAAGGCGTTCACCAAAGCGCAGGCCGGATTGAAGGAAAACGAAGAAATGACCTTCACCGTGGACGAGATTGATCTCTTCCTCCCCGCACAGCTGCGACTGCGAACGAAAGGACAGCCCGCATGAAAACCTCTGAGCTTTTCGATGAACTGCTGCAGAACTTGAAGGTAGGCGGAAAGAACACCATCGTCGCGACTCGTCGCGACGAGATCGCGAAGGCCCTCAATAGAGAGTTCCGCGGGAAAGACAGTGTGACCGACAACCAGCTGATGGTGGGCTCGTACGGACGGCACACCGCTATACACGCGGTGTCCGACCTCGACATGATCTTCATCTTGCCTGGCTCCTTGCGAGAGGCCTACGCGGACGAGAACGGTCCCCGACGGATTTTGAATCGGGTGCGCGACGCCCTGAGCGCCCGCTATCCCACGACTGAGGTGCGCGTCGACCAGTGCGTGGTGAGGGTCCAGTTCATTAGCAACGCTTTCAAGTTCGAGGTGCAGCCCGCCTTCGAAAACGACGACTCCACCTTCGATTACCCAGACACCGTCGCGAAGGCGTGGAAGTGCACCAAGCCTCGAGAAGAGATTGCCGCGGTCAAGAACTGCAATGACCGAACCAACAGGAACATGCGCCACCTCGCGCGGATGATCCGGGCCTGGAAGAACCACAACGGCGCCCCGATGGGCGGACTGCTGATCGACACGTTGGTTCACCGGTTTTTCTCGACCACCACCGACTACGACGCGACTACCACAGACACATTCGACGAGATGACTCGGGACTTCTTCGAATTTCTGAAAGATGAACCGGAGAAGGACTTCTACCTCGCGCTGGGCAGTCAGCAGCGCGTCAAGGTGAAAGGAAAGTTTCAGTCGAAGGCACATAAGGCGTACAACCGCTGCGTCGAGGCCATCGGCGCGGGCGAGACCGCCGCCGCAGCGAAAAAGTGGCGCGAGGTGTTCGGCAAGGCGGCGCCGCTGACACTGACCAAGTCTCTCGCCGCATCCGACTCCTTCACCCTTACCTCCAGCACCGAGGAATTCATTGAGGACGTCTACCCCGTCGACATCTCCGCCAGCGTTTCCATCGACTGCGAGGTGACGCAGGACGGATGGCGGACGACGCGACTGCTCGCTTTGCTCACGTCTCGTCAGCCGCTTCTGGCCAGCAAGGACCTCCGGTTCTTCGTGACGTCGTGCGACGTGCCGAAACCGTACGAGTTGAAGTGGAAGGTTCTCAACAGGGGCCCCGAAGCAGTTAGTCGCCACTGCATCCGCGGGCAAATCATTGATTCATCCCGGCCGGGTGAACGAAGGGAGCACACGGTCTTCCGTGGGGATCACGTCGTCGAGTGTTTTGTACTCGAAGGCGGAATCGTCGTGGCGCGTGACCGTATCGACGTTCCCATCGCGACGACACAGCCGGACAGCTGATTACGCGCGCGTTCAGCGCCGGGTCCGTCGCATGGATGTTTCCCGGGGCTCTCTGCTGCGGAGCCGGAAACGCCGACCGCGAGAGATGTGTCGTCGGGTCACCAGTATGTAGATTTCATGATCGTGACTCCTTCGATCGGCCCGATGCAGCTCGAAACCGGTCGGCGCACCTGAGGAGCTTCGTCGCCCACGTATATCGAGACACGTGCAAAAAGCGCCGCCGCGACGAGCCGCACGGATCGTGACTCCCGAACGGTGTCCTCTTGTCGCGTTTGCAGCCAGCGCGATGACGCGCGCCAGGTTTGACCGCTCACCAAGCATGCTGGGCTGTAAGACTGGCCATTGGATACGACGCCAGCCAAAAGCTTTGTCAGTCTTGAGACTCGTCTAGCAGCTGGTTGAGGTCGTGAATCTCGTGGTCGAGCTGACGCAGGCGCGATAGGTACTGATCGTCAAACCGGCTCCCGTCTTGGCGCCCTCTCTCGATCTGTTCTGTGATTTCACTGCGCCTCTGCTCAAGGAACTCAGCGCGTCTGTCTAGGACTGCGGCAATCTCGAGCTGATTGCCAAAGCGGGCGATGTAGTCGTCTGACGAGGGGCTGTCGTCGGTCTTTCGGAGCAACCGCGCCGCGGCTTCTATCCTGGCCTTCGCGAGTTCCCGCTGCGAGGCTAGATCGTTCACCTCCCGGTCTACCCCATCCAATTCACGGGTGAGCGCCTGCTGCCGGCTTCGGGTCGTCCCACCTCCCCGACGCAACTCAAGCTGTCTCAGCAGAGCCTGTCGCTCGTTGTAAAGACGATGCCGTTCCTCGAGGAGGAATTGGAACGCTCGCTCATTGGAGGCGGAAACCTCCTCCACCTCCTCGAGTGAACCATCGCTGACGTTGACACGCGTCCGTTCTTTGGCGAAGCGAAGGAACTGCAGAGGCTCGTAAAAGTGGATGCGCTGCCCAGCGGCCGCCCAGTACTCGTCGATGAGTTCCGGCCTCGGCCCCTGAGTTTTGCCCCGCTCGATCCTCCACCAGTCGTCCTTCCCGTCGTCGGTGACGAAAATCAGCGGCTTTTTCGAAGTCGCTCCCAGCTCAAGAATCTCCTTCCAAATAATGAGATCGCCGTACTGGTTCCCATTCGTCTTTCCAGCATCACGGTAGCCTGGCGGTGTCTTCGCCGCATACCTCGCTTGACCGTCCTTCTCAATCTCTGCCCGCGTATCCGAGGAAAATCCGCTCCCCACCTTGCCCGACAGAAGGTCGCTAAGGCGCTCAAATGTTTGCTCGGGATTGCCCTCGCCTGCCACCCATGTTTCGTGGCCTTCCTCTTGCCGGTCAATGACCTCAGTCAGTCTAGCCACCAGCGATTCAAGCTCCCCGTTTAACTCGGTGCGATCAAGCGATGGATGATGCTTGAACTCATTCAGCGTCTTGATTACCCCGTTCTTCCCACTGATCAACGCATCTTTGACCCTCTTGAACACCTCAGCGGTGCCGCTGATAACATCTAGGCGTCGCTCCTGAAATTCAAAACCAACCTGATGCGGGACCCAGAGCGAATCATTGAGACTTTCCAAGACACGGAGGAAATCGTCGCGCGTACTCGGTGTGTACCGAAAGAAATTCAATAACGTATTTGTGTCGAATACGATCACGCCGTCATTCCATATAGCGTCAAGCTCGGCGCCGGTAGGCGCGTAGTACGCCCTGAAAACATCCCGCATGACTCCCCCAACCGGTTCGCTGCAAACACTACACAACATGCGAACCGCTTAGCGGGGTGCTGCGCCCGGGATTTCAATGCATACCCCGCGAGCTGATAATCGGTCATATGACAGGCGTCGCAGCCAAGGCGCGATCGGAAATCAACCGCCCTGACCCCCACCCATGTAACGCCCAAGTAAACTCCCCCTCTCGCACCCCCCTCCGCCCGGGTGAGACAACCGTTACCTCCCCGCCCCCGGGCACGCCCTCCCGGGAAACCCCTCCTCCCTACGCTGACGGCACGCCCCACCCATGCGGGGCGCTGCACCTCCCCGCATCGTCCACCGGAGGACCCCGTGACCGTCACCGACCCGCGCCCCGAAGCGGCCGCCGCGCCGCCCGCAACGCCCGAGGCAGCAGCACAAGAACTCACACACCGCCCCGGCCGCTGGATCGACAACTGGAACCCCGAGAACCCCGAGCAGTGGAACAGCGTCGGCAAGGCCATCGCCTCCCGCAACCTGCGGTGGTCGATCTTCGCCGAGTTCCTGGGCTTCGTGGTCTGGCAGCTGTGGTCGGTCGTGGTCGTGTCGCTCCCGGCGGCGGGCTTCCAGCTGTCGACGGGTGAGATCTTCTGGCTCATCTCGATGCCGAGCCTGGTGGGCGCGACGCTGCGCATCCCCTACACGTTCATGGTTCCGCGCTTCGGCGGTCGCAATTGGACGATCGTCTCGGCCGCCCTGCTGCTCATCCCCAGCATCGGCCTGGCCATCGCGGTGTCGAACCCCGCAACTCCGTTCGGCGTGCTCCTGCTCATCGCCGCCCTTGCCGGCTTCGGCGGCGGCAACTTCGCCAGCTCGATGTCGAACATCACGTTCTTCTACCCCGCGGCCCAGAAGGGCTACGCGCTCGGACTCAACGCCGCCGGCGGCAACCTCGGTGCCTCGGTCGCCCAGTTCGTCGTCCCGATCGTCATCACCGTCGGTGCCGCCGCGACCCTCAACCTGCCGCTCGCGGGCCTCATCTGGGTGCCGCTCATCATCGTGGCGATGGTCGGCGCGTACTTCCGTATGGACAATCTCTCGAGCGCCAAGGCCGACATCACGGCATCCCTCGCCGCTCTGAAAGAGCCGCACCTGTGGGTCATGGCCGTCCTCTACATCGGCACCTTCGGTTCGTTCATCGGTTTCGCGGGCGTCTTCCCGAAGCTGCTCGCCGACACGTTCCCCGACTTCAAGGGCATTGCGATCGGCACCGCCACCGTCACCCTCGCCTTCCTGGGCGCGCTCGTCGGCTCGCTCGCCCGCCCCTACGGCGGAAAGCTCGCCGACCGCTTCGGCGGCACCGTCATCACGATGGGCGCGTTCACGGTGATGGGTCTCGGCATCCTGGGTGTGATCCTCACCCTGCCGATGCAGAACTTCGCCGTCTTCCTGCTCTGCTTCCTGGTGTTGTTCGCCGCCGCGGGCATGGGCAACGGCGCGACGTACCGCATGATCCCGACGATCTTCGCGCTCCGCTCGAACAACGGCATCGGGGCGCAGCGCAAGGCTGCGGCGGCCCTCGGCCTCATCTCGGCGATCGGCGCGTACGGCGGCTTCTTCATCCCGCAGCTGCTCGGCTTCTCGAAGACCACCTTCGGCTCGTACACCCCGGCCCTCGGCTGGTTCGTCGGTGCCTACGTCGTCTTCCTCGCCCTCACCGCCGGCGTGTACCTGCGCATGTCGAAGCGCTCCGGCGTGCGGATCTGACCGCCCATGAGCTCCGCCGACACCCACTGCCCCTACTGCGCGCTGCAATGCGCGATGACCGTGCGCCACGACGGCACCACCACGGTCACCGGCCGCGACTTCCCCACCAACCGGGGAGGGCTCTGCGCCAAGGGCTGGACGTCGGCGGAGCTCCTGGCATCCCCGCACAGACTCCGGATGCCACTGACCCGACGCTCCGACGGCACCCTCGCCGAGACCACCTGGGACGAGGCTCTGGATGCCGTCGCGGCGGCGTTCCGCGAGACAAGAGCGAACCACGGCGCCGACGCCAACGCCATCTTCGGCGGCGGCGGACTCACCAACGAGAAGGCCTACCAGCTGGGCAAGTTCGCCCGCGTCGCACTCGGCACCTCGCGCATCGACTACAACGGCCGCTTCTGCATGTCATCGGCGGCCGCCGCGACCAATCGGGCGTTCGGCATGGACCGCGGCCTTCCCTTCCCGGTGACCGACCTCGACGACGCCGAGACGATCCTGCTGCTCGGCTCCAACGTCGCCGCGACCATGCCGCCGTTCCTCGCGCACCTCGCCGGTGCCCGCGCCGCGGGCGGCCTGATCGTCGTCGACCCGCGCCGCTCGGCGACCGCGCGCCTCACCGAAGAGGGCGCCGGCACCCACCTGCAGGCAGCGCCCGGCACCGACCTGCCCCTCCTCCTCGGTCTCACGCACATCGCCCTCGCCGAAGGCCTCGCCGACCGGGCATACATAGAGGAGCGCACGTCGGGGTTCGACACGGTCCGACGCAGCGTCGCGCAGTGGTGGCCGGAGCGGACTTCTGCGACGACCGGCGTCCCGGTTGCCGACCTGAGAGCGACCGCCCGACGCCTCGCCGCGGGACGCGCGTACATCCTCACCGGACGCGGCGTCGAACAGCACGTCGACGGCACCGCCACCGCGACCGCCGCGATCAACCTCGCCCTCGTGCTCGGTCTCGTCGGCCGTGAGGGCTCGGGCTACGGCACCCTCACCGGCCAGGGCAACGGCCAGGGCGGCCGCGAGCACGGCCAGAAGGCCGACCAACTGCCCGGCTACCGCTCCATCCGCGACCCCGAAGCCCGCCGGCACGTCGCCGGGGTCTGGGGCGTCGATCCCGACACGCTTCCGGATGCCGGAATCCCTGCCACCGCGCTGCTCGCAGAGCTCGGCGGTCCGGTGAAGACGCTGCTGGTCGCGGGCTCCAACGTCGTCGTCTCCGCGCCCGACGTCGAGGCCGTGCGCGCGAACCTCACCGCCCTCGACACCCTCATCGTGTGCGACTTCTTCCTCTCCGAGACCGCGGAGCTCGCCGACATCGTGCTGCCCGTGCTGCAGTGGGCCGAAGAGGAGGGCACGATGACCTCTCTCGAGGGCCGGGTCATCCGCCGCCGCCAGGCGCTGCCCGGGCCCGACGGCGCCCGCAGCGAGCTGTGGATCATGTCCGAGATCGCGCGGCGCCTGGGCGCGGCATCCACCTGGTCGACCGATCCGGCCGAGGTGTTCGACGAACTCGCCCGCGCCTCGGAGGGCGGCGTCGCCGACTACTCGGGCCTGTCGCACGCGCTGCTCGACACCGGCGTCGAGGCGTACTGGCCGTACCGCTCCGAGAGCACCCCGCGACCCTTCACCGAACGCTTCGCCCACGCCGACGGCCGCGCGCGCCTCGTGCCGGTGTCCGCTACTCCCCCGGCGCCCACCGACCGCGGCGGCGACCTCACCCTCGTCACCGGCCGCTACCTGCAGCAGTACCAGTCGGGAACGCAGACCCGACGCGTCGCCGAGCTGAACGGCGCCCGCCCCGAGGCGCGGCTCGAGATCCATCCGGCGACGGCTTCCCGCCTCGGCATCCGCGAGAATGCGCTCGTCGCCGTATCGAACGAGCGCGGCACCGTGCGGGCGCGGGCGACGGTCACCACCGACATCCGCCACGACACGGTCTTCCTACCGTTCCACTACGCCGGCGACGAGTGCGCCAACCGCCTCACCGAGGCCATCGTCGACCCGACCTCGGCCATGCCCGAGTTCAAACGCACGCGGGTGCGGGTGGCTCCGGATGCCGCCACCCCAGGCGCCCCCACCACGACCGGTGCCGTGACGACCGACGCCCGGGCCGTTTTACCCCACGTCGTGGAACGCCCCGGCGTTCTGGTGGCGGACCGCGCGGATCAGCGCCCCCAGGAGGAGATGCATGTCTGAGCGCGTGGTGCTGGTGGGCTACGGTCCCGTCGGGGCGCGACTGATCGACGGGCTGCTCCCCGCCGTGCGCGCGGGGCGGATCGACCTCACCGTCGTCGGGGCCGAGACCCACGACGTGTACAACCGCGTGCTGCTCGCCGAGTACGCCGTGGGCCGCGCCGACCGCGCGGGCCTCGACATGGATGACCGCCGCGTCGCCGAAGACGCGGGCGTGCGCTTCGTGCTCGGCGCGACGGTGGTCGGCATTGACCGAGATCGGCAGGTGGTGCGCCTGCACGATGGCATCCGGATCGACTACGACCGACTCGTGCTCGCCACCGGCGCCCGCGCCAACGTCCCGACGCTGGCCGGCCTGGAGCGGGCTCGGCGCGACCGGTCGGCCCGACCCGGGGCGCCCGACGACCTCGACCGGGGCGGGGCGCCGCTCCCCCGCGGCGTCGTCGCGCTGCGCGATCTCGCCGACGCCGAACTCGTGCGCGCGGCCGTCTCGGCCGGGCAGCGGATCGTCGTGCTGGGCGCCGGCGTGCTGGGGATGGAACTCGCCCTGGCCGCCGCCGAAGCGGGCGCCGAGGTCATCGTCGCGTACCACTCGGCCGCCCCCATGAACCGCACGCTCGACGAGAACGGCGGGCGCGTGCTGGCCGCCGCCGCGCACGCGGCGGGTGTCGAGATGGTGCACCACGCCCGTGCCGAGAGCATCGTGCAGCGCTACGACGACCACGGCCACGCCTGGTTCGACGGCCTGGCCTGCGCCGACGGCAAGGTGCTCGCCGGCGATCTGCTCGTGCTGTCGTGCGGGGTTGGTGCGCGGACCGAGTTGGCATCGCTCTGCGGCCTCGCCACCTCGGCGGGCGTGCTCGTCGACGGCTCGTCGCGCTCGTGGACCGACCCGGCCGTGTACGCGATCGGCGACTGCGCGCACGTCGCCGATCCCGCCGACGCCGACACCGACGGCCGGGTGCCGGGCGGGCCGACCGGACTCATCGGACCGGGCTGGCGCCAGGCCGACCGCCTCGCGGCGCTGCTGTCATCGGGCGTCTCGTCGCCCGCGGTCGCCGAGCGTCCGGGGGTCGTCATGCTCAAGGCCGAGGGGATCGACGTCGTCGCCGGCGGCGAGGTCGACGCCGACCCCTTCGCGCCCGTGCATGCGTCCGGATGCCATGGCCCCCAGGTCACCCTCTGGGCCGACCCCGCGCGCGGGACCTACGTGAAGCTCGTCACCGTCGAGGGCGTGCTCACCGGGTTCGTCGCGGTCGGGATGCCGCGCACCGGCGCCGAGCTCACGTTGCTGTTCGAGCGTGGCTCGGAGCTGCCCGCCGACCGCTCCTCCCTGCTGCGGCTCGATGCGCCCGACGTCGGCATGGCCGTCGTCGCCGACCCCTTCGCGGCCGACGCGACCGTCTGCTGGTGCAACGGAGTGAGCGCGGGAGCCATCCGCGACGCCGTTTCGGCCGGGGAGCCGACGGTGGCGTGCGTGAAGGCCTCGACCCGCGCCGGCACCGGCTGCGGCGGCTGCGTCGGTCGGATCACCGAGCTGATCGCACGCGAGACGGTGCCGGCGTAGTGCGCCCGCCGCCCCGGCATCCCGCCACTCCCCTCCCTCCCGCGCACGAAGAAATCGCCCGGGGCGCCCGTGACGTCTGCGCGTAACGCGGCCGCACTACCCTTCACTCATGCCTCCGCTCGAGAACCTCGTGGCCTTCGTCGCCGCGTCGGTCGTGATCATCGTCATCCCCGGTCCGAGCGTGCTGTTCGTCATCGGCCGCTCGATCGCCCTGGGTCGTCGGGCGGGCGTGCTGAGCGTCGTCGGCAACGCCCTCGGCACGGTGCCCGCGGTGCTCGCGGTGTCGTTCGGGGTCGGGGCGATCGTGGCGTCGTCGGTGGTCGCCTTCACCGTGCTCAAGGTCGTCGGGGCGATCTATCTCGTGTGGCTCGGCATCCAGGCCATCCGTCACCGCCGCGACCACGTCGCCGGTGCGTCCCGCGCCCCCGCTTCGTCGTGGATGCTGCTGCGCCAGGGCTTCGTCGTGGGGATCACGAACCCCAAGACCATCGCCTTCTTCGTCGCCGTGCTGCCGCAGTTCGTCGCCCCGCAGGCCGGCGCCGTGTGGCTGCAGCTGCTGCTGCTCGGCCTGGTCTTCCAGGTGCTCGCTCTCACGTGCGACAGCGCCTGGGCCCTGGCCGCCGGCACCGCACGCGCATGGTTCGCCCGCTCGCCGCAGCGCATCTCGACGCTCTCGGCGACGGGTGGCGTCATGATGATCGGCCTGGGCGGTGCTCTCGCCTTCACCGGCGCGAAGAGCTGAGGCGCCGCACAGCTCTCGCGTGAGCGCCGGCGAGGCCGCGGCGTCTCGCGCGCAGCGCCGAGTGTGCGCGGCGCCCGCGACCTCAGCCCACCGCACCCCGCACGTCGAGATCCGCCGAGGCCGCGCCCTCGAGCCGCGTTCCGTCGGGCGCGAAGCGCGAACCGTCGACGGGGCTGTCCCACGACCGCTCCGCGTCGTTCCAGGTGAGCGGAACCGGGGCGACGACCGCGCGGGTACACCCCTCGACGGTCGACACCGCCGCCGTGCGAAGGCCCCGGCGCGCCACGACGCCGGCCCCTTCGGCGGGGCGCTTCGCCGGGGCGGGGACGGCCGAGGTCAGCGCCCCCGCCACCACGCCGACCCGCCGGCTCGCCTCGCCGATCCCCCGACCGAGGTCGGCGGGCACCGTCATGCGCGTGCCGATCGTGCGCATCCAGTGCGGCCGATCGCCGCGTGAGACTCCGCGGATCTCGTCGCTCAACCGCATCGCCGCGGCGGGGGCGTTCGTGAGGCCCCACCCCGCGTATCCGGTGGCGAAACGCAGGCGGCCGAGGCCGCGCGGCATCCCCCCGACGAACGGTACGAGGTTGTGCGACTGGTAGTCCTGACCCGACCAGCGGGCGATCTCGGCCCCCACCGGCAGGGTGCGCCGAGCCCAGGCGGCCAGTTCTTCGGCGAGCGCGACCTCCGACCGCGCTGAGCCGACCGGATGCCGTGCCCCGGTGACGATGAGCGCGGAACGCCCGAGCGACGACGGTGCCGCCACGACGCTGCGCCCGTCGACGCCGGCCTCGCTCCACATGCCGCCGGGGGCCGCGGCATCCCCCTCCAGCTCGAAGGCGATCGCCCACGAGCGCAGCGCCCGCGTCTTGAGGTCGTACAACCCGCGGCGGGTGATGGGCGTGCCCGTGGCGAGCACGACGGTGTCGCCGAGGAGCGGACCGTGAACGGTGTCGACGCGTCCGGTGGGGAGCGCGTGCACGTCGGTGACGCGCGCCCCGGTGTGCAGAGTCGCCCCGGCGTCGACGGCCGCGCGGGCCAATGAATCGACCAGCTGCACGGGGTCGAGGGCGAGCTGGTCGTCGAGGGCGAGGGCGCGCACGGGAGTGCGCCCGCCGAGCTCGTCGGGGGCGTCCTCGCGCACGTCGAGGCCCGCCTCGCGCGCGGCGTCGCGGACGGCGTCGAGCGCGGTGTCGGTGGCGAGACCGCGGCCGAAGGTGAACGCCGTCCGCCGGTCGGCTGCGGCACCCGCCCGCTCGGCGAGCCACTCCTGGCCCGCGCGGTTGGACTCGACGTAGGCGCGCACGAGACTCGCGGGGTGGTGCTGACGCAGGGTCGCGAGCGTCGTGCCCTGCAGCAGCGACGCCATGCCGACCGACGCCCCGGTCGCGCCCCCGCCCACGTCGCCGGAGTCCACCACGGCGACGTCGACGCCGGCTTCCGCGAGCAGCACGGCGGTGGAGAGGCCCGTGATCCCGGCACCGACGACGATCACGTCGTGGTGCGTCCCGGGCTCGATCGAGGTCGTGTCGGCGGGCGTGCGGTCTCGGATCCACAGCGGGGAGGTCATGGTCCCATCGAACTCTCGGTGACGGCCTCCGCGCAGCGGGTTGCCGACGCCGGTCCCGTCGTCTACGTGCGGAGTCCACGAAAGCTGTGAGTGCGCTGAGCGTGGCCCCTAGGATGAAGCTCGTCGGCTCCCTGAGCCACCGCCGAGCTGACCAGTCGACGGCGTCACCGACCCTGGGAGTCGTTCGCGTGCGGACCTCAGTGGGCTTCGCCCTCGCTTTCATCCTCGTCACCGCCGGTATCGCCCCCGCCGCGTGGGCGGTCCCCACCGACGCGGCGGAATCCTGCCGGTCGATCCCGGTCGACGCCGACGCGCCGCTCAAGGCCGACCTCGCGCGGGAGCGCTTCGGCGTCGACGGCACCGGCGTCACGGTCGGCGTGCTCTCGGACTCGTTCGGCCTGACCTCCGCCGCGGGCGCCACCGTGGCCGACGACATCGCCCACGGTCTGCTGCCGGGCCCCGGCAACCCCTGTGGGCGCACCACCCCCGTCGATGTCGTCCACGAGACGACCGGGGGCAAGGACGAGGGACGCGCGATGCTGCAGCTCGTGCACGGCATCGCCCCGGGCGCGACGCTGATGTTCGCGGGAGTGGATGCCGATCGCGCGGCCTCGTTGCGCGAATCCATCGACCTGTTGGTCGCCGCGGGCGCGGACGTCATCGTCGACGACATCGGCATGGAAGACGACTCGATCTTCCAGCGCTCCCTCTCGGGCGAGGCGATCGTGCGCGCAACCGCGGCCGGCGTTGCCTACTTCACGGCCGCGGGCAACGGCAACAAGATCGCCGTCGCCCCACGGCCGGGTCAGTCGAAGGCGCCGGTCAACGGCTGGGAGACGACCGCGTACCGGCCGACCGCCTGCCCCGACGGGGTGACCGCGGCGGTTCTCGCGCAGGGACGCACCGCTCCCCTCGACTGCCTCGACGTCGACCCCGCAGAGGGCTCCGACACGACCCTGAACTACGTGATCGGCGTGCAGAACGAGGGCGAGGTGATCTTCCAATGGGGTGAGCCGGCCGACCGCGTGAGCGGCCTGTTCGTCCCCGTCGTCATGATCGACGGAGAGCCCCTGTCGACCGCCCCCACACCGCTGCAGGACGCCACCCCCGGCTTCACCGTCGCCCTGCCCGCCCGCGACAAGCCGTTCGAGATCGACATCACCGTCGCGCGCCTCGCGATCCCGGATGCCGCGACCTCGCTGCCCCTGCCGCCGGTCTTCGTCTCGTTCGACCAGGGCGTGCAGGTCGGATCCGCCGAGTACTGGCGCTCGAGCGGCGACGACACCGTGGGCCGCACGATCATGGGCCACAACGGCGACCCGGCTGCCATCTCGGTCGCCGCCGCTCCCGCCGCCACCCCGCTGCAGGTCGAGGACTTCAGCAGCATCGGACCGGTCACCTGGGCGTTCGGCTCGCGCTTCGCGGCCGATCCGTCGGCGGTGCTCGACCCTCGTCCGGTGGTGTCGAAGCCCGATCTGCTCTCGGTCGACGGGGTCCGCACCTCGGTGCTCGGCGCCGACACCGACGAACCCGGCGTCAAGATCTTCTCGGGCACGTCGGCGGCCGCCCCCAACGCCGCCGCCGTCGCCGCGCTGATCCGCTCCCTGGCCCCCGACACCGACCAGGAGCAGATCCGCGCCCTGCTCACCTCGACGGCGACCCGCGCTCCCTCGCCCTGGGGTTCGGTCCCCGCCGAGAACATCGTGGGCGCCGGCCTGATCGACGCCGAAGCGGCCTTGGCCGCCCTGCCTCCGCGCCCCGGCCCCACCCCCGAACCGACACCGACGCCGGACCCGACGCCGACGCCGGAACCCACGCCGACGCCTTCGCCGACGGCGACAGCGGGCCCGATCGCCTCGCCCAGCGCGTCTCCGGCCCCGGCCGCCGCTCCCGACGGGGGTCGCCTCGCATCGACCGGAATGGATGCCACCGCCCTCGTACCCCTGGCGATCGCCGCGGGGGTGGTGGTGATCGGCGGCGTGATCCTGCTGGTGGCGCGTTCGCGCGCGCGGCGGCGGTGAGCGGCGCCCCGGTTAGGCTTCCCGTGTGAGCGACACCCCTGCCCCCTCGAGCCGCACGGCGGTCGTGGCGGCCGCGATCGACCTGTTCGCCGCGCACGGGTACGACCAGACGTCGGTGGAGCAGATCGCCCAGGCCGCCGGGGTCTCGCGCTCGACGTTCTTCCGCCAGTTCGGCGGCAAAGAAGACGTCGTCTTCGCCGACCACGAGGTGCTCATCGGCGAGACCCGCGCGTACCTCGCGCAGCCGCACGCCGACCCGTGGGCGGCCGTGTGCGACGCCTCGATGCGCGTGTTCCGCCACTTCGCCGCCGACCCCGAGCTGGCCCGCCGTCGCTACGCGATCGTGCGCGAGATCCCGGGGCTGCGCGACCGCGAGATCGTCACCGTCTTCCGGTACGAGCGCCTCTTCGACGAGTACCTGCGCGACGCCCTCCCGGGCCTCGATCCGCTGGATGCCGTCGGCTTCGCCGCCCTCGTCACCGCCGTGCACAACCACGTGCTGCGTCGACTCATGCGCGGCGCCCGGGTTCCGGCATCCACTCTGCGCCGCGCGCTCGACGACGTGCTGCGTCGGTACGGTGTGCATCCCGACGGGGAGGACCCGGCCGGCGACGACGTGATCGTCGCCGCGTTCCCCCGGCGCATGCCCACCGCCGAGATGTCGCGCCGCCTGCGCGCGTCGCTCGAGGACTGAGCGCGGACGACGCACCCGCCTCATCGAGTGTCCCGAACACGCCGCTCCCGCACGGGGAGTGCGGCGTGTCTGGGACACTCAACGCTCTGCCCGCACACCATGACACCCAGTCCCAAGATGGGCGATACTGGGAACCATGACCATCGACGCCGATGCCGAGACTCCCACGCTCCCCGGTGAGCGGATCGCCCGCTACGACCTGCTCGGGCGCCGCGACACCGATTACTACGCCGTCTTCGCCGACATCCCCGAGGCCGACCGCGCCGCGTGGGAGCGCGCGAAGCAGTTCGCCGACGAGGTCGGCACGCGCATGCAGGGCGAATGGGATGCCGCGACCTACCCCATCGAGCTCGTCCGCCGCATGGGCGAACTCGAACTCTTCACCGACGGCATCGAGCACCCCGACCTCCCCGCGACCTCTCCCCTGGCCGCGGGCCTGGTCAACATGGAGATCTCGCGGCACGACGGGTCGCTGGCCACCGCCCTCGCCGTGCAGGGCGGACTCGCGCTGCGCACCCTGGCGCTCTTCGGCTCCCCCGCACAGCAGCAGCGCTGGCTGCAGCCCCTCGCCGACGGGTCGGTGCTGGGCGCCTTCGCGCTGACCGAGCCCGACCACGGGTCCGACTCCGTCTCGCTCGAGACCACCGCCACCCGCACGGCCGAGGGGTGGTCACTCCGCGGCACGAAGAAGTGGATCGGCAACGGCGCATCGGGCGGCATCACGTTCGTGTGGGCGCGGGTCGAGAACGAGGGCGGCGACGACCACGGAGCGGTGCGCTGCTTCCTCGTCGAGCAGGACACCCCGGGGTACACCGGAACGGTCATCACCGGAAAGGTGTCGCTGCGCGGCATCCATCAGGCCCACATCGCGCTCGACGACGTCCACCTGCCCGAGGATGCCGTGCTCCCGGGCACACACACGTTCAAGGACGCATCGATCGCGCTCTTCGCGACCCGCTCGGGCGTCGCCTGGTCGGCGCTGGGTCACGCCACCGCCTGTTACGAGATCGCGCGGACGTATGCCACGGAACGCATGCAGTTCGGCAAGCCCCTCGCGAAGTTCCAGATGGTGCAGGAACGCCTGGCGCAGATGCTCGACGAGGTCACCGCCATGCAGCTCTACTGCCGCCGCCTGGCCGACCTCGAGACCACCGGCGGCCTGCGCCCCACGCAGGCGTCGCTGGCGAAGTACCACAACACCCGCGCCGCCCGTCGGGTGGCCTCGGTCGCCCGCGATCTGCTCGGCGGCAACGGCATCCTGCTCGAGAACGGCGTCATGCAGCACCTGGCCGACATCGAGGCGATCCACACGTACGAGGGCACCGAGAGCGTGCAGGCACTGCTCCTCGGCCGCGACATCACCGGCATGAGCGCGTTCGTCTGACCCCGGATGCCACGCCCCGGCGCCCTCCTCGGCGTCGGGGCCGCGGTCACCGGCCCTCGGCGACCGCCCGGGGGCCTGTGGAACGCCCCGGTTTCCGGCATCCCCAGGCCCTATCCGGCGCCACGACACCGCGCAACCCGCGCCTGCCATGTCGGACGCCCCCGCTACCTTGTGAGCATGGGCCTGTTCTCTCGTCATCCCGCGCCACGCGACGCGATCACCTCCGTCGCTCAGGAGGTGCAGACGCCTCCGAAAAGCCTCTGGGCCGACGGGTTCGGGCGCCTCGCCGTCCGTGCGCTGCAGATAATCGTCGTGGTCATCCTCGTCGCCGGTCTCATCTGGGGCATCCAGCAGGTGACGCTCGTCATCATCCCGCTGATCCTCGCTCTCATCTTCGCCTCGGCATTCGGCCCGGTGACGATGTGGATGAGGCGCAAGGGAGTGCCGGCGGTCCTGGCGACCCTTCTCACGCTGCTCGCCGTCGTCGTCGTGTTGGGCGCCCTCGGCTGGCTGGTCGTCAACGCCGTCGTCGACCAGTGGCCGAAGCTCAGTTCGCAAGCCGTGCAGGGCTTCCAGCAGGCACAGGACTGGTACCACACGCTGCCCTTCGCGATCTCGCAGGACCAGGTCAACGGCCTCATCCAGGGCGTTCAGGACTTCGTCACCAGCTCGCAGTTCGGCAGCGGCGCCCTGGCGGGAGTCAGCGCCGTGGCGTCGTTCGTCACCGGCTTCGTGCTCATGGTCGTCATCCTGTTCTTCTTCCTCAAAGACGGCCCGCGCATGTGGGAGTTCGTCCTGCGCCCGTTCCGCGGCGACCACTACGACCGCGCCCGCCGCATCGGCGACAAGACGGTGACGGTGCTCGGGTCGTACATGCGCGGCACCGCCTCGGTCGCCGCCGTCGACGCGATCGGCATCTACATCGGTCTGCTCATCCTGCAGGTGCCGCTCGCGCTGCCCCTCGCCGTGCTCGTCTTCCTTCTCGCGTTCATCCCCATCGTCGGCGCGGTCACCGCCGGCATCCTGGCGGCCCTCGTCGCCCTCGTCACGAACGGCCCCATCGTGGCGCTGATCGTCGTCGGCGTCGTCGTGCTCGTCAACCAGCTCGAGGGCAACTTCCTGCAGCCGGTGCTCATGGGCCGCACCATGAAGCTGCACTCCTTCGTCGTGCTGGTGGTGCTGGCCGGCGGCACCGCGATCGGCGGCATCCTCGGCACCCTGCTGGCCGTGCCTCTCACCGCCGTGGTCTGGGGCATCGTCAGCGTCTGGAACGGCACCGACCGGCCCGCCGAGTGGGCGCGTCGCAAGAATCGCAAGAACCCCGTCCCGCTCGCCGGGGGCGAGAGCAAAGGCTGAGCCATGGCCTACGACATCCCGGCACCGATGCTGGCGAAGTCCGTTCCCGCGGTGCCCGAGCACGCCAAGGTCGAGGGAGGGTTCAGCTACGAACCCAAGTGGGACGGCTTTCGCGCACTCGTGTCGTGGGACGGCACCGATGTCGAGATCGGCAGCCGCGGAGCGAAGCCCCTCACCCGCTACTTCCCCGAGCTGGTCGCCGCGTTCGCCGAGATTCTGCCCGAGCCGTGCTTGATCGACGGTGAGGTCGTGGTGGCCCGCGGGCAGCGCGGTGACCAGCGACTCGACTGGGAGGCCCTGTCGCAGCGCATCCACCCCGCTGCGTCGCGCGTGACGATGCTGTCGCACGAGACGCCGGCGATGTTCATCGCGTTCGACCTGCTCGCGCGCGGCGACCGCGACCTGCAAGCCGAGCCCTTCTCGGAACGCCGCGCCCAGCTCGAGAACCTGCTCGGCGCCGTGCCGCATCCCGTTCACGTCACCCGCACCACCGACGACCCCGACCTCGCGCGCCGGTGGCTCGCCGAGTTCGAGGGCGCCGGCCTCGACGGCGTGATCGCCAAACCCCTCGCCCAGCCCTATGCGCCGAACAAGCGCACGATGTTCAAGATCAAGCACGCCCGCACCGCCGACGTCGTGGCGCTCGGGTACCGCATCCACAAGTCGGGCCAGGGCGTCGGGTCACTGCTCGTCGGTCTCTACGACGACGAGGGCATCCTGCACGGCGTCGGCGGGGTATCGGCGTGGACCGACGCCCGCCGCCGCGAACTCATCGACGAGCTCGCGCCGCTCGTCGAGCGCGACGCCGAGGGCGAAGCGGTCGTCGGAGAGACCGACCGTTCGCGCTTCTCGGCATCCAAAGACGTGTCGTTCGTGCGCCTGCGCCCCGAGCGCGTGCTCGAGGTGCGCTATGACCAGCTCGAGGGCATGCGCTTTCGCCACACCGTGCAGTTCGACCGGTGGCGCCCCGACCGCGACGCCCGCTCGTGCACCTTCGCGCAGCTAGAGACGGTGACGTCGTACGACCTGGGCGACGTGCTGGACTGAGGGGTTGGTCTTCCTGCCCTCGATGTCGAGCACGACGGAGCGTCGCCCCCGGGCTGCCCACCTCGGTCGTCCACTCGTTCCGCCCGCGCGAGGAGAGACCGACCGGTCGGGGCCGCAGCTATGCGAGTTCTCGTACGAAATCCTGAGTAAGCGTCGCCAGGAACGCATGGTGGTCGAGGCCGGGTGTCGGTGACACGTTCGGAGGCAGCGAACTGAGGAAATCGAGATGGCCGACACCGGGGTAGGTTCGCACGCTGATGGTGGCGGGGGCAGCGCGCAGGACATCCACGGTTGACGGAGGCGTCACCCTGTCTGCCGCTCCCGTCATGACGACGACCGGAACATGGAGTCGATCGAGCGCACCCGGCGCGCGAAACCAGCCGAGCGTGGGGGCTAACGCGATCACCTTCGAGACGCGAGCTTCGACGGCGATGATCACGACAGGAGCGTAGCTTCTGGCCGCGAAATCGGGGGCTGCTATTGTGAGCGCGGCTCTGCTCGGGGCCGCTGGCTCTTGGGGGATAAGCGTGCACCGTCTGGGCAGAATGACCGTTGTCGGCGCCGTGATCACTGGCTCGCTGGTCACCACCCTTCTCGCAGGTACCGCGGCATCGGCGGCACCGGGACCGGACGACGATGGGTCCGACACGCTCTCGGGACGCCTGCTGCAGGTCACTCAGCTCGACCTGTCGGACGACCCCGCAGAAGCATCGCGGCAGATCGACGAGCAGTCGGTGACCCTCGGCACCGTCGACGGCGGGCCGGCGAGTCTGCAGGTCTCCCCCGGCGGTATCGCCGTGACGATCTACTACACGACACCGCCCACCGACGGCGATCTCGCTGCCATCCGCGAGCTCGGCACCGTCGACGACGTGGCGGCGAAGTACCTCGTCGTCGACGCGACGATCCCGGCCGCAGCGCTGGCGACGGTCGCCGCCCTTCCGAACATCGCCTATGTCCTCGAGAACATCGCCCCGACGACATCGGGGGTGAGCCGCGACATCGTGGGCGCCCGAGCAGAAACGACCTCGGCCGCACGTCCGACCGACTCCTGCCGCACCATCGAAGCCAACCTGGCCGAGCCCCTGAACGTTCCCTTCGCGCGCGAGCTTTACGGCGTCGACGGCACGGGGGTGAAGATCGGGATCATCTCGGACTCCTACGCGACACGGACAGACCCCCTGAGCACGCCGGAACAGGACATCGCCGCCGGGCTCCTTCCCGGTGACAGCAACCCGTGCGGTTACGCACAGCCGGTGCAGGTCGTCAAAGAGAGCCGTCAGGCCGGATCCGACGAGGGGCGTGCCATGGCCCAGCTCGTGCACAGCATCGCGCCGGGGTCGACCCTTCTGTTCGCCAGCGGATCCGGTGGGCAGGCGGGGTTCGTCGACGCCGTGGACGCATTGACACACGCAGGCGCCGACGTCATCGTCGATGACCTCGGGTACTCGGGCGAACTGATGTTCCAAGACGGCCCGGCCTCGAACGCCCTCTCAGACGCCGTTGCCGACGGCATCCCCTTCTTCACCGCCGCCGGCAATGACACGTCGTTCGCCAGTGTGGGACCGAGTACCGGTCACGTCATCTCGTCGTGGGAGACACCTGAGTACCGTCCCACAGACTGCCCCCCGTCCGTGGCGGCCTACCTTCGCGACAATGAGATGACCGGGGACTGCCTCGACTTCAGCCCCTCCGAACAGGCAGACCCGACCGACACCCTGACGTACCCGAACCTGCATAACCAGGCGAACCCGTCGGCGACCATCATGCTGCAGTGGGCGCAGGCCATCAGGGCGTCCGACACCCAGTTGATGGCAGCCGTGCTCGATTCCGACGGGAAGATCCTTCGCATCACTCCGTCGCAGCCTCTCGGACTGCCCCTGCAGACGCTGGCTTTCGAACCCGATCAGGGCGACCTCCGCACCGGGGGCGAATACGACTTCGTCGTCGTTCGCAACACCACCGACGGCATCCCTGCATCTCTTCCGCGTGTGAAGGCCATCTTCACCGGAAGCTACCTTCGCGGCGCCGAGTACTTCGAGAACACGGGGGGAGACATCGTCGGCCCCTCCATCTACGGGCACGCGGGCACGCCGTCGGGCGTCAGCGTGGTCGCGGCCAACGCCGCCGACCCCTCCGTCATCGAGCCTTTCAGCGGCACCGGGCCGCTGACCCTGTACTTCGAGCCCTTCCCCAGCACGAAGGCCCTGCCGCAGCCGATCGCCGGGGCGCCCACCCTGACGGGCCTCGATGGTGTCTGGACCAACTTCTTCGGCACTCCGGTGCCGGACGAGCCGGGAACCTACTCCTTCACCGGTACCTCAGCGGCGGCTCCGTCCGCCGCGGCAGTCGCGGCCCTGGGGCTGCAGAAGAACCCCGACCTCACCCCCGCTCAGGTGACCGCGGCCCTCACCTCGACCTCTCGAGAAGTTCCGTTCATCTTTCCGGGTGTCGAGCGCAAAGACGTGACGGGATCCGGTCTCGTGGATGCCGCGGGGTTCCTTTCCGTGCTCCCCGCGCCGACTCCCACTCCCACCCCGGTTCCCCCGACGCCCGTCCCCCCGACACCGGTACCGACACCTGTACCGACACCCACCGACACGCCCCTCCCCCAGCCCACGTCGACGGCCGTTCCCGTGCCGAACGACGCCGGGGGAACACGCGAACTCGGACGCACCGGCACGTCGGCAGACGGCGCCCTCACCGGCGGCGTTCTCGGCGCGCTGCTCGTCGTCGGCGGGCTCGGGGTGGTTCTCCTGCGTCGCGGCCGCACGGGCCGTCCCCGTCTGTGACGCCCCTCGCGTCGGTCGGGTCGCTCAGCCGTCCGACGCGGGGTTCTTCGCACGAGACGGCTGCACGCGCGGCGGCTCCCCCGGCATCTTGGGGAACTCCGGAGGGAAGGGCAGTTCGCCGAGGCCGTTGTCGAGGTCGCGCTGCCACCACTCCAGCAGCGTGTCGATGCGCCCGGGCTTCTCGGCGAACCCGGCCCACGGATCGCCGACGGATGCCAACCGCTCGGGGATGCTGCGCACGGTGAACGCGAGCGGGTCGAGGCCGTCGAGCTCGTCCCACTCGACAGGCGTGGACACGGTGGCCGTCGGCAAAGCGCGGGGCGAGTAGGCGCCGGCCATCGTGCGATCGCGGTTCGCCTGGTTGAAGTCGACGAAGATGCGCTGGCCGCGCTCCTCTTTCCACCAGCTCGTGGTCACGGCATCCGGCATCCGTCGCTCGAGTTCCCTGGCCGCGGCGATGACCGCGTGTCGCACGTCGAGGAACTCGTGGGTGGGCTCGATCGGGCAGAACACGTGCAGACCACGGTTGCCGCTCGTCTTGATCCACGCCTCGAGCCCCGCCTCGCGCAGCACCGTGCGCAGCTCGTGCGCGGCGACGACCGCTTCGGCGATCCCCGTGCCCGGCTGCGGGTCGAGGTCGATGCGCAGTTCGACGGGATGGTCGGCGTCGCTCGCGAGCGAGGCCCACGGGTGGAACACGATCGTGTTCATCTGCGCCGCCCACACGGCCGAGCCGATCTCACCGAGGAAGAGCTGCGGATGCCGCCGCCCGCTGTTGTAGGTCACCGTCACGGCCTCGACGAACGCCGGCGCCCCCTTGGGCGGGTTCTTCGAGAAGAACGCCTCGCCCCCGACGCCCTCGGGAAAGCGTTCGAGCGAAATCGGCCGATGCCCGTTCGCCGCGATGAAGGGGTCGGCGACGGCGATGAGGTACTCGGCGAGTTCCCGCTTGGTGATGCCCACCTCGGGCCAGAGCACGCGATCGGGGTTCGAGATGCCGATCTCGCGGTCGCCCTCGGGACCCGGCACGGTCAGCGTGATGCGGGGGGATGCCATGCCCCGACGTTAGTGCGCCGGAGCCGTCGGCGTCTGCCCCGTTGCGCTCCGCGTGAGGTGCCCGTGTCCAGCCCGGGGTCCCGGCATCCGGCCTGCGTTTACGCTCGGACCATGACTTCCGCCGCCGCCCGTAAGGCCCTCGACATCGCCGACTGGCGCCGCCGCGTGTTCGCTCTGTACGACGCCGTGCGGCAAGCCGAAGATCCCGAAGAGGCGCACGAGCTCTGGCGCATCGAGCGTGACGCGCTGTTGGCCGATCACCCCGCCACTCCCCTGCTGCCGGAGCAGCGCGAGGGCTTCGTCGGCCTGCCGATCGCCCCGTACGACGCCGCCTGGCGGTTCGAGGTTCCGCTGCTCGACGCCGATGAGGCGTCGTTCGTCGCCACGACCGGCACCGACGGCGAGGTCGAGTTCGAGCGCATCGGCCGCGTCGAGCTGCCCGACACCGGCTCTCTCGACGTGTGGCGGCTGACCTCGTACGCCGGAGGGCTGTTCATCCCCGTCCGCGACGGCTCCGCCGGGCGCCCGGGCGGCACATACGGCGGCGGTCGCTACCTGCTCGACACCGTCAAGGGCGCCGACCTCGGCCAGGGCTCCGCGCCCGACAGCCTGGTCATCGACTTCAACTTCGCGTACAACCCCTCATGCGCCTACGACCCGATGTGGGCTTGCCCCCTGGCCCCGGCAGGCAACGTGCTCCCGGTCGCCGTGCCGGTGGGCGAGCTGTACGGGGTCTGAGCCACGCAGGCGCGTTGCCCGGTGGCCGTGCACGGTCGCTCGGCCATCGCAGGGAGATGGATGCCAGAGCCCGGCGCCACTGAAGCGATGGGCCCAGGGAACCCCAATAGCAACGACAACGGGCCGCCCTCCGAGAAGGAAGCGGCCCGCCGTGGTCGAGAGGTCAGGAGGTCGGCGCGGTGTCTTCCGCCGCCAGGGCGATCACGGGAGCGAGCTCGTCGCGCGTGAGGCGGATCCAGGGGCCGGCCGGGTCGATCAGCACGCCGGTGAGCTCCGCGTCGCCGGCGAGGGCCTTCGCCAACTGCAGCGGCTTGACCGGCAGGGGCTGGTCGCCGCGGCCGAGCGCGAGCAGCTCGAGCGGGTGCGTGAACACCTCGAGATAGCGCTCGCCACCGGCTGAACGCGACTCGGCGACACCGACGGGTCCGCCCTCTTCGGTCTGGGCGACGGCGATCCACATCGGCGCCTCGGCCACCATGGCGTCGACGATCGTGGATGCCGTGGTCTCATCGCGCGTCTCGCACAGGGCCGTCTTGATCCGCAGTTCAGGGTCGACCTCGGCGACCATGCGCTCGAGCAGCGCCTTGGGCAGCACGGCGCGGTTGTCGCCCGAGGCCGGGTCGAGCACGATGCCGGCGTACGAGCCGCCGAGCACGTGCTGCAGCAGCGCCATCACGGGCTGACCCATCGCCGAGGTGTCGTGGTCGCCGTCGGCCTCGACGCTCGCGCGCAGGGCCATACCACCGCTGTAGGCGAGCACGAGCTGCTCGTCGCCGCGATTGGCGACGGCCAACGGAAGGTCTTTGCCCTCGGCGAGCAGGGCGCGCGCGTCACCCTTCACGCGCAGGAAGACGTGCCCCTGCAGCAGCTGACGGGCGACGTTGAGCAGCTGCGCGGGCTCGGGCTGGTCCTTGATCTCGGCGAGGGCGATCCCCAGCAGAGCGTTGTCGCGCAGACCCTGCACCGTCTCGGGAGCCTCGGGGGCTTCCATCGGTCCGGGCTGGCGGGCCGACGGCCGCGCCGAGAGAGGAGGCGCCGAAGGGTTTTCGGGACCGGCACCCACACCACGGAACGACGACATCGAAATGCCGACCGCGGGGGCGGCGGGGGCCTGCTCGGCGGCGGGGGTGGCGTCGCTCGGACCGGCGGGATCGACGGGCTGCTCGCCCGGTTCGATGGTGCTGTCGGGCCGGTCGGCCGATGCGTCGTCGGAATCGGACTTGTTGCGGCGCGAGAAGAGGGCCATTGTTCCAGCCTATCCGGGCGGTCCCTGTCGCGGGCCCGGCCGGCCCGACCGCGACCTCGCCCCGTCGTGGTCTGAGAGGGCGCGGCGTGGTCCGACGCCGCGCCGGTTCACACCTTCGCGATCGGCGCGATCTTCACCAGCAGCTTCTTCGGCCCCACCGTGTCGAAGCGCACGTGCGCCACGCGCTTCGCACCCTCGCCGGTGACGGCGTCGACACGCCCCTCGCCGAAGTCGTCGTGACGGATGCGATCTCCCGCGGCCAGCACCAGGTCGCCGTTGTCGCGCACCTTCGCCGGAATGCGGTTGGGGAACTTGCTCGGGTCGGCCGGCGCACGCTTGGGCAGCGGTACGAGGTCGTCGCCGTAGCGGTTGCCCCCCGAGCCGCCCTGACCGGCCCATCGGCCGCCGCGCGCGTTCAGCGCGCGCGACTGGGAGCCGCCCCGACCGTTGACATCGCCCGGCGACTGACGCCAGTCGATGAGGTCGGCCGGGATCTCTTGCAGGAACCGGCTCGGCATGGCGACCGTGACCTCGCCGAACTGGGCGCGGGTCATCGCGAGCGACACGTGCAGGCGCTTGCGGGCGCGGGTGATGCCGACGTAGAAGAGGCGGCGTTCCTCTTGCGGACCGCCCGGCTCGTTGGCCGAGATTCGGTGCGGCAACAGGTCTTCTTCGACGCCGGTGAGGAACACCGCGTCGTACTCGAGGCCCTTCGCGGTGTGCAGGGTCATGAGCGAGACCGAGCCCGACGCGTCGTCGAGGTCATCGGCATCCGCCACCAGGGTGACCTCGGTGAGGAAGTCGATGATCGTGCCCTCGGGGTTGTTGCGGGCGAACTCGCGCGTCACCGCGACGAGCTCGTCGAGGTTCTCGAGGCGCGCTTCGTCTTGCGGGTCGCGGCTGGCGCGCAGGGCGTCGAAGTAGCCGCTCTTGTTGAGGAGCAGCGTGAGGCCCTCAGTGACCGACGTGGAGGGAGCGAGTTCTCCCGATGCCGGCAGCATGATCGCCGTGGCCTCGGTGAGCACCGCATCGAGTTGGTCGATGGCCTTCTGCAGCTTGGGTCCGACCCCGATCTGCGCCGAATTGGCCAGCGCATCGCGGAAGGTGATGCCGTGCTCGGCGGCGTAGCGGGCGATCGCGGTCTCGGTGACATCGCCGATGCCGCGGCGCGGACGGTTGAGGATGCGGCGCACGGCCATGCCGTCGGCGGGGTTGGCAACAGCGACGAGGTACGCGAGGGCGTCCTTGATCTCGGCGCGCTCGTAGAACTTGGTGCCGCCCATGATCTTGTACGGCACGGCCGAGCGGATGAAGATCTCTTCCAGCGCACGCGACTGCGAGTTGGTGCGGTAGAACACCGCGACACCGGAGTAGTCGACGCCCTTCTTGTGCAGGGATTCGATCTCGTCGGCGACGAACTGCGCCTCGTCGTGCTGCGAGTACCCGGTGAAGCCGATGATGGGGTCGCCCGCTCCGACGTCGGTCCAGAGTTTCTTCTCTTTGCGGTCGAAGTTGTTCGAGATGACCGCGTTGGCCGCCGACAGGATGTTCTGCGTCGAGCGGTAGTTCTGCTCGAGCAACACCACCTTGGCGCCCGGGTAGTCGCGCTCGAACTCGCTGATGTTGCGGATGTCGGCGCCGCGGAAGGCGTAGATCGACTGGTCGGAGTCACCGACGACGGTGAGGGACGCCGCATCTTCGCCGACGGGTTCGGCTTCGAAGATCATCATTCCGCCGCCGGCCGACATCGGCTCGGCGTCGGATCCCGGGGGGCGCGTCAGCTCGTGGATGAGGGCGTACTGCGCGTGGTTGGTGTCTTGGTACTCGTCGACCAGGATGTGCCGGAACCGCTTGCGGTACACGTCGGCGACCTGCGGGAAGGCGCGGAAGAGGTAGACCGTCTGCGCGATGAGGTCGTCGAAGTCGAAGGCGTTGGACCGCTGCAGTTCGCGCTGGTACGAGCCGAAGATCTCGACGAAGACGCGCTCGGCCGGGTCGCTCATGTTGGCCGAGCGGGCGTACGACTCGGCGTCGGCGAGCTCGTTCTTGAGCTTCGAGATACGGCTCTGCGTCCCGGCGGGAGTCAGGCCGAACGAGTCGCCCTCGTGCTCTTTGACCAGTCGCTTGATGAGAGCGCGCGAGTCGCCCGAGTCGTAGATGGTGAACGCCTTGGTGAAGCCGAACTGCTCGGCCTCGCGCCGGAGGATGCGCACGCACGCCGAGTGGAACGTCGAGATCCACATGCCGTCGGACTTCTGCCCGATGAGCTGGTGCACGCGCTCGCGCATCTCACCCGCGGCCTTGTTCGTGAACGTGATGGCGAGGATCTGGCTCGGATACGCCTCGCGCGTGCGCAGCAGGGAGGCGATGCGCCGGGTGAGCACGCTGGTCTTGCCCGATCCGGCACCGGCGACGATGAGCAGCGCCTGACCCCGGTAGGTGACGGCATCGCGCTGGGGACCGTTGAGTCCCTCGAGCAGGTCGGCGTCGGGGCGGGCGTCCGACGGCGCGGACCCGCCGACGATGAGGGGCGTGGTGGAGGCGTCGGTCATGGCGGGTCAAGTCTAGGCGGGGCCTCCGACATCGGCCCTCCGCGCTGGCCGCGGGGCTCCCGCGATGTCGCGAGCCCCCGCCCCGGCGAAACGTTACGCCCGCGCCTCGCCCGCCGCCCCCGACGACAGCAGCGACTGCGCGCGCGAGTAGTGCTCGGCATCCACCGTCACGTCCCACCGCTCGGCTTCGAGTCCCTGCACCGACGAGAAGTCGCGGCGGCCGCCGGTGAACGCGTGACCGGCGAAGCCGAACACCGCACCCCAGACGGCACCCAGGACGAGGCCCCAGACCAGCAGGCCGAGGAATCCTCCGGGGGTCAGCAGCCCCAGCAGCACGCCGATCATCAGACCGAACCAGGCACCGGAGGCCGCGCCGAGACCCGCCGCGCGTCCGCGGGTCAGGCGGCCGGTCACCTGCTCGACGATGCGCACGCCGTGCCCGACGATCGCGGTGTGCTCGACGGGGAAGCCGGCGTCGGAAAGGCGGTCGACGGCCGCCTGCGCTCCGGTGTAGTCGCTGAAGCTCGAGAGTGTGCGGCGCTCGGGGGTGGCGCGGGTGACGTCGGTCATGGGGGTTCCTCTCCCTCGGATGGGCCTCACGCTAGCCCTCCGCGTCTCGACAGGCGGGGCGCTTGCGCGTCGTCCTGCGCCTGGATAGGCCCGGGGCTGTCAAACCCCGGATGCCACACAGCCCGGCCGGTCATGATGGGGGGCATGCGCCTCATCCTCAACGTCCTCTGGCTCGTGCTCTCGGGCTTCTGGCTCTTCCTGGGCTACTTCGCCGCGGGGATCGTGCTGTGCATCTTCATCGTGACGATCCCGTGGGGCATCGCGGCGTTCCGGATCGGCCTGTACGCACTGTGGCCGTTCGGCCGCGAGATCGTGTCCAAGCCCACCGCCGGTGTGGGCTCGTTCCTGGGCAACGTCGTGTGGGTCATCCTCGCCGGGTGGTGGCTGGCGCTGCAGCACATCGTCACCGGCCTGCTGCTCTGCGTCACGATCATCGGCATCCCGCTCGGGATCGCGAACTTCAAGCTCGTGCCCGTCTCTCTCATGCCCCTCGGCAAAGAGGTGCGCGAGCTCCGTCGCGGGGGTCCGTTCGACCGGTGACCCGGTCCTCGGCCGGCGCGCACGGCAGCTCATCCCGGCGCGTCAGCGCGCGGTGCGCTCGTACACCCGTCGGGGAAGGGCGAGCAGGATGCCGACGAGCGTGACGACCGCCCCGATTACCGCGGTGGTGATGACGAGCTCGACCGGGAAGGCTCCGTCGCGCGCGCCGGCGAAGCGCGCGAGGTCCCAGGGAAGCACGCCCACCTGCTCGTTCCACGACCGCAGCGCAGCACCCGCTCCCATGAACGCCACCGTGACCGCGGGGACGGCGCACCCCACGCCCATGCCGGCCAGGGCGATACCGGTCGCGCGACGGCGTCCGAGTTGGGGGCGGAGCGACCACCCGGCGGCGACGAACACCCAGGCGAGCAGGGCGAACGCCCCCGTCAGGTAGAGCACCCGCACCGCGGGGATGGTCCACAACCCCGACCAGATGCCCTCGGAGCCCGACAGCGCCACCGCCGTCAGGGCGACGACGCAGCGCAGCACGAGCGCGCCGCCGACGGCCGCGATGATGGGCCACGGCGAGCGCTTGCCGAGCAGCAGCCGCACGACGATCGCGAAGACGAGCCAGCTGGCGATGGCCACGGCCGCGCCCCATAGGCCGTCGCGGGGCGTCTGCACGATGCGGGTCGCCACGAGCAGGCCGCCCGGAATGAGGATCATCAACCACCGGTCGAGCGGCAGCAGTCCGAGGCTGGACTCGCGGGCCCGCCAGGGTCGCGTCGACGCGATCCACGTCGCGCGCGCGGCGGCCGCGCCGGGGCGGCGCACCAGGCTGGTGCGGGCGGCGACCATGCCGATGACGACCCAGACGACCCCGAGCAGCAGCAGACCGCGGCCGAACCATTCGATCGTCGCGTCCACGACGACGGGAGCGCGGGTGAAGGGATCGACCACGAACGAGAGGATGAGGCCGAGCACGAGGAGTCCGCCGGCGGCGCTCAGCGCCAGAACGCCTCGCCCCGTCGTCGTCGCCATGCACCTACGTTAGCGGGCACTCCCGCGCGTTCCGACCGCGAAGGTCGGGCCATCCGGGCCGCCCATCGCGACCGCGGCGCGCGGGCGCGGCCGCGCGCACCGGCGGTCAGGCCCGGTCGTGCAGAGTGACGTGGTATCCGTCGGGATCGGCGAAAGCGAACGTGCGGCCGAAGGGTCCGTCGATGGGGTCCATGACGATGCGGTGGCCGTCGGCGACGAGTGCGTCGTGGATTCGCTGCACATCGGTGGCGTGCAGCCAGACGGCCGCGCCGATCCCGGGCTGCGCCACACCGCTCAGGTCTGTCCCCGGCGCGAGGTCGCGCAGGGCGAAAGCGATCGGCGTCGTGGTGAAGACCACGGCGTGCGGGGGGCCCGCGGGTGAGCGCTCGAGTCCGAGGTAGCGCGCGTAGAAGGCGTGCGAGGCGTCGAGATCGCGCACCTGCAGGGAAAGGAAGTCGGGGCCGGTGACGGGCATGGAATCTCCTCGTGTGTCAGTTATCTGACACTGACTGTATGTCAGAATACTGACATGACGCAAGAGCGCATCGACCTGGACACCTCGTTGGGGTACCTGCTCAAAGAAGCGGCGAGCGCGCTGCGCTCCGCGATGGAGGACGTCCTGCGCCCCCTCGGCATGACGATCACGCACTACTCCTGCCTCGAGCTCCTCGCTCAGCGTCCGGGGTTGTCGAACTCCGACCTCGCCCGCGGGGCATTCGTCACGCGGCAGTCGATGAACGTGCTGCTCCAGACACTGGAGCGCGACGGGATCGTCGAGCGCCCGAATGCCGCCCCCGTCGGCAAGGCACTGCCCACGCGTCTCACCGCGCGCGGCCTCCGTTCCCTCGAGGCGGCGAGCGCCGCCGTGCGCTCGGTCGAACGTCGCATGCTCAGCGGAATGTCCGACGCCGAGCAGGCCGCCGCCCTGCACGCGCTGCGTTCGATGGCGGCGTCACTGCGCGGTTGATCCCAGTCCGACTCGGGCGCCGCCTCGCACAACGGCGGGGCAGTTCGCCGACACGCCGACACGGTCCGTTCGGACTCGGCGCGTCCTCTTCGTCGTCCGCCGTTGTGCTCCGCGTCCGCCAGCACCCTGGATTGCAGATTGTGTAACAATCAATTCATGTTGCCCGCCCTCGCCGTTCTCGCGGCGGCCCTGTGTTTTTCGACCACGGGTACGGCACAGGCGCTGGCAGGCGTCGACGCCTCCCCCGTCGCGGTCGGTGCCGCGCGGATCGTCGTGGGCGGCGGCATCCTGGGTCTCGTCGCCCATCTGCGGCGCGCGCCGACTCCCCCGCTGCGGGTGATGCGCGGATCCGTCAGCGGACTCGTCGCACTCGGAGCGATCGGCGTGCTCGCCTACCAACCCCTCTTCTTCCTCGGCACGCGAGAGAACGGCGTGGCCATCGGCACGGTCGTCGCGCTGGGTTCCGCGCCGATCGCAACCGGAATCGTGGATGCCGTGCGCCTGCGTCGCGCCCCCTCGCCGCGCTGGATGCTCGCCACCGCCATCGCCCTCGCCGGTGTCGTGCTGGTGTCGGGAGTCACCGGCGGCTCGATCGCGCTCGCTCCGAGCGGTCTCCTCGCCTCGGCGGGCGCCGGAATGTCGTATGCCCTCTATACGGTGTGCGGAAAGGCGCTGATCGAGAGGGGGTGGGACTCCACCCGCGTTATGGGCACGGTCTTCGGTGTCGCCGCGGTGGCGAGCCTGCCGGTGCTGCTGGTAGCCGGGTCCTCTTGGCTGCTCACTCCCAACGGCCTCGCGCTCGCGCTCTGGCTCGGAGTGATCACGACGACGATCGCCTACCTGCTGTTCGGCTGGGGGCTCGCCCGGCTGACCGCCGTCACGGTCTCGACCCTCACGCTCGCCGAGCCCCTCGCGGCGACGCTGCTCGGGCTGTTCGTGCTGCACGAGCAGCTCACCCCGATGGGAGCCGTCGGCCTCGCGCTCATCGCCGTGGGCCTCGCCGTGGTGTCCGTTCCGTCACGTCGTCGCGAGGAGGTTCCGGATGCCACGGCCCGCGCGTGACGCCTCCGCCCGCGCCGCGGCTGGACACGGTGGTGCCGGGCGGGACACCCGCGCCTCGGCGGCACCCGGCCGCGCCACCGCGGATTCCCCCGGCCCCCGCGCCGCCGACCTCGTCGCCGACGCGGTGCGCTCCGGCATCCTGTCGGGAGATCTCGCCCCCGGAACCCCGCTGCGCGAAGAGGAGCTGAGCGCGACGCACGGCGTCTCGCGCCACACCGCTCGCACCGCACTCACCCGCGTGGCCGGCGAACGCCTCGTCACCGCCGAGCCCTATCGAGGCGTGCGGGTCTCGCTGCTCGACGACGACGCACTCATCGCGCTGCAGCAGCTGCGCTGCGCCCTCGAGACCGAGGCGCTGCGGATCGTGCGGGATCGCGGCATCCATCCGCCCGACGTCGACGCGGCGCTCGACGCCCTCGCCGACGCCGAGGCCTCTGGTAACTGGCCCGCCACCCTTGACGCGCACGCCCGCGTACACCTCGCCCTCGTCGATGCCGCGGGCAGCCCGCGGATCGCCGAGGAGTACCGGCGCCTCGACTCCGAGATGCACCTGCTGCTCACCCACGTGCGCCCGGCGTATGCACCGGGGACGCTGACGGCCGAGCATCGCGCCTACGTGCGAGCGGCACTGGACGATCCCGAGCGGGCCGTGCGCGCGCACCTCGCCCACTCGACGCGAGCGATCATCGACGGGCGGCGCGCGCGCTGACACGGGGTCGAGCGCCACACGGCGACATCTGTCGTCACTTCTCGCAACGCCCGCACCGTGCGTCCGCGGTCGGGGTTAGCGTGAGGGCACATCGCGGCGATCCGGGCGGTCCCGGGCCTCGGCTCATAACCGAAGGCGTGGCGGGTTCGACTCCCGCCGTCGCGTCGACGACGGAGGCCCCGCGATCCCTTGCGCTGTGAGGGATCGCGAGGCCTTTCTTCTCGACTGCGGTCGGCGCGTGGCCACTATTTGGCCACAACCACCCGTGATCGAGCCGCGTCGAGAGCGGCCGAGACAGTGTCGACGTCGTCGTCGAAGAGGTCTGCGTAGACGTCGAGGGTCATGGCAGCGGACGCGTGGCCGAGCATGCGCTGAACCGCCTTCACGTTCGCACCGGAGCTGATCGCAAGAGACGCCGCAGTGTGCCGCAGATCATGGACGGTCATTCGCTCGAGACCCGCGGCGTCGAGAGCGGTAACGAACCAGGACGGGGAGCCGCCGGAGGCGCGTGGGTACTGATGCGCCTTCTTGCCCTTGCGCGGCAGGTCGACCCCGCGCGCGGCCTTGTGCGGGATGCGTCGGTCAAGAGATCCTCCTACAGGGAAACGTGCGCATCCCCCTCGCAAGTGTTCCCACGTACACCGGCACCGGCCTTCCCGAGGGACACTACGGTTGTCCACCACGGGGCGCCTCGAACGCGCCGACGGGTCCTGAGGCCGCCCGCAGCGCCGCTGTGCTCTCTGCCATATGAGCGTGTCCAACGAAGAGCTCCTGGAGAGTCTCACCGCACTAGTCGAGCGGTACCAAGCTGATTCCGTCCTACTTCTCCGAGACGGCCCAGATCAGGTTGAACTCATGGAGTGGGTGAACCACGCGAAGGTGATGATCGAGATGCTGCTATCGCATTCTGCGATGCTGACTCGCGTCATCGTTGACGAACGTTCGTAGCCGTCCCGGCCAACCAGATAGGCCGCGGTCGGCCAGCGTATCGTTTCGATCCGTGGACACTTTCTGGTCAACCCTCGTGGCCTCCTCGGCGTCGCTCATCGGCGTGTGCATCGGCATAGTCTCAAGCCGCGGCGCAGCCCGATCGCAAGACAAGCGAGCGGCACTGGCTGCACGAGCTGAGGCAGCCGACGCGGTAGCCGAAGAGCTGGTTTCCGCGCTCAGACAGCTGCGCCGGCTACCTGCAATGCACTTCGAGTCTCTGGCGCAAGAGGTGTACCTGCCCGAGCACTGGTACGAGAACTACGAGCCCGCACTACTTCACCGTCTGGGCCGCCTCCAGGACGCGGACGCCCGCGCAGCGCTCCGCCTGATCGTCAACTCGCTCGGCGACCTGAAACTTCACGAGTTCTCCTCCACCTACCAGTCCATCGAGAGTCAACTGCTCCTGGCGCTCGAAATAGTCCAAAGCAGCCGCCGAGGCGAACCCGTCGACTCCACGAGCCGCGCCGAGCTCGCCGCTCTGCAAAAGAGGATTGACCACCGGCCCCCGTTCTGACCGAGAATTCATCTGCCCCTACCTTCGACGCGCGCCGCGTCTACTCAGGCGTCCGCGCGACCCGAGAGTACGAGATGGCGTTTGAAAACTTGCAACGCTGCGTGCCTCGTGGCACCGGAACCCCGCCGGCCACACTCGCACCGCCACACAAACCGTGACCTCCCGGCCCCATCTTCTTCCCAGTCCGCGTCTTTCAGCCCGTGCACGTCAACCCTCGTCGTGGTTCAGATCATCGCGGGAGATTCGCCTGAGGGGCACGTCCTCCGGCACCGCTCGGGAGATGAGCTGTACTTTGAACCGCTTAAGCCCCCGGGACAGAACGTCGAGCGCTCGCAGCTCGTGCACAAGAAAATCCGTCACGGGGATCTCTCCGTGACGGGTCGAGTACTCAGCGAGCGTCAGCCCGCCGAGCTGCTCCCGGTCAACGGCGAACAGGGTAAGCCCGTCACGGCCGCGCAGCTGTGAATGACCGAACTGCACGCCGACAAGCATGTAGCGATCGAGGTCTAAGCCAACCGCTTCTGCGAGCTCCGTCAAAGCCGGTCCGTGCCCGTCCGCGGCGGCGGTACCTCGGAAATCGTCATACTGCGTTCCCGCCGGCTCAACTACTTCGTCCCACTCTACGGCCATGGCTCCCCCATTCGACAAGCGTTGCTCGACCATACCCGCGCGCTTAGCCGCAACGTCACACGCCACAGAGCGGGGACGCACATGTACCGTGTGGCCATGGAAAAGCGCGAGCCTGGCCGGTACAACGGACCGTGGATGCACAGCCGCTGGGCCGCGCTCAACGGCGTCGACAACGTCCCCCACCCCGTCGACCTAGCCCACCCGATCATGGCGCTCGTCGACGCCCGCCGAACCAACCTCGCGAACTCCGCGAAGAACCTCGACCGCGCACCATTCGACAACAAATCGTTCTACCGCTCGCCCGGCAAGCAGCACGTCAGCGTCCTCATCACGGCCCCCTACCTCGGAGCAGCCCAGCGCACTTACGGCAGCGTCTCAGCACTCAACGACACGGCACACCGCATCGCGCGCGACTTCGGACTGTTCGTACGGGTGGGCCACCCTGCCGACACCATCCACCTGAGCCTGTGGTCAAACGAGCCTACGGTCCCCATCGTGTTCTGGAACCCCGAGCGCATCACGCTCCACCTGCCTGATCCCGCCGACCCATATCCCAGCGTTGCAGGCGGGGCCTGACGAGAAGAGCCACACCCCGACGCGCTCACGAGGAGCGGGGGGCCTCTTCGAGCCGATATCAACCGGTCCGCCTACAACAGCGGTCATCAAAGGTCACCAGCTAGTCGGTTGGTGCATCAAGCGCGCGAAGGATGTCGCGTTCCCACGTCTCTGCATATGAGATGTCGGGAAACTCCTCCCCTGAACGGTCCCGCATCGCCCAGAACGCGGCAAGCAAAGATTCGTGACGTTCCGGTTCCTGCCACCACGCTCGGAGCGCTTCGTTCAATTGGAACAGAGCCCGATGCATCACCGTCACGACGGGCTCACCATCCGACGCGGCTATTGATCTAGCTGAGTCGAGGATGGTGGTGCGAAGAGCGTGCATCAGCGACACCATCAGCGGATGCCCCTCCGCCTCGAGCTCACGCCCTAGTTGGTTGCCGCTTAACCTCGCCATTTCCTGGTCGCTGAAGGTGTTCGGATCTTCGTCGTGCCGGATCGCCGTCCAGTGGTTTACGACAGCTCGAAGGGAGTCTCTGTGCCAATCGGTGATGCGGTAACCAGCTCTGCGCCGAGCGTTCTCTACCTCACGAGCTTGAGCCTCCTGGTGGCGCGTCTGCTCGGCGTACAGCGCCTGGGCCGCGATCTTGTTGGACTCGCTTGCCACCCTCGTAGCGTGAACAGACGTGACAACCGCAACGACGACGGCGGCCAAGGTGGCCAGCGCAGCTATGGCAGTGACGGCGAGCGAGATCCAGTCGTAGACATCCCGCTCGCTCAAGGCTCTCACAACGTCCTCCAGCTGGCATGACACCGTTTCCGACTCGACGCATGCGCTGGCATCCATCAGCCCAAAGTAGCGGACGCCCTGTGGGGCTCTACACCGATTGAAAACACCCCACCGCCAGCTCCTCATCGCTCTGCGCGCGATGGCGCCCCAAGGGGGTGGGGGGTACCCCCGAGGAGCCGACCTCGATCGGACCGCCGGGGAGGTGGCTGTCCCTTCAACCGGGTTCAGACATTTTCCCAGGCGGACACATTCTGGCCACAACCTGCCGTCAACGTGGGCTGCAGACCAAAACCATAAACCGGCCTACATGCCCATAATCCCGCCAGTGCGAAGCGCCGGCTAGACAACACCGCGACAACGGATCGGGTTCGACTCCCGCCGTCGCGTCCACTTCCGCACCACGGGCACGAGAAGGTCGCCACGCGTAGGCTATATCACGGAGGTATACCGTGACAGTGACTTTCGACCACAGCCGAGCGTCGCAGCTGGTGCGAGCCGCTCGCCTCGACCGGGGGATGTCTCAGGCCGATCTGGCGCGAGCCGCGGGCATGAGTCAGCCCAATGTGGCAGCCGTGGAATCCGGGACGAGGAACCCCAGTGCAGACGCCTTCGAACGCCTCCTCCGCGCCGCCGACTACCGGCCGAGTCTGGCCGTGGAAGAACATGCCGGGGCGATCGTCGAGGCCGGGCTCCGTCACGGGCTCCGTGACATCCGTGTCTTCGGCTCGGTGGCCACGGGAGCGGATCACTTCTCATCGGACATCGACCTGCTCGCCCGCGTCGAGAGCGGGCGCGGCTATTTCGACATCGCCGCGTTCGTGAATGCCGTCGAAAAGCTCACCGGATTCTCCGTCGACGTGATCGTCGACGACGAGCGGCGCCCCGCATTCCTCGACTCGACGCCGATGGCCGCGCTGTGACGGGTTCCGAGCCCGTGCCGGCCAAGCCCTTCACTCGTGCACCCCGCACCGATCGTCCACGGAAAGACGTTTCGCAGGAGAACTTCCTGAACAGCGTCGACGCGATCGACGCGTTCCTCACCCACGCGACGAGCGGTGGAAGGGACGCATTCCAGCGCAACTCTCCCGCGTACGCGTCCGGCTCGATGGCGATCATCCGGGCGGCCGCGCTCTTCGAGACCGACGAGTTCGCCGACTTCCTGGCGACCACCCCGAACGAGGTGTTCACCGCCCTGAAGACGATGCGCAACATCGCCTCGCATTCCGGCTACCGCGCGATGAACGACGAGTTCTTCTGGGTCACTCTGACCACCGAGCTGCCTCCCCATGTGAACCGATGGAGGCTCGCAGCCCAGGCGTCGGCGTCAAGCTGAGCGCCGCCGCCTCGGAAGGCCCGGCGTTCAGAACCCGCGCCCACGCCGTGACCGGTGCCAGACTGGAGCGATGACCAGCCCCGCACCCCAGGACGTCCTCATCGGCAGCGAGAGCATTCGTCTGAGCGCGTTCCTCAAGTTCGCCGGCATCGTCGATTCCGGCGGAGACGCCAAAGAGGCGATCATCGACGGGTACGTCAAGGTGAACGGCGAGGTCGAACGCCAGCGCGGGCGGCAGCTGCAGGTCGGTGACGTCGTGACGTTCGAGGGGCAGTCGCTCCGCGTCCAGCCGTGACGTCACCACGCCCCCTCTGACACGAGGAAGGCCCGCTCCCCCCGAAGGAGAAGCGGGCCCGGCAGGCGAGATCCCGCGCTCGTGACACGGGATGCCGCTCGGCTCAGCGGCGGATCAGTGCTCGTCGTAGTGGTCGGTGTGCAGCGAGTGGCGGTGACCGTCGTGCACGTAGTCGGCGTGGCCGTCGTGCTCGATCTTCTCGTGGCCGCAGTCGTCGCCGTGACGGTGCTCGTCGACGGTGTGCTCGGCCTTCGACTCGTGCTCGTCGTAGTGGTCGCCGTGCAGGGCGTGGTGGTGCGTGCCGTGCACGTAGTCGATGTGGTCGCCGTGCTCGATCTTCTGGTGGCCGCAGTCGTCGCCGTGGGCGTGCTCGTCGACGGAGTGCTCGGCGTGGGTTTCGGTGGTGCTCATTGTTCGTTCCCCTGGTCGTTCGGTTCCTGGACGTGGGCGATCGCATCGAGCACGAAGTGCGCGACATGCTGGTCGGCGAGGGCGTATCGAATCTCTTTCCCCTCGCGCTCCGAACTCACCAAGCCCGCCTGGCGCAGTGTCCGCAGGTGTTGAGACACCAGCGGCTGCGACAGGCCCGCCTGCTCGGCGAGCACGCTGACCGTGAGCTGTTCGCGGCTCAGGAGCCACACGAGCGCGAGACGCGACTCGTTGCCCAGAACCTTGAACAGTTCCGCGGCTTCGTCGAGTCCCGCGATCTTGTCCACGGCATCCACTCGACCATACACATGCACGAATTGCAATGTTTTCAGGTTATTGGGAGCGATTCTCGTTCGCGTACCGACGGCGGTTCACGGCAGGTCGTCGCGGTCTCCGCTCGACCGCCCCTCGCCGAACGCGGCCCACATCCACGCCGTTTCGGCCGCCGCGCGAATGTCATCGTCGTCGCGTCGCCGTTGGGCGCGGCGCCCGATCCCGAGCCCCGCGCCGGCCACCGCGACACCGATCGCGATACCCACAGCGAGCGCCCCGAGTTCCATGGGGCGATTCTATGAAGGCGTCACCCCTGACGCCCCTTGAAGCGCGGGTTCTGCTTGTTGATCACGAACACCCGACCACGACGGCGAACGACCTGCGCACCGGGCTGCTTCTTGAGTGACGCGAGCGAAGCGCGAACTTTCATGGGGATCCTCCTTGTTGATAACCGTTCTCACCAACACGGTAGGGTGTCGGGAGCCCCCTGACAAACGAGAGGTGGATGCCATGCCCCGCACGATCGCCATCCTCGGCGTCTGCGCACCGGAACGCCGGGCCTACGCCGAACGCACCGCTGTCGCGCTCGATCGCCCGTTGCACCTGCTGCGTTTCGCCGACCTCCGGTCCTTCCACGCCCTTCCCCACCCGCGGTCACGCCCGAGCGCCGCGCACGCCGTCGTCGACCTGGGCACCGACGTCGACCTCATCCACGCGATCGCCTCGCGCGGCGGCGCCGAGGTCGAAGCGGTCTGCGTCGTCGACGCCCGGCACATGGTGGGCGACCTGCTCGACGAGGCGCCCCTCGTGGCATCCGCTCGTCCCGGCGACACCCGCGCCGACGTCGGTGCACGCGCGCGGCAGGCGGCCTTGGCCCTGGAGCTGGCGACACGCATCGTCTGGATCAACTGGGAGCAGGTGCCCACTGCGGCCCTCTCCGTGCAGATGGCCCTCGCTTCGCACCTGAATCCCACCGCCGTGGTGCGCCTGTCGCGCGATCCGCTCAGCGACCTGCACTCGGAAGCTCCCCGCGACGGCGAGATCCTCGAGCGAGCGGGCTGGGTACACGCCCTCAACGCCGAGCACGACCCCTACATGCGCGACAACCGCGTCATGACGGTGCGCTACGAGCAGCTGCGGCCGTTCCATCCGGCCCGCCTGTCGGCCGCGCTCGACCGGCTCGACGACGGCGCCGCCGGACGCCTCGTGCGCTCCGCCGGATTCTGTCGCCTGGCCTCACGCCCCGGCATCCTGGCGCGGTGGGAGCACGTCGGCTCGGCGATGTGGCTCGAACCGATCGGTGCCGACGACGGCCTCATGGGCATGGGTCAAGAGATCGCCTTCACCGGCCTCGACCTCTCGGCGCCGAAGCTCGCGCACGTGCTAGACCGGGCCGCTCTCACCGACGACGAGCTCGCCAGCGGCCCCGCGGCCTGGGCGCTGTTCGACGACCCGCTGCCGGCTTGGCCCGCGGTGGAGTCGTCGATCCCCGATGCCACCGACTGACGACGACCTGTCAAGCCGGTTCACCGGCACGGCGGCGTGGGGCAACGTGGCGGCATGAGCACTCCTGAGATCCCCTCCCGCCACTCCGACGATGCCCACGCCGACTCCGCCGCCCCCACCGACGCCGTGACCGACGAGGTGCGCGAAGACGCCGCCGAGTCCGAGGAACACGTCGAACTCGACAACCAGACGGGCGACGCGCTCGACGGCGACGCCCCGGCGGACGACCCCGGGTTCCCTGCCGCCGAGGGTCACGCCTGAACTAGCGGTGATCGGAGCGCCCGGCGCGCATCTGCCCGGGCGCTCCTCCTGCACCGACCGGTGACGCGAGTCCCGTCGACGGCAGCGGCTTCGGAGCGGGTTCCGCTCGGCCGCTACGCGATCCGCGTCCCCGGCGGCAGGCGCTTCGCGGGCGTGCGCGTGCGGGAGATTCCCCACCACAGCAGTCCACCGGCGACCACCGCCTGCAGCAGCAGCCCCACGAACCAGCTCGGCGCGGTGCCGGCGAGCTGCTCCTCGGTGGTCGGGTAGTCGTATGCGCTGCCCGCGGGGTCGGCGCAGGCGTCCCAGCGCGGCGCCGGGTCGGGCTCGATCTGCGCGAGGCGCACACCCGAAGCGATCTGCGAGAACAGGTCGGACGGGTAGCCGTCGCGATACGTCGGCGGCGTGGCATCCGCGAGGATCACGAAGGGATTGGCCGCGAGCAGCCACCATACGCGGTCGAAGCGCGGGGTCTCGCCGTACGACCTCGACTCGACGCACTCGAGCTCGTCGTAGGTGGGGCACCCCGCCCCGGGGCTCGGCGCGCCCGGGTCGCAGCCGGCGGGCACCGCGTTCCAGTCGACGTCGCGACTCACCGTCACCTGCGGAGTACGCAGCGCGGCGCCGCCCAATCCGAAGGCGAGCAGCGTGCCGATGGTGAGCGCGGCGACCACCAGGTACGTGCTGGCCACCGAGAAGATGGGCCGCGCGACCACCGCGCTGAAACCCACCCCGATCGCCGCGACGATGCCCACCTCGAGGATCAGGATGCCGAGCGAGCTCACGATCACGCCCGGATTCAGCGCCCCGGCGAACGTCGACACGATGAGGAAGGGCACGGCCACGACGAGGAAGGCGAGACCGGAGATCCACGCGGCCAGGAACTTGCCGATCACGATCTCGGTCGTCGTGGCGAGCGTCACCTGCACGGGAGCAAGTGTCGCGCCGTCGCGGTCGCCGTTGACCGCGCTGCCGCTGAGCGTGGGCGACACCAACAGCACGAGCAGGAGCACGAGCATGATGACGAGCGAGAAGAACCACTCGTTGCCGCCGCTCCAGAGCGAGAACGCGGCGAGCGAGAGCACCATGACACCGAGCAGGATCGCGGCGAAGATCCCGAGCAGCACGTACCAGCCCACCGAGCGGACGCGCTGACGCAGCTCGATCCCGATGATCGTGCGCAGGCGGTGCGGATTCATGCGCGGCTCCCCTCGTCGTCGCGGTCATCGGGCTCGGCGGGCGCCGTCGGCCCCGGTGCGGCGGCACCCGGCGGGGATGGAGGCGGCGCCGACTCGGACCGCAGGTCGAGGAAGGCGTGCTCGAGATCACCCACGGCGGGAGCGAACTCCACCACCGGCAGGCCCGCGCCGACGAGGGCGCGCAGCCCGGCGACGGCACCCGCGTCGTCGCTGAACGGCACGAGGGCATCGCGCCGGTCGAGACCGATCTCGCCGCCGGAGCGGCCGAGGGCCGCCGCGATATCTCCGCGCGCCGCCTCGACCGACCTCGAGGAATCGGTCGCCAGTCGCACGCGCCACACCCGCACGCGCGTCGCCGCCGCCGCGATGCGGTCGCCCGCGACGGTGCGTCCGTCGACCAGGAACACGGCGTCGTCGACGACCTCTTCGAGCTCGGACAGCACGTGACTCGACATCAGGATCGTGCGTCCCTCGGCGGCCAGGCGTCGCAACAGCACGCGCAGCGCGATGCGCGCCTGCGGATCGAGGCCCGAGGCCGGCTCGTCGAGCAACAGCACGCGCGGGTCGTGCACGAGCGCGCGGGCCAGAGCGAGACGCTGCTTCTGTCCACGCGACAAGACGCGGGCAGGTGCCGCGGCGAGCGCGGTCAGGTCGACGAGCTCGAGAAGTTCGTCGGCGCGGGAACGCGCGGCGTCACGCGACAGGTCGTAGAGCTGCGCGGACGCCACCAGCACCTCTCGCGCCGTCAAGCTCGGCCACGCGCCCAGGGAGTCCGGCATCCATCCGAGCACGCGTCGCACACCCGCCGGGTCGGCGACCGGGTCGATGCCGCCGATGCGCAGCTCACCGTCGTCGGGCCGCAGCAGAGACGCCAGCATGAGCATGAGCGTGGTCTTGCCCGAACCGTTCGGCCCGACCAATCCCGTGACGCGGCCCGGGGCGGCGGTGAACGTCACCTGCCGCACGGCCTGCACCGAACCGAACGACCGTCTCACTCCCGCGACTTCGATACCGGCTTCCATGGCCCCCACCCTAGAGGGAGGCTCCGACGTGGCCCGTCTCGCGGATCGCGGATGCGAGGGCTCAGGATGCCGCCAGCGCCCGGCCGAGAGCGTCGCCCGACGACCACGCGGTGCGTACCGCCGCACTCTCTCCCCATGCATCACCGCAGGCCGAGAGCCCGGGCGAGCGGAAGAACGGCTCCCCGGTCGCCTCGACGGGTCGGGCGAAGGTCCAGCGGTGGGCGCGCGCGGCGACAGGGTCGGCGTCGATCCGCAGAAGTCGGCGGGTCGCCGCGACGACGGACGCGATCGCCGCGTCGGGGTCGTCGAGGTGCCGTCGGGCGCGGTCGGCGGTGGTGTGCACCACGAGCACGGGAGCACCGTCGCCACGACGGTCGCCGTCGTCGGCGAGGAACGACACGTCGGCGTCGCCGTCGGCGAAGGCACCGTGCAGGTCGGCATCCCACTGCCTGTCGTCCCACCGGAGCACCGCGGCGATGACCGGCTCCCAGTCCTGAGCGCCACCCGGAGCCTCGCCCGTCAACCGCGCAGCCTGAGGGGCGGGCATCGCGAGCACCACCTCGCCTGCATCGCGACCGTCGACGCGAAAGGGCTCGACGCGCTCGACGGCGTGCTCCGACACCACGTCGAGCCCCTCGGCCAGGTCGAGCGTCAGCGAACGCGAGCCCAGCGGAGCCGCCCATCTCATCGGACCGGGCTTGGGCGTCTGCCCGCCGTCGGCGTCGATGACGGAGAAGGTGTCGGTCCAGGGACGGGCGAGTCCCCGTTCCTCCCAGTCGGCGACGAGATGACCGAAGCGCTCCGCCTCGCCCACGACGAAGTACGACGCGCCGAGGTCGACCGCGCGCCCGTCGATCGTGCGGCTCGCCAGGCGCCCACCCACGCGGCGCCCCCGATCGAGCACGCGCACCGACCTCCCGGCATCCTGCACCGCTCGCGCGCACGCGAGCCCGGAGATCCCGCCGCCGACGACCGTCACATCCACTGTCATGCGGTCATCCTCCCGCGTGATGCGAGGTGGAGGGGCGGGGTTGCGCGGCCTCCGATCCACCGCGCCCCGCAGATCGACTCGACGCGCTCAGCTCCGGAAGAACTCGACCCCCAGGTCGGGATTATCCACGAACACCCCGTCGAGCCCCGCGTCGCGCAGCACCGACCATTCCGCGCGGTGATCCCCGAACGCCGCAGCGCCGCCGGGCCGCCGATACGCGCGCAGCAGGAACATATTCTCGGGACGGCATGTCCAGGTGAAGACGCGCAGACCGCGTTCCTGCGCCTCGGCCACGAGCGGAGCCGGGCCGCGCGCACGGCCCCAGCGGTCGGGGGCGAGGATGAGGCGCTTGTCGGGGCTGATGCCGTCGACCTCGGCGGCGAGCCCGTCGAGCCCCCGGGGGGTCAGCATGGCGGCGTACCCCGCGGCGTCAGTGCCGTCGCGTTCCCGCAGGTCCCACGGGGCGCCGTCGGCCTCGATCAGCTGCACCAGCGGAACGCGGATGCCGAGGTCGCGCAGCCGCGTGAGCACCAGGGGTTCGAACGACTCGATGACGAGGGAGTCGACGGCATCCGCGCACCCGGCCGTGCGCAGCTCGTCGCGTACGAGCTCGGCCATGTCGAAGCCGAGGCGGGCGAACGCGGCCGCGTGCTTGATCTCGAGCACCACCCCGACTCCCCCCTCGCGGGCGAGGTCGAGCACGTCGCGCAGGCGCAGCACGGGCTCGGTGTCGTCGTGGGCGGCGCTGGCGGGACGGATCGCGGGGATGCGCTCCCGGCACCGGAGGGTCTGCAGCTCCGCCCAGGTGAAGTCCTCGGTGAACCACCCCTCGAGCCGCTCGCCGTCGATCGTCTTCGACGTGCGCCGGTCGGCGAACTCGCGACGCGTCGCGACATCGGTCGTGGCGCTGATCTCGTTCTCGTGACGCACGACCAGCACACCGTCTTTCGAGGGGACGACGTCGGGCTCGACGGCATCCACTCCCGCGGCGATCGCTCGCGCGTACGAGCTGCGGGAGTGCTCGGGGAGGTACCCGGGGGCACCGCGGTGGCCGATGACGAGGGGCATTCCGTCACGCTAACGACGCCGGGTGAACAACGGGTCCGCTCAAAGCAGAATCCCAGTCAGCACAAGGAATCCCGCGGCCCCCTCGGCTAGTGTTGTCTGACAGCACGGTGCTGTGATCACCATCTTTGGAGTGTGAGTTCCCGTGGCCCTCAACAACCCGGCATTCAGCAACCCGGCGTTCCAGGACCCTCGAGCCGGTGGCGCCCAGACGCGCTACAGCCCGCCCCCGGCCGTCGATCCCGCCGCAGACGCGTCGATCGAAGGGGCGTACGCAGCCCCCGCGGCGAGTGCAGCCCAGACCGGTCGCATGACCGTCGAAGACACCGTCTTCAAGACCCTGGCCCTCTTCGGCATCCTCGTCGTCACCGCCGTCGTCGGCTGGATCTGGACGATGAGCGGCGTCAGCGTCGCCAACCCCAACCCGAGCGTTGCTCCGATGATCATCGGAGGCCTGGGCGGCTTCGTGCTCGCCATGGTCGCGATCTTCAAGAAGAAGCCGTCGGTCCCCGTGTTCATCGCCTACGCGGCGTTCGAGGGTCTGTTCATCGGCGGAATCTCGGCGTTCTTCGAGTTTATGCTGCCCGGCATCGTCGTGCAGGCGACCCTCGCGACCCTCTCGGTCGTCGGTGTGACCCTCGCCCTCTTCGCCAGCGGCAAGATCCGCGCCTCGAAGCGTGCCACCAAGATCTTCATGATCGCGATGGTCGGCTACCTCGTCTTCAGCCTGCTGAACGTCGGCCTCATGCTCTTCGGCGTGCTGCCCGAGGGAATGGCGTTCGGCCTGCGCAGCGCCACCATCGCCGGCATCCCGATCGGTCTGATCCTCGGTGTGCTCGTGGTCATCATGGCCGCGTACTCGCTGGTGCTCGACTTCGACCAGATCCAGCGCGGCGTCCGCAACGGCGCCCCGCGCGTCTACGCGTGGGTCGGCGCCTTCGGCATCATGGTCACCGTCGTGTGGCTGTACGTCGAGATCCTGCGCATGATCGCGATCATCCGCGGCAACAACTGACGCACCGATTCACGCGAAGGGCCGTCCCGTTCGGGGCGGCCCTTCGTCGTCCCCGCCTTTCCTTCCCGTTGAGTGTCCAGGACACGCCGCGAGACCAGGTCGATGTACGGCGTGTTCTGGACACTCAACGCCGGGGCGGAGCGCCCGCAAGGGGTGCCGCGGCTGAGCGTCCCGACGCTAGCGTCGCGTCATGAGCCCCGCGAAGACGCCCGCCGAGATCCTCGACATCGACGGACACGAGGTGCGCGTCACCAGTCCCGATCGCGTCGTGTTCGCCGAGCCCGGCATCACCAAGCTCGACCTCGTGCGGTACTACCTCGCCGTCGCCGAGGGGGCGCTCCGGGGCGCCGGTGGGCGGCCGATGGTGCTGAAGCGCTTCTCGAAAGGCCTCGACCAGGAGCCGTTCTTCCAGAAACGCGTGCCCGAGAACCACCCCGCCTTCATCGACACCGCGACCCTGCGCTACGCCTCGGGCACGTCAGCGGAAGAGACGGTGATCCGGGATGCCGCGGGGCTGGCGTGGGTCGTCAACCTCGGCTGCCTCGACCTCAACCCGCATCCCGTGCGAGCCGAAGACCTCGATCATCCCGACGAGCTGCGCGTGGACCTCGACCCAATGCCGGGGGTCGACTGGTCGCAGATCGTCGACGTGGCCTTCATCGCCCGCGACGTCCTGCAAGACCACGGCCTCGTCGGCTGGCCCAAGACCTCGGGGTCGCGCGGGCTGCACATCCTCGTGCGCCTCCGCCCCGAGTGGAACTTCGCCGACGTGCGTCTCGCGGCCGAGACCCTGGCCCGCGAGGTCGAGAATCGCGCGCCCGGGCTCGCCACCGCCCGCTGGTGGAAGGAGGAGCGGGGCGAGAGCGTCTTCGTGGACTTCAACCAGAACGCCAAGGACCGCACGGTCGCGTCGGCCTACTCCGTGCGCGCCCTCCCCGACGCGCGCGTCTCGACACCGCTGACCTGGGACGAGGTGCGAAGCCGCCGCCCCGACGAGTTCACCGTGCTCACCGTGCCCGAGCGCTTCGCGACCCTCGGAGACCCGCACGCCGGGATCGACGACGCGGCGGGGTCTCTCGACGCGCTCCTCGCCCTCGCGAAAGAGCTCGGTCCGGCCGAGAAGCCCCCGCGTGGCGGCGACGGTTCGGGCCGGCGAGCGTCGATCATGCCGCTCATCGAGGTCGCGCGCACCAAGACCAAGCCCGAGGCGCTGGAGGCACTCGAGACGTGGAAGCAGCGGCATCCCGACGCCACCTCCGCCCTGCACCCGGCCGACGTGCTCGTCGACGGCATGCGCGGCTCGAGCTCGCTCTGGTACCGCGTGCGGGTGAACCTGCAGCACGTTCCGGATGCCGAGCGCCCGGCGCAGGAAGGCCTGATCGCCGACTACGACCCCTGGGCCGGCCGATCCCCGTCGTGAGCGTTCGAGAGCGAGGCGACGAGGTGGGCGCGACCGTAGTCGTACGTCTGATCGAGGTCGCCGCCGAGCCGGAAGGCCCCGCCGAGCTCCATGGTCACGAAGCCCGTGGCCCAGGCCGTCAGCAGTCGCGCGGCGTCGAGCGCGTGCTTCTCGCCCACCGCCGACGTGGTCGCCCGCAGCACCGGCGCGCTCGTGGCCGCGAGGCGATCGGCATCCACCACCGTCGTGAACAGCAGACGGAACGCCTCGGGACGATCGTGGCCGAAGCGACGGAACGCGATCAGCAGGGCGTCGAGATCGTCGGATGCCGCCGTCAGCCGAGCGGTGAGCTCGTCGGCGGCCCGTTCCCCGACGCGCGCGAGCAGAGTCTCGCGGTCGCGCACCCTCTTGTAGAGCGAGGGCGCCTTCACCCCCACCGCCTGCGCGACGGCCTGCATCGTGACGGCACTCGGTCCGCCCTCGTCGAGCAGTCGCGCTGCCGCATCGATGATCTCATCGAGGCTCGTTCTCTCCGGAGTCGGCATGATTCCTCCCATGGCTACGGATATAAGCTATCATGGCTAACGTTCGTAGCCATCCAGGAAGGCCCCTCATGAGACTCGCCCCGTCGCTCCACCGCATCGGCAACGACATCGTCGCCTCGTACCTCATCGTCACCCCCGAGGGCATCACCCTCGTCGACGCCGGACTCCCCGGCATGCACGCCGACCTGCTTCGAGAACTGGATGCCATCGGCCGTACCCCCGGCGACATCCGCGGCGTCGTGCTCACCCACGGCGACAGCGACCACGTCGGCTTCGCCGAGCGCCTGCGCCGCGAGCACGGCGTTCCCGTCTACGTGCACTCCGCCGACGCCGACCGCGCCCGCGGGGGCTCGAAGCCGAAGGCGGCCATGGGCCCGATGCGCCTCGGCCCGCTGCTCAGCTTCGCCGCCTACGGGATCCGCAAGGGCGTGCGCCCCCAGTGGCTGACCGAGGTGAACGAGGTCTCCGACGGCGACGTGCTCGAGCTCCCGGGCAGCCCCCGCGTGGTCGGCATGCCCGGGCACTCCCCGGGCAGCATCGCCGTGCACTCCCCCGCCGTGCGCGCGGTGTTCGTCGGCGACGCGCTCACCACGCGCCACGTGCTCACCGGCCGCATGGGCGCCGCCCCCGCACCGTTCACCGACGACCCCGCCGAGGCGATGGCCTCGCTCGACCGCATCTCCGGACTGGATGCCGAGTGGGTCCTGCCCGGGCACGGTCCCGCCTTCCACGGCTCACCGGCCGCCGCCGCCGACGCCGTGAGGGCTGCCGCGCGCGGCTGAGCGGGGCTCGCGGGGGTCGCGCGCGACGGTGGGTCCGCCGCCGGGGCTGAGGGGTCCGAGCGAGGGACGCCGCCCCCGCCGCAGCGCCCCGCCCCCGCCGGGCTCAGCGCCGCCGGTCGCGCGACAGCGCCTCGGCGCACGCTGCGGCCAGCGTCTGCATCGCCCGCGCGGGACTCAGCGTCGTCGCCGCATCGAGGGCCTCGGTCGAGAGGCGTTCGCGCAGCGCGGCATCCGTCAGCACGCGCCGCAGTGCGTCGACGAGCGCATCTTCGTCGCCGTCGGGCACCAGGATGCCGCCTCCCCCGGCCAGCATGTCGCGCGGGCCGTAGCGGATGTCGTAGGCGACCACCGGGGTGCCGTGCGCGAGGGCCTCGGCCAGCGCCAGCCCTTGGCCCTCGAAGGCCGAGGTCGTGAGGTACACCGCGGCCCGATCGAGCACCGCGCCGGGATCGGTGGTGAGTCCGGGGAGCGTCACAACCTGGTCGAGGCCGAGTTCGACGACGAGGGCTTCGAGGTCGGCGCGCTGCGCCCCTTCTCCCCACAGTTCCAGACGCGCCCCGGGCACCTCGGCCGAGACGCGCGCGAAGGCACGGATGGCGTGCCCGAGCCGCTTACCGGGCGCGAGCCGACCGAGCACGACCACCCGGCCCGCGTCGCGATCGGCCGAGGGGACGCTGACCTCAGGACCCATCACGGCGTGCGGGGCGACGAGGTCGTGGGACAACGGGCCGAAGCGGTCGCGCACGTCGCACCGCTGGTAGTCCGTCGGCCAGAGCACCGCGTCGAAGCGCGGGGCGACGCGGAACCATCGCGTCCACAGCGCGTTGAGGTCGGAGTCATCCCGGTACGGCGGTTCGAGATGGATGGTGTGCACGGTGTGCACGATCCGCGCGCGGTCGTCGCCCCAGCCCACGATGAGCTCGCCGAGCTGACGCGACTCGCAGATGACGACGATGGGGCGGTCGTTCTCGGCGCGCAGGCCCGACGCGAGCGAGGTCAGCCACGCGCGGTACAGGGCGCCGAATCCGTCGATGACCCCGACGGGCTCGCCCGCGGCATCCCGGATCACGATGGGTGCGGTGGTGAGGTGCCAATCGGGGTCGGCGACCTGGGGCAGCTCGATGGCTCCCCCGGCGACGCTCCGGTACTCGAACCCCGGGTCGGCCCCACCTTCGCGTGCCGCCTGCCGCACCCACGCGGCCGCTCCTCCGTCGGGTGCCACGGCCTCGTCGAAGAGGTTCCGGAACATGCCCGATGCCGCCGCCACCCCGCGCTCGACGAAGGTCGCCCGATGCGCCGCGTGCGCGTCGGCCGTGCCGGGGTCGACCGTCAGCAGCAGCGGAGCTGCTCCCGCCTCGGCCATCTGCCCGGCGCGCGCGAGAGTGGAGATCGTGTACCCCCCGTCGAGATCGGGGATGAGCCGACTCGACAGGATGAGGTACCACGCGTCGGGGAAGTCGCCGAGAGTCACGCCCCCATCCTCTCCCACGCGCCGCCGATTCACCGGCCGGCACCGCTGCGCGTCAGGAGTCAGACGAAGCTCACTCCCACTCGATCGTCCCCGGCGGCTTCGACGTCACGTCGAGCACGACACGGTTGACGTCGCGCACCTCGTTGGTGATGCGGTTGCTGATCTTCGACAGCACGTCGTACGGCAGCCGCGTCCAGTCGGCGGTCATGGCGTCTTCGCTCGAGACGGGCCGCAGCACGATCGGGTGACCGTAGGTGCGGCCGTCGCCCTGCACGCCGACCGAGCGCACGTCGGCGAGGAGCACGACGGGGCACTGCCAGATCTCGTCGTCGAGACCGGCCTTGGTCAGCTCGGCGCGGGCGATGGCGTCGGCCGCACGCAGGATCTCGAGACGGTCAGCGGTGACCTCGCCCACGATGCGGATGCCAAGACCGGGCCCCGGAAAGGGCTGACGGCCGACGATGGCCTCGGGAAGCCCGAGCTCCCGGCCGATCGCGCGCACCTCGTCTTTGAACAGGGTGCGCAGCGGCTCGACGAGCTCGAACTGCAGGTCTTCGGGAAGACCGCCGACGTTGTGGTGGCTCTTGATGTTGGCCGTGCCCGCACCGCCGCCCGACTCCACGACGTCGGGGTAGAGCGTTCCCTGCACGAGGAAGCGCACCTGCTCCCCCTCGGCCGCGGCTTCGGCGACGAGGTCGGCCTGCACCTTCTCGAACGCGCGGATGAACTCGCGGCCGATGATCTTGCGCTTCTGCTCGGGGTCGCTGACACCGGCGAGGGCGTCGAGGAACGTCTCGCGCGCGTCGACGGTGATGAGGCGGACGCCGGTCGAGGCGACGTAGTCGTTCTCGACCTGCTCGCGCTCACCCTGGCGGAGGAGTCCGTGGTCGACGAACACGGCGATGAGCTGGTCGCCGACGGCCTCGTGCACGAGGGCGGTCGAGACGGCCGAGTCGACGCCGCCGGACAGGGCCGAGATGACGCGGCCGGTGCCGACCTGCTGGCGGATGCGCTCCACCTGCTCGGCGATGACGTTGCCGCTGTTCCAGTCCGCGGGGAGTCCCGCGGCCTTGAGCAGGAAGTTCTCGATCACGCGCTGTCCGTGGTCGGAGTGCTTGACCTCGGGGTGCCACTGCACGCCGTACATGCGACGGGCGTCGTTCGAGAAGGCGGCGACGGGGGTGTGCGCGGTGCGGGCGAGCACCTCGAAGCCCTCGGGTGCGCGCGAGACCTGGTCGCCGTGGCTCATCCAGACGTTCTGCTCGGCGGGCTGCCCCTCGAGCAGCGTGCCCTCGGTCACGACGGTGGCGTCGGTCGCGCCGTACTCGCGGAGCCCGGTGTTGGCGACCTCGCCGCCGAGGGCTTTCGCCATGACCTGGAAGCCGTAGCAGATACCCAGCGTCGGCACGTCGAGGTCAAAGACGTCCTCGTCGAGGCGGGGGGCGCCTTCTTCGTACACCGACGACGGGCCACCCGACAGGATGATGCCGACGGGATTCTTCGCGGCGATGTCGGCGGCGGTCGCGGTGTGCGGCACGATCTCGCTGTACACGCCCGCTTCGCGGACGCGACGGGCGATGAGCTGCGCGTACTGGGCGCCGAAGTCGACGACGAGGACGGGGCGCTGGGACGTTTCGGTCTGTTCGGTCACCGCTGGCCTTCCGGGGCAGAGACGGGAGCGGATGCCAGGGCGGCCTCGCGCTCGGCGAGATAGGCGCGCACGCCGTGGGCGGTGCGCACCTCGAGGATGAAGGAGAGGAACGGCACCACGCCACCGAGGGCGAGGAACACGAACCGACGGAACGGCCAGCGCATGAGGCTCCACACGCGGAAGCACGAGATCAGGTACACGACGTAGAACCAGCCGTGCGCGACGAGGATCGCGAGAGAGACGTTGACGCCGTCACCCGTGGAGAGGATGCTGCACTCGTTGGTCCAGGGCACGAACAGCGAGAACCACTGGCAATCGGGGCCGGGGATGGCATCCGCGAACCACAGGAAGCCACCCGATCCGCCGAGGAACAGCTCCATGTGCAGGGGCGTGTACTTCAGGATCATCTCGGCGACCAGCAGCAGCAGGCCGATACCGGTGATGACCGAGCAGATCTGGTAGAACTTCAGGGCTCCGCGAATCGCCGGGAACGAGGCGAGCTTCGGGGCACGGGGCATGGATGCCAGTCTAGTCGCGGGTTGCCGAGGCCCCCGCCGCGAGCGCGTCGGCGTGCTCGTCTTCGAGGTCTTCGACCTCTTTCTCCCACGCGTCACGTGCGAGGCGGTACCAGAGGTACAGCGCGAAGCCGGCGAAGATCGCCCACTCCGCCGCGTAGAAGATGTTCAGCCAGTTCACGCGCGAACCCTCGTCGGGCGCCGGCGACGAGATCGGCTCGAGGGGCCCGATGACGCTCTGCGAGGCGATGTACTGGCGGTACACCCGCAGGTCGTCGACGTCGTGCCACCGGCCGAGGAGCATCGCCGGGGACATGCGGGTGAGGGTCTGGGTGTCGGCCCCGCGGGGCGGGACGGACGGGCCTTCGTCGGAGATGAGACGACCCGTGACCTCGACGGTCGCGGTGGGGTCGGCGTCGACGGCGGCCTGGAGCTCGTCGACAGCAGCGTCGGCCTGCTCGCGCGAGGCGGTCCAGCCCGTGGCGACGGCGACCGACGTGGGCTCAGCGGTACCCGTGATGCGCAGCTGGCCCGTGACCCAGTACCCCTCGACGTCGTCGTTGAAACGAGACGACACGACGATGAAATCGGATGCCACCCACTGGCCGCTCACCTCGACCCGCTGTCCGACCTGCGGCTCGGGCAGGTACGCGCCGGGCTGCACGACGTCGGCGAGCGGCTGGACGTTCTCGGTCAGGCCGGGCTCGGGCGGCGAGGTGTCGATCGCGCGGCCCAACTGCCACTGCCCCAGCCACGCGAGGGCACCGGCGACGACGAGCGAGAACGCCAGCAACGCGATCCACCGGGGTCGCAGCATGACTTCCCGCAGGGTGGGCGGGAAGATTCGCGGCGGCTCCGGTCGGGTCGCGGGGGTGACGGTCACTCGGTCTCCGTATCAGTGCCCGTAGGGGGCGACGACGACCTCGACCCGCTGGAACTCCTTGAGGTCGGAGTACCCGGTGGTCGCCATCGACTTCTTCAGGGCTCCGATGAGGTTCGCGGTGCCGTCGGCGACGGGCGCCGGCCCGAAGAGCACCTGCTCGAGCGGCCCGACGCGGTCGACCGCGACGCGGTGGCCGCGCGGCAGCTTGGGGTGGTGCGCTTCGGGACCCCAGTGGAATCCGCGGCCCGGGGCGTCGGTGGCGCGGGCGAGCGCCACGCCGAGCATGACCGCATCGGCCCCCATGGCGAGGGCCTTCACGATGTCGCCCGAGGTGCCCACGCCTCCGTCGGCGATGACGTGCACGTAACGTCCGCCCGACTCGTCGAGGTAGTCGCGACGGGCGCCGGCGACGTCGGCGACGGCGGTGGCCATCGGCGCGTGCAGGCCGAGCGTGGCGCGGGTGGTCGAGGCGGCACCGCCGCCGAAGCCGACGAGGACGCCCGCGGCGCCCGTGCGCATGAGGTGCAGCGCCGCCGTGTAGGTGGCCGCTCCGCCCACGATGACGGGGACGTCGAGGTCGTAGATGAACTTCTTGAGGTTCAGCGGCTCGACGCCGCTCGAGACGTGCTCGGCCGAGACCGTGGTGCCGCGGATGACGAACAGGTCGACGCCCGCGGCGACGACGGTCTCGTACAGGTCGTGCGTGCGCTGCGGGGTGAGGGCGCCGGCGACGGTGACCCCCGCGGCGCGCACCTCGGCGAGGCGATCGCGCACGAGCTCGGGCTTGATGGGCTCGGCGTACAGCTGCTGCATACGCCGCGTGGCGTCGGCGTCGGCCAGCGTCGCGATCTCGGCCAGCAGGGGCTCGGGGTCGTCGTAGCGCGTCCAGAGGCCTTCGAGGTCGAGCACGCCGAGGCCGCCGAGACGACCGAGCTCGATGGCGGTGCGCGGGCTCACCACGGAGTCCATCGGCGCACCGAGCACGGGGATCTCGAACGGGAACGCGTCGATGGTCCACGCCGTCGAGACGTCTTCGGGGTTGCGCGTGCGCCGCGACGGCACGACGGCGATGTCGTCGAAGGTGTAGGCGCGGCGGGCGCGCTTGGCGCGGCCGAGGTCGATCTCCATGGTCACCCCTCCAGCCTACCCGCGCCCTTCGACATCGCCGCCGGGGTCGGGAGCGCGGGCGGCATCGACGGGCGCGGCGAGGTCGTTGCCGCCGCGGAGGATTCGCGTGAGGAGTCCGTCGAAGAGGAACACCAGGAACGCCATCGACCCGATCACCGGGCTCAGCGCCATCGCGACGAGACCCAGCACCACGGCGCTGAATCCCGCACGCCCCATGCGACGGGCGTCGTCGCGCGAGAGGTCGGGGATCGCACCGGACCGCGCCGCCCACACCCACTGGATCCAGCCGAGCAGGATCGCGAGGAAGAAGTTGACGGGCAGCAGCACGCGCCCCAGGAGCAGATCGTCGTAGGTGGTGTTGAGCGACGAGGTGAAAGGCACCAGGACCACGAGCAGCAGGCGGAAGCTGTTGATCCACATGCCGAGCGCGTCGATCCGCGCGATGTACTCGAACTGCCGCACGTGCGTCATCCACATGAGGCACAGGAGCAGAAAACTGATGACGAACGAGAAGACGGGGTGCGCGAGACCCACGAGACCGGCCGCGAGGTCGTCGTTCGTACGGATCGTCCCCAGCGACTGATCGGTGAGGCCCAGCACGAGCAGGGTCGCGGCGATCGCGAACACGCCATCGGTGAACGCCTCGGTCCGCCGCGCCGAGAGCGACGCCTCGGGGTGGCTCCTGCGTCGGATCATGCGCACAGCGTAGTCGCGGGAGCGGAACGACGAGGGGCCGGGCAGTCGCCTGCCCGGCCCCTCGTCGAACCTCGTTACTTCTTGTAGTTCGGCGCCTCGACGACGATCTGCACGTCGTGCGGGTGCGATTCCTTCAGACCCGCCGACGTGATGCGCACGAAGCGACCCTTGCTCTTGAGCTCCTCGACGGTGCGGGCGCCGACGTAGAACATCGACTGACGCAGGCCGCCGATGAGCTGGTACGCCACCGCGGCGACGGGGCCGCGGTAGGGGACCTGGCCCTCGATGCCCTCGGGGATGAGCTTGTCGTCGCTGGGCACGTCGGCCTGGAAGTAGCGGTCCTTCGAGTACGACGTCTTCTTGCCGCGGGTCTGCAGCGCACCGAGCGAGCCCATGCCGCGGTACTGCTTGAACTGCTTGCCGCCCTGGAAGACGATCTCGCCCGGCGACTCGTCGGTGCCGGCGAGGAGCGAACCGAGCATGACGGTGTCGGCGCCGGCGACGAGCGCCTTGGCGATGTCGCCCGAGTACTGCAGACCACCGTCGGCGATGACCGGCACGCCCGCGGGGATCGCGGCCTGTGCGGCCTCGTAGATCGCGGTGACCTGCGGCACGCCCACGCCGGCCACGACGCGGGTGGTGCAGATCGACCCCGGTCCGACGCCGACCTTCACGGCATCCACTCCCGCGTCGATGAGCGCCTGAGCGCCCTCGCGCGTCGCGACGTTTCCGCCGATGACGTCGATGTGCGCGAACGACGCGTCGGCCTTGAGGCGGGTGACGATGTCGATGACGCCGGCCGACTGCCCGTTGGCGGTGTCGACGACGAGGACGTCGACACCGGCGTCGCGCAGCGCCTCGGCGCGCTGCCAGGCGTCGCCGAAGAAACCGATGGCGGCGCCGACGCGCAGCCGACCCTGGTCGTCCTTGGTGGCGAGGGGGTACTTCTCGCTCTTGTCGAAGTCCTTGATGGTGATGAGGCCGGCGAGCTTTCCGTCTTCGTCGACGAGGGGGAGCTTCTCGACCCGGTGCTTCGCGAAAGTCGCGATGACGTCGTTGGCGTGGATGCCGACGTGGCCCGTGATGAGCCCGTCCTTGGTCATCACGTCCTTCACCAGCGTCGTCTGACGCTCGAAGCCCGAGACGAAACGCATGTCGCGGTTGGTGATGATGCCCACGAGCACGCCGTCGGGGTCGACCACGGGCAGACCCGAGATGCGGTACTGGGCGCACATCGCGTCGACCTCGGCCACCGTGGCATCCGGGGTCGTGGTGATGGGGTTCGAGACCATGCCCGACTCGCTGCGCTTGACCTGGTCGACGATCGACGACTGGTCCTCGATCGAGAGGTTGCGGTGCACGATGCCGATGCCGCCCTGCCGGGCGATCGCGATGGCCATGCGGGCCTCGGTGACGGTGTCCATCGCACTGGAGAGCAGAGGCGTCGCCACGGTGATGCGACGGGTGAGACGCGACGACGTATCGGCCTCGCTCGGGATGACGTCGGTGTGCCCGGGAAGGAGCAACACGTCGTCATAGGTCAGTCCGATGAAACCGAAGGGGTCGTGCTGCTCCATGGATCCTCCTGCGCGCGCGGCGCCTGTTCGAAAAAAGGACGACGTCGGCCGGGGCGCGCGAGGCGCTCCGCCCGTAATTCTAAGCGTCGGGACCCTGGGAATTGTTCCCGTGCAGGTGGCCGCGACGCGCAATCCTCATGACACGGTTCGCTAACGACGCGGTCGGCGAAACACCCTCGACACATTACGCTCGTAGCGTCGACCGTCGAAGCTGACGGACGACTTCGTCAGCGCTGCCGAACTGGAGACTCCGTGGGTCATTCCTCCCCCACCGCGACACGATCGCGATCCCTATCCCGCATGGCTGCCGTCGTCTCGCTCCTCGCGAGTGCGATAGCCGTCCTGAGCCTGCTCTTCGCGTCACCTGCGAGCGCAGCCGTCACCACCGCACCAACACCCGCCGCCACGACCGGACCGGGCGACGTCTCATCGCAGTACACGATCGGCGGCATCATCCGCGCCGAGGATGAACCGCTCGAGGGCGTCGAGATCTCGGTCGAGGGCTCCGGCTTCTCGGAGGTCGGTACGACCGGTGCCGACGGTCGTTGGTCGGTCGCGGTTCCCGGGCCCGGCAGCTACACCGCCGAGCTCCAGGTCGACACGCTGCCCGACGGTGTCGCACCCCGCGACCCCGACAACGTCACGCGTGACGTCACGGTGGGAACGACGAACACGGTCAACGTGCTCTTCCCCACCGGTGAGGGAACGGCGGCGAGCGGCTCGATCTGGGACACGTTGTTCTCGCGCTTCTTCTACGGCCTCAACTTCGGCCTGCTGCTCGCCCTGGCCGCCATCGGCATCTCGCTGATCTTCGGCACGACGGGCGTCAACAACTTCGCGCACGGCGAGATGCTCACCTTCGGCGCGATCATCTTCTACATGTTCACGGCCATGGGCTGGAACATCATCCTGGCGGTGCTGCTCACCGTGGCGCTCTCGGTCGCGCTGGGCTGGACACAGGATGCCGTCCTGTTCAAACCTCTGCGCAAACGCGGGGTGGGGCTGGTCCAAGTGCTGATCGTCACGATCGGTCTGTCGATCGTGCTGCGCTACCTGTACCTCTACTTCTTCGACGGCGGCACGCGCAACATCGACACCGGCATCACCGACAACGTCACGATCGGCCCGGTGACGGTCACGCTCACCTCGATCATCAGCATGGGCGTCAGCGTCGTCATGCTCGGCGCGGTGGCCTACTTCCTGACCCGCACCCGCATCGGCAAGGCCACCCGCGCCGTCAGCGACAACGCGTCGCTCGCCGCGGCGTCCGGCATCAACGTCGACCGCGTCATCCGCATCGTCTGGATGCTGGCCGGTGGCCTGACGGGCCTCTCGGGCGTCCTCTACGGCCTGTACCGCGGCGTCACCTGGGACATGGGCTTCGCGATCCTGCTGCTGCTGTTCGCCGCCGTCACCCTCGGCGGCCTGGGCAGTGCCTTCGGCGCCCTGGTCGGTTCGCTGATCATCGGCATCATCACGGAACTGTCCACCATCGTCATCCCACCCGACCTCCGGTACGCGGTGGCCCTGATCGTGCTCATCGGCGTGCTGCTCTTCCGGCCGCAAGGTGTGCTCGGTCGTAAAGAGCGGATCGGTTGAGGAACGACGACATGGACTGGCTTTCAATCTTCAACAACGCCGCGGGCGAGCTCATCAGCCCGACCACCGCGGCCTACGCCCTCGCCGCGATCGGCCTGAGCGTCCACTTCGGCTACGCGGGTCTGCTCAACTTCGGTCAGGCGGGCTTCATGGCCGTCGGCGCGTACGCCTTCGCGATCGCGACGCTGTCGTTCTCGGCCCCCGTGTGGCTCGCGATCCTGGTCGCGATCGTCGCCTCGGTGCTCTTCGCGTTCCTTCTCGGCATCCCGACCCTGCGACTGCGCGCCGACTATCTCGCGATCGTCACCATCGCGGCCGCCGAAATCGTGCGCTACGTCGTCTCGACCGTCGGCCTGACCAACGTCACGGGCGGCTCGCAGGGCCTCAACGGGTACAACCGCGAGTTCCAGGCGATGAACCCGCTGCCGGCCGGTACCTACGGCATCGGCCCGTGGACCTACTCGGCGAACGACTGGTGGGTCCGCATCTTCGGCTGGGGACTCGTCATCATCGCGACCCTGCTCGTCTACGTGCTCATGCGCAGCCCCTGGGGCCGCGTGGTCAAGGGCATCCGTGAAGACGAAGACGCGGTGCGCAGCCTCGGCAAGAACGTCTACTCGTACAAGATGCAGGCGCTGGTGCTCGGCGGTGTCATGGGCGGCCTCGCGGGAGTGATCTTCATCCTCCCCCGCGCCGTGCAGCCCGGAAACTACGGCACCGCGCTCACCTTCTTCGTCTGGACCGCACTACTGCTCGGTGGCGCCGCCACCCTGCTCGGACCGATCGTGGGAGCAGCCCTGTTCTGGGTGCTGCTGTCGCTGTCGAACGGCATCATCGTGGGGCTCCGCGATGTCGGCATCCTGGGCTTCATGTCCACCACCCAGGCGGGCCAGGTGCGCTTCATCCTCGTCGGCATCGGACTGATGCTCCTCGTGATCTTCCGACCACAGGGCATCTTCGGCAACAAGAAGGAGCTGTCGTTCAATGTCTGACACCACCGTCACCCATCCGCTCGTCAAGGGCGAGGTCGGACCCGGCTGCGCCAAGGTCGACCCGATCGTCGTCGCCGACGGCGTCACCCGCCAGTTCGGCGGCCTGAAAGCCGTCGACGTCGAGCACCTCGAGATCCCCCGCGGGCAGATCACCGCGCTGATCGGCCCCAACGGTGCCGGTAAGACCACTCTGTTCAACCTGCTGACGGGCTTCGACAAGCCCAACACCGGCCGGTGGAGCTTCGAGGGGTCGAACCTGGCCGGCGTGCCCGCGTTCAAGGTCTCGCGGCAGGGCATGGTGCGCACGTTCCAGCTCACCAAGTCGCTCGGGCGCCTCTCGGTGCTGCAGAACATGCTGCTGGGCGCCCGTGGGCAGAAGGGCGAGAACATCTTCCGCGCCCTGATCCCCTCGATCTGGCGCTCGCAAGAGAAGGCCAACACCGAACGGGCCGACGACCTGCTGCGCCGCTTCAAGCTCGACGCCAAGCGCGAGGACTTCGCCGCGTCGCTCTCGGGCGGCCAGCGCAAGCTCCTCGAGATGGCCCGCGCGCTCATGAGCGACCCCAAGCTCGTCATGCTCGACGAGCCCATGGCGGGCGTCAACCCGGCGCTCACGCAGAGCCTGCTGGGTCACATCCTCAACCTCAAGAGCGAGGGGATGAGCGTGCTGTTCGTCGAGCACGACATGCACATGGTGCGTCACATCTCGGACTGGGTCATCGTCATGGCGGAGGGTCGCGTGGTGGCCGAGGGGCCGCCGGAGACCGTCATGACCGACCAGGCCGTCATCGACGCCTACCTGGGCGCGCACCACGACACCGATCTCGGCGACATGACCACGTCGCAGCTCGAGACCATCCAAGCCGAAGCCGCCGCCGAGGCGGAGGCGGAGCTCATCGCCGACGAGAAGGACGGGAAGCTCTGATGTCCGACACCGCAACCGCCACGCGCACCGCGGTGCTGCGCACCGACGACCTGGTCGCCGGGTACCTGCCCGGGGTCAACATCCTCAACGGCTGCACGGTCGACGCCTACCAGGGCGACCTGATCGGCATCATCGGCCCGAACGGCGCCGGCAAGTCGACGCTGCTGAAGGCCATCTTCGGCCAGGTGAAGATCCGTGGCGGCTCCGTGCTGCTCAACGGTGAGGACATCACCACGCTGAAGGCCGACAAGCTCGTGGGCAAGGGCGTCGGGATGGTGCCGCAGAACAACAACGTGTTCCCGAGCCTGTCGATCGAAGAGAACCTGCAGATGGGTCTCTTCCAACGTCCCAAGGCCTTCGCGGAGCGCTTCGAATTCGTCACGGGGCTCTTCCCCGAACTCGGCAAGCGTCGCCGCCAGCGGGCGGGGTCGCTGTCGGGCGGTGAGCGGCAGATGGTCGCCATGGGCCGCGCGCTCATGATGGACCCGTCGGTGCTGCTGCTCGACGAGCCCTCGGCAGGCCTGTCGCCCGTGCGTCAGGACGAGACGTTCCTGCGCGTCGCCGAGATCAACCGCGCCGGCGTGACCATCATCATGGTCGAGCAGAACGCCCGCCGCTGCCTGCAGATCTGCCACCGGGCCTACGTGCTCGACCAGGGCAAGGACGCGTACACCGGCACCGGCCGCGAGCTGCTCACCGATCCCCGCGTCATCGAGTTGTACCTCGGAACGCTGGCCGCCGACGAGGACGCCAAGCGCGACCACCAGGAGCCCCCGGCCTGATCCCACGTCGATACACCGCGAGCGCGGCGCTCACCCTGGTGGGCGTCGCGCTCGCGGCATGCGCGGGCGCACCTCCCGCGCCTCCCCCGCTGTCTGTCACGCTCGTGCAGCAGCGGGGCGACATCGTCTCGGGGCGCGTGCAGCTCCGCGTCACGAACACCTCGGATGCCGCGGTCACCGTGACCTCGGCGGTGCTGCGCTCGCCCCTGCTCGCCGCGACGGGCGGCGGAGACACGAAACGCCCCGAGACGCTGCAGCCGGGGCGCACGATCGATCTTCCCGTCGCACTCCCCGATTCGCGCTGCGATCCGGAGGCCGCCGACGCCGGCCCGCGAGCCGTGCTCGGCGTGAGCGACGACCGGGGAACGCTCGAGCAGACCGTGGCGGTCGACGACGCCCTCGGGGTGCTCCCCCGCCTGAGCGCGACGCAATGCGACCGCGAGGCCTTGGCATCCGTCGCCCGCGTCTCGGCCACCGCGGTGTCGGTGTCCGGCGACGGGACCGCCGCTCTGCTGCTGTCGATCGAGCCGACCCCGGATGCCACGGCGGGCAGCGTCGAGCTCGTCTCCCTGCGCGGGACCCCGCTGCTGCGCTTCCCGCAGGGCACGGAGGCGCCTCTCGGCCTCACCGTCGCCGCCGGCGACGCCCCCACGACCACCACGGTGCCGGTCACGCCGATCCGCTGCGACGCCCACGCCATCGCCGAAGACAAGGTGGGCACCCTGTTCGACCTCGTCGCGCGGGTCGACGGCCGGGACGTCGTCGTTCCGCTCGACCGGCCGCAGGCGGTCGCCGATGCCCTGCTCGCCTTCACCGCCTCCGTCTGCGGCCTGACCCCCTGACGCCGGGTCCGAGGCCGCGAGGGCTGCCGCCGGCCGCGCCGAGCCCTCCGAGGCCCCGAGAGCCTGTGGCACGCCGGGACGCGGATGCCGGCACGGCACCGATCCGGCCCGCACGAACGCCGAAGGGCCCGGATCCTGGCGGATCCGGGCCCTCGTGCGGTGTCAGGTCACTCGTTGAGCGAGCCGAACTCCGTGTTCAGCAGGGTGTACTTGTTGTCGGCACCGTACTGGTAGATGCCGATGTACGCCTCGGTCGGGTCACCGTTCTCGTCGAAGGTGATCGGGCCGGAGACGCCGTCGTAGTCGACGTCCGTGCCCTCGTTGATGAGCGCGAGGCAGTCGGCGAACGTCGTGCACTTCTCGCCCCCCTCGGAGACGGACTGCATGTTGTCGCGGATGGCCGTACCCGAGTCGTCCTTCGCCTGCGCCGCAGCGAGGGCGGCGACGATGACGGCGTCGTAGGACTCCGGCGCGTAGCTGAAGTCGGTGAGGGCGGGGTCGACCTCTTTCAGACGCGACTGGAACGACGTGTCGGCCGGGTTTCCGGGAAGCGTTCCCTTGGCACCCTGCAGCGTGCCGGCGGCGAACTCATACGAGTTCGACAGGTTGCCGTCGACGAAGTAGACCTTCGACGCCGGGAAGCCCTGCGTGCTGACGAGCTGCGGGATGATCGACGACGTCTCTTCGAACGCGATGATCGCGACGGCGTCGGGCTGCGACGCGAGCACCTGGTCGACCTGCGACGTGAAGACCGTGTCACCCGGGTTGTAGGGAACTGCGACCGAGACCTCGCCACCGGCGGCCTCGATGGCCTTGGTCGCGTTGTCCTTGAGGCCGATGCCGTAGGGGTCGTTGATGTAGATGACGCCGACGTTGGCCGCGCCGTCACCGACCATCAGGTTGCCGAGCACGCGGCCCTGCAGCACGTCGGACGGGGCGGTACGCCAGTAGTACCCGTCGTCGGCGTAGGTGGTGAAGTCCGGCGAGGTGTTCGCCGGCGAGATCTGCACGACGCCCGCGTCGACCAGCTGGTCGACGAAGGTGAAGGACACGCCCGACGAAGCCGCACCGATGACGACATCGGCGCCGGCGTCGACGAGCTCGGTGGCCGACTGGGTCGCGATGTCGGTCGTGGTGTCACCCGAGTCGCGCTCGGTCAGTTCGGTCGTGAACGGGAACGCGTCGCCGGTGGCTTCGATGTCCTGGATCGCGAGCTTGACACCCGCGACCTCGGGCGGGCCGAGGAAGGCGAGGTTACCCGTGGCCGGGAGGATGGTGCCGACGTGGAAAGTCCCGTCTTTGGTGGACACGGCGCCGCCGCCGGATGATGCACTGGGGGCAGCGGCGTCGTTGCCGCCACCGGCGCAACCGGCGAGGACGAGCGCGCTGGCACCGATCAGGGCGATGCCGCCGATGACCTTGCCAGTGCGCGTACGTGTGATGACGCTCATAGTGCTCCTTGCTGTGAATGAACGTTGGGCAGCCCACGAGGACCGCCTGGTGTCCTAAACCTAAGCCGCCGCGCGTTTTCTGCGTGTTGCCGTTCGTTAACGATGTGAGTCGTCGCGATCACGGCCGCATAACGGTTTCACACGGCGTCGTCACGGTGCACTAGGAGATATGTCGGCAGGGACGACAAACGCATGATCTGGCCGGTCAGACGGGCTCCGCCACGTCGACGACGACGCGGCGCTGTCGGCGCGACGCGACGACCGAATCGACGCTCAGCATGATCAACGCCACCCAGACCAGGGCGAAACCGATCCACCGCTCGAGGGTCATGGCCTCGCCGAGCACCCACACCCCGATCGCGAACTGGATGATCGGCGCCACGAACTGCAGCAACCCGATGACCGTGAGGGGCACGCGACGGGCGCCCGAGGCGAACAGCAGCAGCGGCACGGCCGTGACCACCCCCGCAGCCAACAGCAGCACCGTGTGCAGCGTGCCCGCCGTGCCGAGGGTGAGACCGCCGAACGCCGCGACGACGGCCAGCTGCACACCGGCGACGGGCAGCAGCCACATCGACTCCAGCGTCAGGCCGCTCACCGCATCGACCGAGGGCCCGATCTGCTTCTTGACCAGACCGTAGAAGCCGAACGAGAAGGCCAGCGTCAGCGCGATCCACGGGAAGGTGCCGTAGCCCACCACGATGACGACGACCGCGGCGACGGCGATGCCGATCGCGATCCACGGCAGCACCCGCAGTCGCTCGCGCAGCACCAGCACCCCCAGCAACACCGTCACGATCGGGTTGATGAAGTAGCCGAGGCTCGTCTCGATGACGTGGTTCGTGAGGGCACCGTAGAGGTACGTCTGCCAGTTGACGTAGATGAGCACGCCGGCCACGGCGGTGAGCGCCATGAGCCGCGGTTGCCGCACGATCGCCAGGAACGGGCGCCAGGCGCGCAGCACGGTGAGCAGCACCAGGCAGAACACGAAGGCGAGAAGGATCCGCCACGCCACGACCTCGAACGGGCCGGTGGGCTTGAGCTGCAGGAAGTAGAGCGGCAGGACGCCCCACAACAGGTAGGCACCGAGGGCGTAGAGGGCACCGCGGGTACTGCCGCCGGAGACAGGAGGGGCGGCGGGGGTCACCGATTCAGCCTACGCGCGGGGCGACGCCGCGAGCCGCCGTTCCCCACCGCTTTCCTGCCACCTCGCGACGCGGGGCTGACGGAACGACGAAGGCCCCGCATGCCGGAGCATGCGGGGCCTTCGTGCAGGACTGCGCGATCAGCGGACGACGACCGCCAGCACGTCGCGAGCCGAGAGCACCAGGTACTCGTCGGCGCCGAACTTGACCTCGGTGCCGCCGTACTTGCTGTAGAGCACGCGGTCGCCGACGGCGACGTCGAGGGGGACGCGGTTGCCGTTGTCGTCGATACGGCCGGGTCCGACGGCGACGACCTCGCCCTCCTGCGGCTTCTCTTTGGCGGTGTCAGGGATGACGAGACCACTCGCGGTGGTCTGCTCAGCCTCGACCTGCTTGATGACGATGCGGTCCTCGAGCGGCTTGATGGAAACCGACACGGTCTACCTCTTTCTCGTTACAGAAGACTTGTCAGCACTCACACGGGGAGAGTGCTAATTCGAGTCTAGGGAAGCACTGGCACTCACGCAACGCGAGTGCCAACACAATCGCCCGCATAGGCTGAATCGGTGGATACCCGCGAGCTCACCGCCCTGCTGACGCCCGACGGCCTCCGCCTGCTCGACGAGGTGGGCGGCATCGAGTCCACCGACGACGCGGCCCGAGCCGTCTCTCGACTCCGCGCGGCCGGGCACTCCCCCGATCTCGTGTCGGCCGTCGTCGGTCAGGCACGTCTGCGGGTGCGCGGAGCGGCCAAGTTCGGCCCGTTCGCCGAGCGCATGCTCTTCACCCGCGCCGGCCTCGAGCAGGCGACGCGCCTGTCGATCGCCGCCCGCCACGCCGGACGCTTCCGCGCCGCCGGTCTCGACCGCGTCGCCGACCTCGGCTGCGGCATCGGCGGCGACGCCCTCGGACTGGCGGGGCTCGGCATCCGGGTGCACGCCGTCGACGCCGACGAGGTGACGGCCGCGATCGCCGCGTACAACCTCGCCCCCTTCGGTGAGACCGTGACCGTCGCGCACGGCCGCGCCGAAGACACCGACCTCGATCAGACGGATGCCGTCTGGCTCGACCCGGCGCGCCGCACGGCCGGGCACTCCGAAACGCGGCAGGTGTCGTCGAGCGAATGGTCGCCCTCGCTCGAGTGGGTCTTCGCTCTGCTCGAGAGCACGCCCGGGGGTGTGAAGCTCGGCCCGGGCTTCGATCGCGGGCGGATTCCCGACGACGTCGAAGCGCAGTGGATCAGCGCCGACGGGTCGACCATCGAACTGGTGCTGTGGTCGGGAGTGCTGGCCCGCGAGAACGTGCGTCGTGCGGCCCTCGTCGTGCGCGGCACCGACGCCTGGGAGCTCACCGCCCCCGCCGACTCCCCCGACGTCGAGCAGCGCGAGCTGGGTGCCTTCGTGCACGAACCCGACGGGGCGATCATCCGCGCCCGGCTGATCGGCGAGGTCGCCCGCGCGCTGCAGGCGGGCATGCTCGCGCCCGGCATCGCCTACCTCACGTCGGACGCCGCCCTCACGAGTCCGTTCGTATCGTCGTTCCGCGTGCGGGAGGAACTCCCGGCCGACCCGAAGAAGCTCGCCCAGGCCCTGCGTGCGCGCGGCATCGGCACCCTGGAGATCAAGAAGCGCGGCGTCGACGTCGACCCCGCCGTGCTGCGCAAGAAGCTGTCGCTGCGCGGCGACGCGTCGGCGACCCTGCTGCTCACCCGCATCGGCTCGAAGCGCCTCGCGCTGCTGGCCGATCGGGTGTGAGCCCGGTCGTCACACGACGGCGAGCTGCGAGAACCCCCAGATCAACCACCCGGCGCTGAACGCCACCGACGTCAGCGCCAGCGCGAGGGCCCACACCGCGACGCGACGGCTGTCGTGCTCGCGGCGCAGCGACACGATGGCGATGATCGCCGCGAGCGCTCCGAGCGGGAGGAACCAGCCGGTGAACAGGGCCGCCCCGAGGGCGAGGATCGAGACGCCGAGGGACCACGGCGCCAGGGACCGCGGGGTGGGCGGCGCCGGCGGGACGTAGGGGATGACGTGATCGCCGAAGGCGGCCATCTCGAGCTGCGCCGTGGGCAGGCGCTCCGGGTCGCCCTCGTCGTCGCGCCGAGCGGACGCCGCCGCCTGGGTGATGGCGGCGCGCAGGTCGTCGGCGGGCTCGACGCTCTCGGCGACCTTGCGCGCGCGCCGCGTCGGCGGGGCCGCCTCGCTCATGCGACGCGTCCGGAGCCCGGCCCGGGGGCCTCGGCATCGGGATCCTCGGCGACCTGGATCTCGGTCACCGGCAGCGTGGAGTCGGCGCCGAACGCCAGGGTCGAGGGCCGGCGCCCCGACGAGATGAGCTCCGCGGCGAGGGCGGCGATCATCGCGCCGTTGTCGGTGCACAGGCTCAACGGCGGGATGCGCACGGCCACGCCCGCCGCCGCCGCGCGCTCGAGGGCGACGTCGCGCAGGCGCTTGTTGGCGATGACCCCGCCGCCCAGCAGCAGGCGCGGGACGTCGTGGCGCGCACACGCGTCGAGGGCCTTGGTCACGAGCACGTCGACGACGGCTTCGCGGAACGACGCCGCGACGTCGGCGACGGGCACCGGCTGCCCCGCGGCCTCGTGCTGTTCGACCCAGCGGGCGACGGCGGTCTTGAGGCCCGAGAACGAGAAGTCGTAGCGGTGGGATGCCATGTCGGAGGCGCGCGACATTCCCCGGGGGAACCGGATCGCGGTGGGATCGCCCGAGGCTGCCGCCCTGTCGATCTCGGGGCCGCCGGGGTAGGGCAGCTTCAGCAGTCGGGCGACCTTGTCGAACGCCTCGCCCGCGGCGTCGTCCATGGTCTCGCCGAGCAGTTCGACGTCGCTGGTGAGGTCGCGCACGAGCAGCAACGAGGTGTGCCCCCCGCTGACGAGCAGGGCGACGGTGGGGTATTCGAGTTCGGCGGCGTCGGCGTCGAGGATGTCGGCGGCGATGTGACCGACCAGGTGGTTCACGGCGTAGAGCGGCTTGTCGAGGGCGACGGCGAGGCCCTTCGCGGCCCCCACCCCGACCATCAACGCACCGGCGAGGCCGGGACCGCTCGTGACGGCGACGGCGTCGAGGTCGGCGAGCGTCACGCCCGCCTCGGCGAGCGCGGCGTCGATCGAGGGCTGCAGCGCCTCGAGGTGCGCGCGGGCGGCGACCTCGGGGACGACGCCGCCGTAGCGGGCGTGCTCGTCCATGCTCGAGGCGATGGTGTTGCTCAGCAGCGTGCGACCGCGGACGATGCCGATGCCGGTCTCGTCGCAGCTGGTCTCGATGCCGAGTACGAGGGGCGCGTCCATCAGCACCAGCCCTTTCCGGTGGCGGGGGGAGCGGGGGTGCCGGCTCCGTCGACGGGCTCGGGTGTCGGGGCGGCCGAGAGGGCGGCGGATCGACCGGACCCTCCGTCGGGCTCACCGCCGCGGGTCTCGGCGCGGCGGTGAGCCCACCCGCGCAGGTCGAGCTGCATCACGAGGGCGTCGACGTCGTCGGGCTGGTAGTAGCGCGGACGCCGGCCGACCTCGGCGAAACCCTCCGAGGCGTACAGGGTCTGGGCGACGGGGTTGTCGGCGCGCACCTCGAGGAACACCTCGTGCACGTCCCGCCGCACGGCCTCGTCGAGCAGCGCCGCCAACAGGGCCCGGCCGCGACCTCGGCCCCGCGCCGTCTCGGCGATCGCGATGGTCTGGATATCGGCATCCCGCGCGCCCCGCGCGGCGCGCAGACCGGCGTAGCCGACGAGCCGGCCGGCCTCTTCGACGACGACGTACCACCCGTGCGGCGAGACGAGCTCCTCGCGCATCATGGCGGGACTCCAGGCGTCGGTGGGGAACGACGCGTGCTCCAGCGCCATGATCGCGTCGAGGTCGGCCGAGGTGGCAGCGCGGGTGGGCATCAGCTCACCCGCTTGGGCGCGTGGGCGGCGACGACGTCGGGGCTGCGCAGGTACAGCGGCTCGCCGTCGGCGAGGGTGCGGCCGGCATCGAGCGCCCGCGCGGCGGCGAGCGCGATCATGGCGGCCGACACGGCGGTGGCGTCGTAACGGCGCGCCCCGGCGGCGGCGAGGCGTTCGTCGAGCTCGTCGCGCGGGCTGAGAGCGGCATCCGTGACGCGCACCGGCAGCCCGTCGTCGTCGAGGCCGTCATAGATGCTGAAGGCGAACTCCTTGCGGCGCGCGTCGGTCACCACGGCGAAGCGGCCGGTGTCGGTGCCCGTGAGGGCGTCGGCGAGCAGAACGCCCAGCGCGACGCCGTCGTGGCTGGGGACGGGGACGGCGGGGATGCCGCGCCCCAACGCATACACCCGCGCGGTCGCGATGCCCACGCGCAAGCCCGTGAAGGGGCCGGGACCCATGCCGATGGCGACGTGCGTCGGCGCGGGGGCGACCGCACTGGCCCGCCGTAAGAGGTCGCCGATGACCTCGGCGTGTCCGAGCGGATTGCTGCTCTGCTCGTCGACGAGCACCTCGCCGTCGCGCGAGATCGCGGCCACGGCGGTGCCGAGCGAGGTGTCGATGCCGAGAATCACCGTTCCAGCGTATCCGGCACCTCCCCTGTGCCATCCGACTTCGTGGTCTGCTCCGAAGAGAGGGCATGGATGCCATCGGCCTCGGCCTGCGCCGCGTCGTCGTCCCCACGTCGGTGGGGCCGATCGTGGCGCACGCCGGGCGTGGTTCGGGCAGCCCGGTCGCGACCGTGCTGCTGCACGGTGCCGCCGGATCGTGGCGCACCTGGGAACCGATGGTCGCGGCATCCGACGCTCTCGGACTCCCGCTGTCGGACATCGTCGCGCTCGACCTGCCCGGCTGGGGCGAGTCACCGGGGCCCGTCCCCGACCCGGCCGAGTTGGCGGTCGCCATCGCGGCGGTGGCCCGCGCGCTGGGGTATCCCCGTTGGCGGGTGGTCGGGCACTCGCTCGGCGGGGTGATCGCCCTCGACATCGCCGCACGCTTCCCGCGCGAGACGGTGGCCGTCGGTGTCGTGTCGCCCAGCGGGGCGGGCGCACGCGCGGTGACGCGGCGCCCCGTCTCCGGCGCCGTCCGGCTCCCCTGGCTGGCCGGCATGGTGGTCGCGATGCGGGTGCTGCGAGGTCTCGGGCCGCTCGCTGGGCCCCTGCTGCGCCTGCTCCGCCGCACGGGGGCGCTGCGAACGCTGTCGCGGCCGCTGTTCCGGCATCCGGAGCACGTCGACCGCGAAGTCACCGATGCCCTGGCGACCGAGATCCGCCCCGCGGCCTTCCTCGCCGCCGCGCGCCTGTCGCGCACCCACGACGACGGGGTGTGGCGCCGCATCGCGTGCCCCGTGAGGTCGGTGCGCGGATCGCACGACGTCTTCGTCGCCGCGCGCGATGCGCGCACCTGGGGGCGACTGATGCGCGACTACGACGACCGTGTGCTCGACGACAGCGGGCACTTCGCCCACGTCGAGCAGCCTGTCCTCACCCTGCGCGCCCTGCGCGAGGTGTGGGCCGCCGACCGCGCTCCGGCGCGACGCCGCTCCGACGCGCGCGCCTGAGCCTGGTCGGCGGATGGGCGAGGGGTCGCACCGCCGCTATCGCGCGATCGGCAATCGCAGCGTGACGACGGTTCCGGCTCCCTCTCGCGAGCGCAGGTCGACATCGCCCCCGTGACGGCGCAGGATCGTGCGCACCAGCGACAGGCCGATCCCCGATCCGGCGACGTCGCGGGCGTTGGCCGCCCGGGCGAGGTCGTCGAAGACGTGCTCCTGCGCGTCGGCCGGGATTCCGCGACCCGTGTCGGCCACCTCGACCACCACCGCGCCGGCGTCTTCGCGCAGGCGGACCTCGATCGGTCCGTCGGTCGAGAACTTCACGGCATTGGCGAGCACGTTGTCGACCGCGAGGGCGAGAAGGTCGGGATCGGCCGGCAGGGGCGGCACGGCCCACGGCACCCGCTCGGCGACGATGCGGATGCGCCCCCGCGTCTCGGGACGCTGGTCGTGCACGGCGTCGACGGCATCGCGCACGAGCATCTCGAGGTCGACCGGCTCGGTCTCGAGCGGGCGGGTCTCGATCTCGGCCAGTTTGCGCAGATCGCCGACGAGGGCCGCGAGTCGCCGCGCCTGCCCGTCGATCACGGCCACGTGAGCGGGCGCGGTGGCGGGATCGACGCCGGCGAGGGTGGCGCGGATCGCCGTGATGGGGTTCTTCAGCTCGTGGTCGAGGCGGGCGAGGAACCGGCGGTGCTCCTCACGCTCGGTGGCCCGGCCCGCCGCCCACGCCTCGGCGCTCTGACGCGCGCGCGACGCGGCGACGCGCCGACGCCGAGCGCCGATCAGCAGCACGACACCGATCACGGCCGAGACCACGACACCGAGCAGCAGGACCACCGCCGGAAGGGCGGTCGCCACCGTCACGACCCGGCGCTCGCCCGCCCAGGCCATCACTCCCGCGGTGAGGGCAGCGAGGAGCACGGGGGCGCAGACGGCACCGATCCGCACCGCGCGCCTCACGGGGTCACCACCGCGTGCACGAAGCGGTACCCCGCGTTCTGCACCGTCTCGATGAAGCGCGGCGCGCCGGGGTCGTCGTCGAGCACGCGGCGCAGCTCGGCGACCCGGTGGTCGACGGCGCGCGTGCTCGTGGCGACCTCGAACCCCCACAACGCCGAGAGCAGCCGGTCGCGCGTGTGCACCTCGCCGGGATGGGTCATGAGATAGTCCAGCAGCATCACGGCCTTGGGGGTGAGGGAGAGCTCCGCCCCGCCCAACCACACCCGCCGAGCGGACCGGTCGAGTTCGAGCGCACCCGCGCGCACCCGCGACGACGCGCTCAGGGGACGCTCGCCGGGAACCGTGCGCCGCAGCACGGCGCGCACGCGCGAGAGCAGCTCCTGGGGATCGAAGGGCTTGTTGAGGTAGTCATCGGCCCCCTCGTCGAGGGCGGCGCTGCGCTCGTACGACTCCCCCACCTGCGTCAGCAGGATGATCGGCAGCCAGCGCCCCTCGGCACGAACGCGTCGCACGAACGCGCGTCCGTCGACCCGCGGCATGATGACATCGCACACCGCGAGCGAGACATCGGCATCCGCCAGCAGGTCCAGCGCCTCCTGCCCGTCGGCGGCAACGATCACCCGGTACCCGCTGCGTTCGAGGAACGCGCCCAGGCCCGCGCGGATGGTCTCGTCATCGTCGACGAGCAGGATGCCGGGACGCTCGTCGCCCGTCATGAGGTACGCGTCGCCAGCAGAGGGATGCCGACCGACACGGCGACGACGAGGACGACGCCGATCACCGCGGCGGCGATTACCAGGTACCCCAGCACGAGTCCCGCGATCGCGAGCGCACCGCCGCCGTCGCCGGTGCGGCGGATCTGCGACAGCGCGATGTGGCCGAAGATCACCGGCAGCAGACCGAAGCCGCAGAGGCCCAGCACGAGGGCGGCGATCGCCAGGCCGTTCGTGCGACGCGCGGGCGGCGCCCATGCGGCCTGCGGGGCGCTCATCGCTCGTCCCGCAGCACGGTCGTCGCGACGCCGGTGTCGTCGACCCGCGGCGCGCTGCCGCGCCAGACGACCGTGTTCACGTCTCCGCTGACGGAGAGGTCGGTCAGGGCCTTCGCGTACACGACCAACCCGTCACCCGTGACGGTGAGCGTCGACACGTCGTCGAGGATCACGACCGCCGCGAAGCCCGACACGGTGACGTCGTCGCAGGCCCCCTCGACCCGCACGACCCTGCCGTCGTCGGGGATGACGAGACCGGGAGTGCACGCGATGGTCGAGTCGGCCAGGGCGATCGCTTCGTCGCGGGTGCGCAGGTTCGAGGTGGTGTCGACGCCGGCGCTCGGGGCCGTCGACGTCGGGGCGACGGGCTGTGCCGTGGGCGCGGGCGCGGCGGTGGTCGCCGCCGGCACGGGCGTCGAGATCACGGCATCCTGGCCCTCGTCGACGCGGATAGAGCAGCCGGCGAGCATCCCGGCGACGAGCCCCGCGGCGAGCAGGGAGAGGGCGGTTCTGCGCATGTTCAGCCTCCGAATGAGGGGACGAGGATCTCGACCCGGCGATTGAGTTGCCGACCCGCGGGGTTGTCGACCCCGTCGAGCTCGTTGGCGGCGACCGGACGCGACTCACCGTAGCCCTCGGCCGTCCAGGCCACGGGCGTGGCGCGTTCGGTCAGAGCGGCGACGACGGCTCGCGCGCGCCGCTCCGACAGGTCCTGGTTCTCGGCGTCGGTGCCGATCGCATCCGTGTGCCCCGAGACGGTCGCCGCCGGCACCCGGCCGTCGATCAGCACGGCCGCGAGCGCGTCGAGCACGGCGGCGGCATCGGCGCGCAGCTCGGCCGAGTCGAAGTCGAACAGCACGGCGTCCGAGAGCGTCAGGGTCGTGCCGCAGCTCGCGACCGGGGCGAGGGCCGACAGAGGCGGGAACACACCCAACCGCGGCACCGGGGGCAGCGGGTCGACGGTCACGGGCTCGCCGTCGACGCGGCCGGTGCCGTCGCCGAAGTTCTGCACCGTGAGGGTGCCGTCGGTGTAGGTCCCCGACCCGTCGCCGAAGTTCTGGATCGCGACCTCGCCCGACCGGTACGTCCCCGACCCGTCGCCGAAGTTCTGGATGCTCTCGTCGCCGTGCGTGGACGTTCCCGACCCGTCGCCGAAGATCTGCACCTGGCGCGACGCGTCGACGTACGTGCCCGAACCGTCGCCGAAGTTCTGGATCGCGACCTCGCCCGACCGGTACGTCCCCGACCCGTCACCGAAGTTCTGGATCTCGACACCGTCGATCGTCGTGGTCCCCGAGCCGTCGCCGAAGTTCTGGACGGTTCCGTCGGCGCCGGTGTACGAGCCGGAACCGTCGCCGTAGAGCACGGCCGTGCCGGCCGACGTGGACACCTGGCCGGGGGTCCCGCACGCCGCGGAGGCCACCGTCACCCCCGGCGCACTCGACAGCGTCGACGCCGCCGAGATCGTGAACGCCGACGCCGAGCCGCTCAGCAGCGACAGGTCGGGCAGCACGAACAGGGGCACGGGCGGGATCTCGCCGACGTCGTAGCCGGGCACGCGAGCGGCTGAGGCCGCGGCCNCCGCCGACGACCTCGCGGTCGACGGCACCGGCTCCGAGACGCAGCCGGCCAGGCTCATCACGACGACGGAGGCCGAGACGGCCGCGGCCAGGCGAACCGCCGTGGGGCGGAGCGCGGCGGGGCGGCGAGGGGATCGACTCATGGCATCCACCGTATTGAAGCGCCGCGCCGCCGTGGTCGCGGGGGTGTCGCAACCGTGTCGCGATTCCGCGACACGTCCCGTCAGGGTCGGCGCGAGATGGTCACCGTGCGCGGGGCGTCGGCGTCGAGCTCGACGGTGTGCACCGCGATCTCCCCGCAGGCGTTGTCGACGCCGCGGCCGCCGGTCTGACGGTCGATCTCGATCTCCCACCACGTGTCGGCGAGGTACTCGGCCACCCCGCTCCCCCACTCGACGACGACGGCGGAACCCGCCACGTCGATGTCGAGGTCGTCGAGCTCGACCGCGGCTCCCAAGCGATAGGCGTCCACGTGCACGAGCGGCGTGCCGCCCCCGAGCGAGGGATGCGTGCGCGCGATCACGAACGTCGGGCTCTGCACCGGACCCCGGATGCCGAGTCCCTCACCGATCCCGCGGGTGAGGGTCGTCTTGCCGGCGCCGAGCGGGCCGGTCAGCACCACGACGTCGCCGGGAGCGAGCGCGCGCCCGACGGCGCGGCCCAGGTCCTCCATGTCGGCCGGCCCCGCGACCTCGCGCACGCCCAGCAGCTCGTGGGGAACGCTCACGCGCCCACCTCCCGCCGGGGGACCCGGACCCCCACGCGCGTGACGATCTCGTAGTCGATGGTGTCGGCGGCATCCGCCCAGTCCCGCGCCGACGGCACGCCCAGCGTCGGGTCGCCGAACAGCACGACCTCGTCGCCCACCGTGACCGGGTGATCGCCGACGTCGACGACGAACTGGTCCATCGCGATGCGGCCGGCCACCGTGAAGCGGCGCCCGTTGATCGACACCGATCCCCGACCCGACGCCTGGCGGGGCACGCCGTCGGCGTAGCCGAGCGGAACGAGCGCCAGCGTCGTGTCGCTCTCGGTGCGGTAGTCATAGCCGTACGACACCCCGGTGCCCGCGGGCACGCGCCGCACCGCCGCGACGGCGCCGCGCAGTGTCATCGCCGGGCGCAGCCCCAGGTCGGCGGGCGTCCGGTCGTCGAACGGCGAGACCCCGTAGAGACCGATGCCGATGCGCACGCATCCGAGTCGCGCCTCGGGCAGGGCGATGGCGGCATTCGTCGCCGCGATGTGGCGAAGCGGAGGGTGAAGACCGGCGGATGCCGCCAGGATGACGCCCTCCTCGAACCGGGCGAGCGCGGCACGGTCGTCGGCCTCGCTCGTGTTGGACAGGTGCGAGAACAACCCCACGACGCGCAGCCGCCCGATGCGCTCCAGACGGGCGGCCTCGGAGAACACCACGCGCCAGTCGGCCGGCGCGATGCCGTTGCGCGACAGGCCCGTCTCGATCTTGAGGTGCACCGCCGCCGGGCGATCGCCCTGCGCCGCCTCGCCCGCGCGCAGAAGCTGATCGATGTCGGAGATGCCGAGCTCGATGTCGTTTCGCACGGCCTCGCCGAACGCCGCGCCGGGCGCGTGGAGCCACGCGAACAGCGGAGCGCGGATGCCCGCTCGCCGCAGCGCCAGCGCCTCGTCGATGTCGGAGACGCCGATGCGGGCCGCTCCCCCGCGGAGCGCCGCGACCGCGGCACGGTAGGCGCCGTGGCCGTACCCCTCGGCCTTGACGACCGCGATGATCTCGGAGTCGGTGAGCTTTCGCAGGTGACGCACGTTCTCGGTGATCGCGTCGACATCGATGAGCGCTTCGCGCAGCACGCCGGGTGCCATTCTCATGCGGTGTCCTCTCGGGTGGTCTCGGGGGCGGATGCCGGGGGCCCGTAGATCGCGACAGGCTCGACGCCCGCGCTCGTCGGCGCGGGCTGCCGGGCCGCGATCGCACCGGGCGCCGGAGCGACCTCGCTCGCTTCGGCGATGACGTACGCCGTCGCGAGGCCCGCATCGTGCGACATCGACAGGTGCAGCGCGGTGATCCCCCGCTCGGCAACGGTCGCGGCGGTCTCACCGCGGAGCGCGAACACGGGCCGGCCCGAGGGCTCGGACGCCACCTCGATGTCGGTCCAGTGCACACCGTCCGACCCGCCGAGCGCCTTGATCAGGGCCTCCTTCGCGGCGTACCGGGCGGCGAGCGAGCGCGGCTTCAGCACGCGCTCGGCCGGGGCGAACAGGCGGGGAAGAAGGCGCGGGGTGCGCGCGAGCGTTGCGGCGAACCGCGGAACGTCGACCACGTCGACGCCGATTCCGACGATCATGCGCCCTCCCCTCGTGGCATCCTCTCCATTCTGCCGGTGCCGGCCGACATCGGCCGCGGCGGGCCGATCCGACGCGGGCCGAACTCCGGAGAAAAGGCATCCAGGGCCGCTCCCGAGGTCGCTTCACCCTCAATCGAGCGAGAACCCAGGAGTTCGGCCCGGCTCGATCGGCGCTCCGCGATGCGAGGAACGACGAAGGGGCCGGATGCCACGGCATCCGGCCCCTTCGCACGAGACGACTACTCGACCGTCACCGACTTCGCCAGGTTGCGCGGCTGGTCGACGTCGAGACCCTTGGCCTCGGCCAGGCTCATCGCGAAGATGTGCAGCGGCACGACCGCCAGCAGCGGCTCGAAGAGCGGGGCCGCCAGCGGAATGCGCAGCACCTCGTCGGCCGCGGGCAGCACGGCGACGTCGCCCTCTTCGGCGATCGCGATGACGCGGGCGCCGCGGGCGCGGATCTCCTGGATGTTCGAGACGACCTTCTTGTGCATCTCGCCCGAGCCGCGCGGCGAGGGCACGACGACGAAGACGGGCTGGCCGGGCTCGATCAGCGCGATGGGGCCGTGCTTGAGCTCACCGGCAGCGAAGCCCTCGGCGTGGATGTACGCCAGCTCTTTGAGCTTGAGAGCACCCTCGAGCGCGATGGGGTACCCCACATTGCGACCGAGGAACAGCACCGAGCGGGTGTCGGCCATCCAGTGCGCCAGCTGCTCGATGCGCGCCTGCTCGGTCTCGAGCACGCGGGCGATCTTGCCCGGAACGGCCTCGAGCTCGGTGACGGCCTCGACGGCGACGACCGGGTCGATGGCTCCGCGGACACGACCGACGTGCAGGGCGAGAAGATACAGCGCGGTGATCTGTGCGACGAAGGCCTTCGTCGAGGCCACGGCCACCTCGGGTCCCGCGTGCGTGTAGACGATGGCATCCGATTCGCGCGGGATGGTGGCGCCCTGCGTGTTGCAGATCGACAGCGTCTTGGCCCCGCGCGAGCGGGCGTACTTCACGGCCATGAGCGTGTCCATCGTCTCGCCCGACTGGCTGATCGAGACGACCAGCGTGCGCGCGGACAGCACCGGGTCGCGGTAGCGGAACTCGTGGGCGAGCTCGACGTCGACGGGAACGCGGGTCCACGTCTCGAGCGCGTACTTGCCGACCATGCCGGCGTAGGCGGCCGTTCCGCACGCGATCACGAGGATGCGGTCGATGTCGGCGAGGAAGTCGTCGAGCCCCTCGAGCTCGGGGATCTCGACGCGGCCCTCGTGGATGCGACCGCGGATGGTGTTCGCGACGGCCTCGGGCTCCTCCGAGACCTCCTTGGCCATGAACGACGACCAGCCGCCCTTCTCGGCGGCCGACGCGTCCCACGTGACCTCGAAGGCCTCGACCTCGACGGGCGCGCCCGAGAAGTCGGTGACCTCGACGCCGTCGGGCGTGATCGCGACGATCTCGTCCTGACCGATGGCGAGCGCGTTGCGGGTGTGCTCGACGAAGGCGGCGACGTCGGAGCCGAGGAAGTTCTCTCCCTCACCGAGCCCGATGACCAGGGGCGAGTTGCGGCGCGCGCCGACGACCAGGCCCGGGTGATCCTCGTGCATGGCGAGCAGCGTGTACGCGCCCTCGAGACGCGAGACGACGGCGCGGAACGCCTGCACCAGGTCTTTGGTACGGGCGTACTCGCGGCCGATCATGACCGCGGCGACCTCGGTGTCGGTCTCGCTGCGGAAGGCGAAGCCCTCGCCGACGAGCTCGCTCTTCAGCTCGGCGAAGTTCTCGATGATGCCGTTGTGGATGACGGCGAGCTTGTCGTCGTCGGCCAGATGGGGGTGGGCGTTGGCGTCGGTCGGACCGCCGTGCGTCGCCCATCGCGTGTGGCCGATCCCGGTGGTGCCGTTGGGCATGGGCGAGGACTCGAGGTCGTCGCGCAGCACCGCGAGCTTGCCCGCTCGCTTGCGCATGCCGAGCCCGCCCTCACCGTCGATGACGGCGATTCCAGCGGAGTCGTAACCCCGGTATTCCAGCCGCGACAGACCCGCCAGAAGAATGTCCTGGCTCTGCCGGGGACCCACGTAACCGATGATTCCGCACATGGGTCCGAGTCTACGTGGCGGGACTGAGCGAACCCCGTCGAAGCCCTCGCGCGCGCGCGGCGAGCCGCTCAGAGCTTGCGCAGCAGCACCGACTCGACGGTGTGGTCGGCGCCCTTCTGCAGCACGAGCTTCGCGCGGTGGCGCGTGGGGAGCACGTTCTCTTCGAGGTTCGGCAGGTTGATCTCGCGCCAGTACCCCAGGGCCCGCTCGACGGCCTCGTCGTCGCTGATGTCGGCGAAGACCCGGAAGAACGACGTGGGGTTGGTGAACGCGTTGTCGCGCAACGCCAGAAAGCGGTCGACGTACCAGCGCTCGATGTGTGCCGCGTCGGCATCCACGTAGATCGAGAAGTCGAACAGGTCGCTGACGGCGACCTCGTTGGGCGACGGCGGCGGTTGCAGGACGTTGAGCCCCTCGACGATGACGACGTCGGGGCGGTGCACGCTCACGTGGGCGTCGGGCATGATGTCGTACCGCACGTGCGAGTAGAACGGTGCCCGGGCCTCGCCGGCGCCCGACTTCACCTCGCTGAGGAACTCCACCAGCGCCCGCCGGTCGTACGACTCGGGAAAGCCCTTGCGGTCCATCAACCCGCGTCGCTCGAGCTCGGCGTTGGGATAGAGGAAGCCGTCGGTCGTCACGAGCTCCACGCGGGGAGTGTCGGGCCAGCGGCTCATGAGTTCGCGCAGCAGGCGCGCGATGGTCGATTTGCCCACCGCCACCGACCCCGCCACACCGATGACGAAGGGGGTCGTGGCATCGGGCTCGCCCAGGAACTCGCTCGTGTCGGCGCCGAGTCGGCGGGTCGCCCGCGCGTACAGGCTCAGCAGACGACTGAGCGGCAGGTACACCTCGGCCACCTCGCGCGGATCGAGGCGGTCGCCGATGCCCCGCAGCTGCACGATCTCGTTGTCGGTGAGCGGCTGCGCGATCCCCCCGGCCATGCGGGCCCAGTCGTCGCGGTCGATCTGGCGGTAGGGGCTCAGCGACGGCGCGGGAGCGGCGGTCTCGGCGGCGGACACCCGCCCATGCTACCGGCGTCGTCGTCCCTCCCCCGCGGATCACCCCGTCACCGCGTGCCCACTACGCTCGGACCGTGCGCCTGGGAGTCCTCGACATCGGTTCGAACACCGTCCATCTGCTCGTCGCGAACGCCCGGGCCGGAGGTCGTCCCACCGCGACGACCTCGCACCGCTCGGTCCTGCGCCTCATGCGGTATCTGCAGCCCGACGGGTCCATCTCGCCCGAGGGCGTGAAGGGCCTCGTGGATGCCGTGACCGCGGCCTGCGCGACGGCCAAGGCCGAGGGCGTCGACGAGTTGCTCGCGACCGCGACGTCGGCCGTGCGCGACGCGACCAACGGCGAGGCCGTCATCGCGCTGATCGAGGAGGCCCTGGGCCAGCCCCTGCAGGTGCTCGGGGGCGAGACCGAGGCGCGCTTCACCTACCTCGCGGTGCGGCGGTGGTTCGGCTGGTCGGCCGGGCAGATCCTGTTGTTCGACATCGGCGGCGGGTCGCTCGAGATCGCCGGCGGTGCCGACGAGCTGCCCGATCTCGCCGAGTCGGTGCCCCTGGGCGCGGGCCGTTCGACCGTGCAGTTCCTCCCGCACGATCCGCCGAGCGCCGACGAGATCGACGCGCTGCGCCAGCACGCCATGACGGTGCTCGCGCCGGTGGCCGAGCGCTTCGCCGCGCTCCCCCGTCCCGACCACGTCGTGGGCTCGTCGAAGGCGATCCGCTCGCTCGCGAAGCTCGCGGGCTACCCGGTGCCGGGGTGGTCGGGCATCGATCGCATGGTCCTGCCCCGCCGGGAGCTGAAGGACTGGATCCCGCGCCTCGCGCGCATCCCCGCCGACGCCCGCGAGGCCCTTCCCGGCATCACCGCCGATCGCACGTTCCAGATCGTCGCCGCCGCGATCGTGGTGGAGCGGGCGATGAAGGCCCTCGACGTCGAGGAGCTCGAGGTCTCCCCCTGGGCACTCCGCGAGGGCGTCCTGCTGCGCTACATCGAGTCGCTCGAGTACTGACGCCGCGGCGTCGGCGTGCTCCGCCCCTCGTGTGAAGGAGCGTGAGCCCGCCGACGGGCCGGATTACAGCGCCAAGCGCTCCTGCACGACCTCGGCGAGACGGTCCGCGTGCGCGCGGGCGTCTTCTTCGGACGCGGCTTCGACCATGACGCGCACGAGCTGCTCGGTGCCCGAGGCGCGCAGCAGCACGCGGCCCGAGTCGCCCAGTTCGGCGGTCGCCGCGGCGACGGCCTCCTGCACCGCGTGGTCGTGCACGCCGTCGCGGTCGACGCCGCGCACGTTCACGAGCACCTGCGGGTACACCGTCATGATCGAGGCGAGCTCACCGAGCGTCTTGCCCTGTCGCGCCATCTCGGCGACGAGGTGCAGCCCGGTGAGCAGGCCATCACCCGTCGTCGCGAAGCGGCTCATGATGACGTGGCCCGACTGCTCGCCACCGAGGGAGTAGCCGCCCTCGTTCATGGCCTCGAGCACGTAACGGTCGCCGACGCCGGTCTGCAGGACCCGGATGCCATGGGCCTCCATCGCGCGGTGCAGGCCGAGGTTGCTCATGACCGTCGCAACGAGCGTGTCGTCGACGAGCGCACCACGCTGCTTCATCGCCACCGCGAGGATGGCCATGATCTGGTCACCGTCGACGATGTTGCCCTGCGCGTCGACGGCCAGGCAGCGGTCCGCGTCGCCGTCGTGGGCGATGCCGACGTCGGCGCCGAGGCGCACGACGGCTTCAGCGAGCACGTCGAGGTGCGTCGAGCCCACGCCGTCGTTGATGTTCAGACCATCGGGTTCGGCGCCGATGACGGTGACCGTCGCGCCGGCGTCCTTGAACGTCTCGGGCGACACGCCGGCCGCGGCGCCGTGAGCGCAGTCGAGCACGACGTGGATGCCGTCGAGGCGGTGCGGCAGCGAGCCCAGCAGGTGCAGGACGTAGCGGTCCTCCGCGTCGGCGAACCGACGGATGCGACCGACGCCGGCCCCGGTGGGCTGCAGTCGTTCGCCCTCGAGCGCCTGCTCGATGCGCTGCTCGACCTCGTCGGGGAGCTTGGTGCCCCCGCGGGCGAAGATCTTGATCCCGTTGTCGGGAGCGGGGTTGTGCGACGCCGAGACCATCACACCGAAGTCGGCGTCATGGTCGGCGATGAGGAACGCGGTGGCGGGGGTGGGGATGACCCCGGCGTCGAGCACGTCGACGCCCGACGAGGCGAGCCCCGCAGCGACCGCGGCCGCGAGGAACTCCCCCGAGACGCGCGGGTCGCGCGCGACGACGGCGGTGAGGCGGCGGCCTTCGGCCTTCCGCGCCTCCGCCGAACGGCCCTGGCCCAGGACGACAGCAGTCGCCTGGGCCAGGTGCAGCGCGAGTTCGGCGGTGAGGAGGCCGTTGGCCAGCCCCCGCACCCCGTCCGTGCCGAAAAGAGGCATCCGGAGTTTCGAACTCAGCGCTTGGAGTACTGAGGCGCCTTGCGGGCCTTCTTGAGTCCGGCCTTCTTGCGCTCCTTGACGCGAGCGTCGCGCGAGAGGAAGCCGGCCTTCTTCAGGGTGGGGCGGTTGTTCTCTTCGTCGATGCCGTTCAGCGAACGGGCGATGCCGAGACGCAGCGCGCCGGCCTGACCCGAGGGGCCGCCACCGGAGATGCGCGCGATCACGTCGTACGAGCCCGCGAGCTCGAGCACCGTGAACGGGTCGTTGATCAGCTGCTGGTGCAGCTTGTTCGGGAAGTAGTCCTCGATCGTGCGGCCGTTGACCGTGATCGTGCCCGAGCCGGGAACCAGACGCACGCGGGCGATGGCCTGCTTGCGACGGCCGACGGCTGCGCCGGGAACCGAGAGAACGGGGCGCTCGGCCGCGACGACGGACTGCTCGGCCGGCGTCTCGGTGCTGTAGTTGCTGGGGTCGATGTTCGACACTGTTTCGTCCTTATCCGGCGGCGCTTACTGGGCGACCTGGTCGAAGGTGTAGGCCGTGGGCAGCTGAGCACCGTGGGGGTGCTCAGCGCCGCGGTACACCTTGAGCTTCTTGAGCTGCGCCGCGCCGAGGCTGTTCTTGGGCAGCATGCCGCGGATGGCCTTCTCGACCGCGCGGACGGGGTTCTTGTCGAGGAGTTCCTCGTACGTGACCGACTTGAGGCCGCCCGGGTAGCCCGAGTGGCGGTAGGCCTTCTTCTTCTGGAGCTTCTGACCCGTGAGCGCCACCTTTTCGGCGTTGATCACGATGACGAAGTCGCCCGAGTCGATGTGGTTGGCGAAGGTGGCCTTGTGCTTGCCGCGGAGGAGGACCGCCGCGTGCGAGGCCAGACGGCCGAGGACGACGTCGGTGGCGTCGATAACGACCCACTCGCGCGTGACCTCAGCGGCCTTGGGGGTGAAAGTGCGCGTCACAGTAGTGCTGCTTTCTTGTTCGAACGGAGGAGTTCGTGAATCCCGCTCCGGTGGTCCGTTCCCCGCCGATGACGGGGGAACAGGGCCGGTGGAGGGCTCACGTTCGGGCAACCCGCTCGCAGAGAGGCGGGCACCAAAGAGCAAGACTACGGCATCCGGATGCCAGCACCAAACGTCGCCGGCCCGCTCAGGCCGACAGGGTCCCCACCGCGATCAGGGCGTACCCCGTCGCGTTGAAGACGATATGCGTGAAAAGCGCGCCGCCCAGACGTCCCGAGCCGAGGACGAGGGCGCTGGCGACCAGTCCCAGGATGCCGAGGGTCGGCGCATCCACCGAGCCGGGCGCCGCGACCAGCAGGTGCGCGCCGACGAACGAGCCGGTCGACAGGGCCGCCGCGGCCACGCCGGCCGCAACCGGGCCGCTGAATCGTCGCAGCACCGTATAGACGCACACGAGCACGACGCCGCGGAAGAAGAACTCCTCCGCCGCGGACGACACGATCGTGCCGGCGACGGCGTCGAAGACGAAAGACGTGGGCAGCGCGCCGTCGGCCGAGAACGTCGTCGGCCAGGGGGCCGGCTCTCCCCCGGCTCCGGCGATCGCCCCCTGGGCCAGGCGCACGAGGACGCCGAACACGACCCCGTAGAGCAGGTCCACCGTTCGGAACACGAGCAGACCGCGAGGACGGGAACGACCGAGAGCGAACACGACGGGCACCGCGAAGGCGAGCCAGATCACCGCCTGCGCCGACGCCGCGCGGGTCTCGACGGGCAGCATCTCCGACGCGGCGCGCGACGCGAGCGCCCCCGCGCCTAGCGCGAGCACGGCCCAGCCGAGCATCTCGACGCCCCAGCGCGCGGTCGTGGAGCCGCCCTCGCGCCACCGGCGTGGCCGACGACGCCGGGCACGCCGGGCGGGGCTCGGGACGGCGGATTCGTCGCTCATGCGCGTCAGGCTAGGGCTGCAGGTCGCCGTCGACCCGGTCACCCCGCGCCTCCCCCGCGTCGACTCACCCGTTGGATTGCGCGTTCTCACCCGCACGCACGAACGCCCCGCCACCGGTGAGGTGACGGGGCGTCCGTGATGTCGTGTGCGCGTCCTCCGCGGATGCGGGCGAGAGAGGGACGCGGACCGATCAGCGCTGCAGGAAGTCGATCAGCACGCGGTTGAACTCGTCGGCGTGGCTGACGTTCACACCGTGCGGAGCCCCCGCGACCACGTGCAGCTCGCTGCCCGCGATGGCCTCGTGCGTGCGCTTGCCCGATCCCTCGAAAGGCACCGTGGCGTCGCTGTCCCCGTGAATGACGAGGGTCGGAACGGTCACGTTCGGCAGATCCTCGCGGAAGTCGGTCGTGGCGAACGCCTCCATCGACTTCAGTGCCGCGTGGTGGTCGGCCTGGTTCGCGAGGCGTTCGGCTTCGACCTGCTCGGCTGCGGGCACGGCGAGCGCGCCGTCGACCGAGAAGAAGTCCGTCGTGAACTGGTGGTAGAACGCCTTCTCGTCGCCCTTCAGGCCCTGCTTCATGCCGTCGGCGGTCTCGTCGTCGAGGGGGCCCTCGGGGTTGTCCTCGGTCTTCGCCAGGTACGGGGGCACGGCTGCCGCGAAGACGACGCTGTGCACACGACCCGATCCGTGACGCGTCAGGTAGCGGGCGACCTCGCCGCCGCCCATCGAGAAGCCGACGAGCGTGACGTCGCGCAGGTCGAGGGCGGTGAGGACGGCCTCGAGGTCGTCGGCGAACGTGTCGTAGTCGTACCCGGTACGGGGCTTGTCGCTCCGGCCGAAGCCGCGACGGTCGTACGTCACCACGCGGTGGCCGGCCGCCTCGAGGGCGGGCACCTGATGGGCCCAGGATTCGCCCGAGAGGGGCCATCCGTGGATCAGCACGACGGGGCGACCCGTGCCGCCCGTGTCGTCGACGTGCAGGTCGATGTCGGTCAGAAGTCCATGGTGTGCGGTGATCTCGCTCATGACCGCCATGGTTCGACTCCCACCTGTACGCGGGCCTGCCGTTGACGTTCCATCCGCGGCTTGCTAGGGCGCCACTCGCACAGCGGTCGCCCGGATGCAACGACCGCCGCGCGCGCGAGCGGGCTGGCTAACCTGCCGCTATGGATTCGACCCGCATCCCCGGCATCACCCTGCTCGCCGTCGTCAGCGCTCTCGCCCTCAGCTCCTGCACCCCGGCACCCGGAGGCGCGAACACCTCCGCCACCGACGAGACCGCGATCAGGGCGGCGAACACCGCCGAGGCCGATGCCGGCGGACGCGCGTTCGCCCTCGACCGCGGCGACGACGACTCCTGGGAGGTCCACGTCGCCGTCGGCGACCGCGAGGTCGAGGTGCACCTCGCGTCCGACGGGGCGACCGTGCAGTCCCGGAGCGACGACGACGGGATCGACGCCGACGAGCGCGCCGCCCTCGATGCGGCGGTGACGACGTTGGCCGACGCCGTCCGCATCGCCGCCGCCCAGAACCCGGGCGGCGACCGCATCGACGAGGTGGAGCTCGACGACGACGGAGGGGACTGGTCGTGGACGGTCGAGATGCAGAGCGGTGCCGTGGTGCGCATCTCCGCCGGCGACGGCGCGGTCGTCAGCACCGGCCGCTGAAGCAGAACGGGCGTGACCACGCAAGCCCGGACGGGAAGCTGCCCGCCCCGGGCCCGCCTGAATACGATTCCGTCATGAGCCACGCTGCCGACTCCGACGGTCACAGTCCGAGCGCCCGGGTGACCCCGGGTGCCGTCCTTCGCGGATCGGAGGAGGGAAGGCGATGAACGATCTCGTCCTCAACATCGTTCTCGTCGTCGTGTTCGTCCTCGTCGGCGGAGTCTTCGCCGCGACCGAGATGGCGCTCGTCACGCTGCGCGACAGTCAGGTGAACGCCCTGGCCGCCCGAGGCAAGCGCGGACAGAAGGTCGCCGAGCTCGCCCGGAACCCGAACACCTTCCTGTCGGCGGTGCAGATCGGCGTGACCGTGGCGGGCTTCGCGTCGGCCGCCTACGGCGCCTCCTCCATCGCCCCCTCGGTCACCCCGCTGTTCGAGGGTCTCGGTCTCGAGCCGGGCCTCGCGGCCACGGTCTCGACCATCGCGCTCACCCTGGTGATCGCCTACCTCTCGCTCGTTCTGGGCGAGCTCGTGCCCAAGCGCCTCGCCATCCAGCGCAACGCCGCGTTCGCGTACGCGGCGGCACCGGTGCTGAACGGGTTCGCGAAGCTGATGCGACCGGTCATCTGGCTGCTGTCGCTGTCGACGAACCTGCTGGTGCGCCTGCTGGGCGGCGACCCCAACAAGACCGGTGAGGAGCTCACCGAAGAAGAACTTCGCGACATCGTGTCGAGCCACGAGGGGCTTCCGGCTGACGAACGGCGCATCCTCGACGACGTCCTGTCCCTCCGCGACCGCCACGTGAGCGAGGTCATGCGCCCGCGACCGGAGGTCGTGACCCTGGATGCCGGCGGCACCATCGCCGAAGCCATGGATCAGGTGCGCGACCTCCCGTTCTCGCGGTACCCGGTGGCCGAGCAGACCATCGACGACGTCGTGGGCTTCGTCCACGTGCGCGACCTCTACGAAGACCCGGAGCGGCCCCTGGCCGCCGTGATGCGCGCGATCAGGTACTTCCCGTCGACGGCTCGGGTGCTGCCCACGCTCACCGCGATGCGCGCCGAGGGCAGCCACATCGCCGTCGTCGTCGACGAGTACGGCGGAACCGACGGCATCGTGACGCTCGAAGACCTGGTCGAAGAGGTCGTCGGCGAGATCTTCGACGAGTACGACACCGACGCCGAGCAACCCCTCGCCGAGGGTGAGCACGGCACCGTCGAGGGTCGGCTGAACCTGCAGGACTTCGAGGAGGCGACGGGGGTCAGCCTCCCCCGCGGCGCCTCCGACACGGTCGCCGGTTTCGTGGTCGAACACCTGGGCCGGCTGGCCCGTGTCGGCGACACGGTCGAGGTCGACGGCGCCACGCTCCAGGTCAAGGCCGTGGATCGACGACGCGTGGCGGAACTGCTGGTGACGCGGCATCCCCTCGACGATGAGACTCCCGACACCGAGGCGTCCAGCTCGGTGTGACCCCGGTGCGCGGGGTCCGGTCCGGACCCCGCGCACCGGCTGTCGATGAGGCGCATCCAACAAAGTTGTGCACAACCGAGTTGTGTGCAATGCTTCTGTCATGCCCGCCGTCGACGACCTCGTCTGCTTCGCGCTCTACGCCGCGAACCGCACGACCACCCAGGCCTATCGGGTGCTGCTCGAGCCGTGGAACCTCACGTATCCGCAGTACATCGCCCTGGTGACGCTGTGGGTCGACGGGGACCAGACCGTGAGCAGCCTGGGCGACGCCCTCCAGCTCGACTCCGGAACTCTGTCGCCGATGCTCGCGCGCATGGAGACCGCCGGCTACCTCACCCGATCGCGCCGATCCGACGACGAGCGCGTCGTCACCGTGGCGCTGACCGATCGCGGGCACGAGATGCGACAGGAACTCGCGCACGTCCCCCGATGCATCGCCGCAGGCTCCGGCTTGACCGACGAAGACAGCGCGCGTGAGCTGATCGACGCCCTGCACCAGCTCACCGACGCGATGCGCGACCTGCGCGACCGCCCCGACACCGTGCTCGCCGCCGCCGGAGTGCCGCGGCCGCCCGCGTGAGCCCCACTCGACTCCTCCTCCCCACCCGCCCCTCGAAAGGAACACCCATGGACGTTCTCTACACCGCCGAAGCCGTCTCCACCGGTCAGGGCCGCACCGGCCACGTCACCGCCGGCCCCTACATCGACCTCGAGGTCGCCCCTCCCACCGAGCTGGGCGGCTCGGGCAAGGGCACCAACCCCGAGCAGCTCTTTGCCGCCGGGTACGCCGCGTGCTTCCACAGCGCACTGCACGCCGTCGCCCGCGCGCACAAGGTGAAGATCGACGACTCCTCGGTCGGCGGCCGCGTCCACCTCGGCCCGAACGGCCAGGGCGGCTACCAGCTCGCCGTCCTGCTCGAGGTGGTCCTGCCCGGTATCGAGCACGACCTCGCCCAGCAGCTCGCCGACGACGCCCACCAGGTGTGCCCGTACTCCAACGCCACCCGCGGCAACATCGAGGTCACCGTCACCGTCTCCGAGGACTGACCTCTCCCCGACCCCGGGGCGGGGTGCTGAGCCCCACGTATCGCACCCCGTTCCGGACTTCGCCCCGCGAAGAACCCCGACGCCCGCCTGCACCCGGGCGGAGCCCCGCGCGTGGAGCCCCGCGCGTACAGTGACTGTCGTGATCCGCGTGGTTGTCGTCGACGATGAGGCGCTCGTGCGCTCCGGCTTCGAGATGATCCTCGGCGCCTCCCCCGACATCGACGTGGTCGCGGCGGTCGACGGCGACGTCGCCGTCGAGGTCATCCGCCGCGAGAAGCCCGACGTGGCGCTGCTCGACATCCGCATGCCCGGCCGCAGTGGGCTCGAGATCCTGACGGAACTCGCCACCGACGCGGATCGCCCCGTCATCGGCATCCTCACGACGTTCGACACCGACGAGTACATCGCGCGCGCCCTGCACGAGGGCGCCGCGGGGTTCCTCGTCAAAGACACGGCTCCCGAGCACCTGGCCGCGATGGTGCGCACGCTCGCGGCCGGCGGGGTCGTGCTCTCGCCCCAGGTCTCGCGCACCCTCGTCGAGGGGTACGCGGGGGCGACCGACCGCGAGGCGTCTCGACGGGTCGCACTGCTGACCGATCGAGAACGCGACGTACTGGCCTGCCTGCCGACGGGCGAGTCGAACGCCGAGATCGGCAAGCGGCTGCACCTCAGCGGGGCCACCGTGAAAGACCACGTGAGCGCGATCCTCGGCAAGATGTCGGTCTCGTCGCGGTTGGAGGCGGCGCTCATCGCCGAACGCGCGGGGCGTCGCGGCGGGCGCGGATGATCTCGGCGGTCCGGGCGCGATGGGCGGCGTTCGCCGGGAGCCGGGTCTTCGACGCGACGATCGATGTCGCCCTGGCCGCCGCGGCCCTGCTCGACGTGGCCGTGTCACTGCCGGGGTGGTCGCCGATCGAGTCGGCGTGGGCGCTGCTCGCCGTGGCGGGGCTCCTGGTGCGCCGGCGCCTGCCCTGGGTGGCTTTCGCCCTCGTCCTCCCGGGGCTGGTGGTGGATGCCATGACCGTCGCCGCTCCCATCGCCCTGTACTCCGTGGCGGTGCGCGTGCGGCGGATCCCGCTGCTGGTGGGCGCGGGCGCAGTCACGTTCGCCTGCTTCCTCCTCCCCGACTGGCAGCTGCCGCCGCTCGACTATCTGGCGCCCTCGCTCCTGTACGCCCTCATGTACGCCGCGACCCCGATCGCACTCGGCGCCCTCGTGCGCACGCGCCTCGAGCTGTCCGCCCGGGTCGCCGAGCTGTCGGCCGCGCGTGAGAGCGAGCGCCGCCGCGATGAGCAGGACGTCCTGCGGCGGGAACGGGCCCGCATCTCGCGCGAGATGCACGATGTCGTGTCGCACCAGGTGAGCCTCACGGCCGTGCAGGCCGGTGCGCTCCAGGTCGCCTCGCCCGATCCCGAAGCGCGGCGCGTGGCCGGCATCATCCGCACCCTCTCGGTGCGCACCCTCGACGAGCTGCGGCAGATGGTGAGCGTGCTGCGCGCCGACGGAGCGACCACCGACTCCCCCGCCCCGCAGCCGACCCTCGCCGACCTCCCCCAGTTGGTCGCCGACAGCGGACTCGATGCCCGACTCGAGGCCGACCTCCCCTCCGACCTCACCCCCGCGGTGCAGCGCGCGGTGTACCGCACGGTGCAGGAGGGGCTGACCAATGCGCGCAAGCATGCACCGGGAGCCCTCGTTCGCGTGACCGCGACGGCCTCCACCTCGAGCATCGACGTGGTCGTGCAGAACGACGCCGCCCGGGCGGCCCGCCTGCGCCTCCCCTCCAGCGGCACGGGGCTGCGGGGGCTGCGTGAACGGGCCGAACTCCTCGGCGGCCGCCTGCATGCGGCCGAGGGTGTCGACGGCGGCTTCCGCCTGGCCGTGTCGGTGCCGCGGCGCGAGACCGAGAGCTGAGCGGGCGTCAGGCGAGCCGGAGCCCGTCGTCGCTCTTGGCGTACGACCGCCGCAGCCATTGCCCGAAGCCCGGTTGGGCGAGGCAGGCCGAGGCGTTCTCGCACGTGACCACCGGGTCGTGAGCGGCGTAGGTCTCGTAGATGTCGACCTTGTCGTCGAGGAGCGCCCCCGTGACGTTCGCCGGCTCGCGCTTCGAGGGGTACCCGACGAAGTACGACACCGCTGCGGCCGGAATGCCGACGGTCGGCACGATCGCGCGCATCAGCGACCCCACGGCGGAGTGGTCGGGGTGGTCGCCGCGCGCGAAGGCGCTGCCGTGCGGCACGTTCGTCGACACGCGCTGGGGCCGGGCCGCGTCGGCGAGTTCGGCGAGGGTCGCCGTCAGCATGTCGAGTGTGTAGGCGGGTGCGCCGTCGATCGGATGCAGAGTCGGCGTCGTCCCGTTGATGAGCTGGGTCAGGCCGGCACTCCCCGTCGAGGCGAACCCGGTGGCATCCAGGTTTCCATCGGCCAGACGCAGCACGGTGATCGAGAGCCGAGGATCGTCCGAAGGGACGAAGCGGGTCACCCGCGCACCGCTGTGCAGCTCGATCTGCGTGGTCGCCCAGGGCGCGGTGCTTCCGCGCATGCAGTCGTACGCGGCGCGGATGCCGGCCTCGCGCTTCTCGGCGTAGACGAGGCCCCGCCCGGCGTCGCCGGCCGTGACGTAGACGGCGCGCACGGTCCCGCCGCTGCGGATGGCCCCGGCGAGCGCGGGGTTGGCGAAGATGATGTCGTCGTCGGCGTGGGCCCACACCGCGAGCGTGGTGTCGAGGCCGGGGGGCTCGGCGGCCGGAGAGATCGGCATCGCAGACGGCAGCGGTCCGGGCACGATGGGAGCCAGCGGCACCCACGCCCCGTCGGGACCGTCCGAGCGTCGCGCCTGACGATAGAGCAGCGCCCCTCCGCCCAGCCCGAGAAGGGTGAGACCCCCCGCGATGGCCACCCGTCGAGTCACCACGACACGGCGCGCCCGGGCAAGCGCCGCGTCAGCGTCGCGCGGGGGCTCGCCGTCCGGGGATTCGTCGGGGGACGGCGGCTGTGCGTCGCTCACGGTGGCTCCGTTCTTCTTCGTGCCGTGCCGCTCTGCACTCGGGTCGTCGCGGCGGCATCACCGTCTCGACGGTATCGCGCACGCCCACCCCTTCGCTGGCTCGACCCGCACACCCCCGCCGCGCGGCGGGGACGGTGTGGCCATCCGGCGGAGATCGCTCTCTCCGGGGCGCGGCGCACGCACCCCACACATCGAAGACACCCAGCCGGCACCTAAGACCACTGGGGACACTCGCCCCATGCAGACGTCTTCGAAGCCGCGGTCATTGTCGCCCGCCGCCCTGCGCGTACGCGCCGTCCTCAACCAGTGGGACCCGATCGGCGTGCATCACATCGGCCACGGCTGGCCCGATGACGAATACGACGACCTGATCCTCCCGATCCTGGCGGCGCTCTCCTCCCGCCCGTCCGTCGAGCAGTTGGCCGACGATCTCAGAACGGTCGTCGAGGTCGATTACGGTCTGCCCGCCCCCGGCGGATGCCGCGAAGCCGCGCGATCGCTGCTCGCGCTGGCGCGGTGAGTTCCCGGCATCCACTACCTCCCCGGTCTTGCCTCGGCAAGCACTCCTGGGTCGGCGGCCGCCGTGTTTAGAGTTCCGTCATGACCGACCTCACCCGTGCGCAGTCGCCCGACCCGTATCCGCTCCTCCCCTCCGTGGCGGCGTTCGACGTGGTCAGCGATGATGTGCGCGAGGGGCAGCCGCTCTCCGACGACCAGGTGGCCGACAAGGGCAACACGTCCCCGCACCTGCGTTGGTCGAACGTCCCCGAGGGGACGAAGTCGTTCACGATCACCTGTTTCGACCCCGATGCCCCGACGCCGAGCGGCTTCTGGCACTGGGTCCTCGTCGATCTCCCCGCCGACCTGACCGAGATCCCGGCCGGATTCGCCGGCGGCGAGCTCCCCGCCGGTTCGTTCCACGTCCGCAACGACGGAGGTCAAGCCGGCTTCCTGGGCGCCGCTCCCCCGAAGGACGATCAGCCCCACCGTTACTTCTTCGTCGTCCACGCGGTGGGCGCCGACTCCCTCGGGGCGGATCCGGATGCCACTCCCGCCGCCGTCTCGTTCGGTCTGGCCTTCTCGACCCTCGGACGCGCGATCGTCCACGGCACCTACCAGCACTGAGGACGACCGATACCAGCACTGAGGACGACCGATACCAGCACTGAGGACGACCGATGACGCAGCGCAGCGAGGGCTTCGACAAGGACGCGACCGTCTCCGGCGTCGAGGAACGTCTCCACGACCGTTTCCCCGAGGCCGAGCCCGACGTGGTCCACCACGAGGCGGTGGTCGCGGTCGAGAAGTTCGCCGACGCACCGGTGAAGGACTTCGTCGACATCATCGCCGAGCGCGAAGCCCGCGCCCGCGTCGAGCAGGAGCTGCAGGCCGACTGAGCCGTCGGGCTCAGCCCATCTGCAGCTCGGCCTCGCTCTTCGGGTACGACCGCTGCAGCCACTCGCCGAAACGCCGGGTGCCGAGGCAGGCCGACCGATCGGCGCAGCGGATGACCTCATCCTGCTGCGTGTAGACGCGGTAGGTCTCGATCTTGGCGTCCAGTTGTTCGCCGTCGAGGTTGCGTGGCAGCTTCTCCGACGGGTACCCCACGAGGTACCGGATGCCGGGTGCCACCGCGGGGAGGGATCCGAGGGCATCGCGCACGAGGGTGCCGGTGACCGAGTGGTCGGGATGGTCCCCGGGGGCGAAGGCACTGCCGCGCGGGATGTGGGTGAGAACGGTGCTCGGCTGCCATGCCTCGGCGAGTTCGACGAGGCTGTCCGACAGCTGCGCGAGCGTCACCGCGGGGCCGCCGTCGATCGGGGCCAGCGTCGGGATCGTCGCGTCGAGGAGCTTGCTGAGAGTGGCGTGGCCGGTGGAGGCGAACCCTCCGTCGGTGATGTTGCCGTCGGGCAGGCGCACGAACACGACCGACAGACGTGGATCGTTCTGCGGGGTGAGCCGGGTCACGTGCAGCCCGGAGTCGAGCACGATCTCTTCGGTGTCCCACAATCCGCTCACGCCGCGCATGGAGTCGTACGCGCGCAGGATGCCGAGCTCCCGCGACGACGTGTACCCCTGCCCCTTGCCCGCGTCGCCGGCGGTGAGGAACACGGTCCGCACGCAGTCGCCGGCCGAGATGGCGTCGGAGATGGCCGGGTTGCCGAAGATGATGTCGTCGTCGGGATGCGCCCACACGCTCATGAGGGTCGGATGACCGTCGCAGGGCTGCGCCGCCGGCGACAGGGGTGCGGGAGTCGAGATCAGGGTGGGGGTCGACGTGGGGATGGGGGTCACCGACGGAGACGGCGCGACGGAGGGAGTCGGCGTCCCCGCGGCCGACGGCGGCGCCGATGCCACGATGTCGGCCGCGCGGCCGAGCGAGAAGGCGACGGCGGCGGCAACTGCGACGAGTACGACGGCGACGAGGGCTGCGACCACCGCGGCGGATCGACGCCGACGGCGGGAACGTCGCGAGGGCGTCGAGACGCGGGACATCTGTGATCCTCCGGGCGGGCGGTGCGACACCCCGCTCGGCGGGTGCGTGTGCAGGTCCGGCGAGAGGGCCGATCCGCTGCCCGAGTGTAGGGGACGCCCGCCGTCGGGCCCAAGATTCACCCCCTGGGTGATGCCGCCCGGGTTTCCGGCATTTGACGACGAGATGACAGGAAGCGCTGGGTGACTTGTCGGGTGATTCTTCCCTGTTATTGTTCACGAGGTGAAACCGACGAGCTCGACCCGGGGGGAGGAGCTACACACGTGACCTTCGACCTCAGGGAAAGCGCGACACCGTCGTTCGACGCGGAGTTGCCCGCGCCCGCTCGTGCTGAGCGGATCTCGCAGCCCGCCTCCAGCCGACACGTTCCGTGGCGCCGTCGCTATCGACGCAATCTCGCCCTCACCGACCTGTTCTCGCTGACGTGGGTCGTGTACGGAACCCAGCTGCTGTGGTTCGGTCTCGGCAACGCTCAGGTGGCGGCGGGGCGCGACTCCCGCATCACCGATCTGTCGTACTGGGTGTTCTCGGCCCTCCTCATCCTCACGTGGATGTGGGCCCTGGCCTTCGTCGACTCCCGCAGCGACCGGGTCATCGGAACCGGCTCGCAGGAGTACGTGCGCATCGCCGACGCCAGCTTCCGACTCTTCGGCACCGTCGCGATCATCGCCTTCCTCACCCAGATCGATGTCGCCCGCGGGTACCTCCTGATCAGCCTCCCCCTCGGCATCCTGGTGCTCATCTTCACCCGCTGGATGTGGCGTCGTTGGCTCATCGTCCAGCGCTCGACCGGCAAGTACTCGGCAAACGTGCTCCTCGTCGGTTCGCTCGCGTCGGTGACGCAGCTCGCTCGCGAATTCGCCCGCACGCCGAGCGCCGGCTACCGCGTGGTCGGCGCCTGCGTGCCGAATGGCAAGATCGCCGACGTCATCCCCGGGACCGACATCCCCGTGATGGGACACGTCGGAGATGTGACGAGCGCCCTCGATGCCACCGGCGCCGACACCGTCGCGATCACGAGCGCCGACGATCTGCCGGCCGACAAGGTCAAGCAGATCTCCTGGAGTCTCGAAGCGGGCAAGCAGCACCTCGTGCTCGCCCCCAGCATCATCGACATCGCCGGTCCCCGTCTGCACACGCGGCCGGTGGCGGGGCTGCCGCTCATCCACGTGGAGACGCCCAAGTTCTCGCGCGGCCAGAGCTTCCTCAAGCGCAGCGTCGACCTCGTGTCCGCCTCCATCGGCGTCGTCCTGCTCAGCCCCCTCCTGCTCTTCCTCATGATCACCGTGCGCCTCACCAGCGACGGGCCCGTCTTCTTCCGGCAGACGCGCGTCGGATTCCGCGGCCGCGAGTTCACGATGATCAAGTTCCGCAGCATGGTCGTCAACGCCGAAGAGCTCCTGCAGGAGCTCGCCGCGCAGCAGCGCGATGCGGGCAACGAGGTGCTGTTCAAGATGAAGAACGATCCGCGCGTGACACGCATCGGCCGCATCATGCGCAAGTTCAGCCTCGACGAGCTCCCCCAGCTGTTCAACGTCATCGGCGGCTCGATGTCGCTCGTCGGCCCGCGTCCGCCTCTGCCGTCCGAGGTCGCGTTGTACGCCGACCACGTGCACCGTCGCTTCCTCGCCAAGCCCGGCATCACGGGTCTCTGGCAGGTCAGCGGCCGCTCGTCACTGTCCTGGGAGGAGTCGGTACGCCTCGACCTCTCCTACGTCGAGAACTGGACCCTTCTCGGCGACTTCGTCATTCTCGGCAGAACCGCCCGCGCCGCCCTGGCGCCGGGCGAGACGGCCGCGTGAAATCCCCGCGCTCCCTCGCGGGTCCGCGACCCGGTGTCACCGGGTCGCGTCGTCAGGAATCTGGAAGGCTCTGAATCGTGCGCTTGTCTGTAGTGGGTTGCGGGTACCTGGGAGCCGTTCACGCGGCCGCGATGGCCTCCATCGGTCACGACGTCGTCGGTATCGATGTCGACGAACGGAAGATCGCCACCCTGAACAAGGGGGAGGCCCCCTTCTTCGAGCCCGGCCTGCAGGAGATCCTGACCGAGGGCATCGAGTCGGGCCGCCTGACCTTCACCACCGACATGTCTGCCGCCCAGGGCGCCAAGGTGCACTTCGTCGGCGTCGGAACGCCGCAGCAGGCGGGAAGCCACGCCGCCGACCTCACCTACGTGAACGCCGCGATCGAGGGCCTTCTGCCGTTCCTCAGCGAGGGCGACATCGTCGCCGGCAAGTCGACCGTCCCGGTCGGCACCGCCGCGCGGCTCGCGCCGAGCGTGGCCGAGCGCGGCGCGACCCTGGTGTGGAACCCCGAGTTCCTCCGCGAGGGCTGGGCCGTCCAGGACACGATCGACCCCGATCGCCTCGTCGCCGGTGTGCCCACCGAGAACGGCGCCCCCTCGGCCGAAGGAGAGCGCACTGCTCAGGTGCTCCGCGAGGTCTACCACCCCTCCATCGCCAAGGGCACGCCCTTCATCGTCACCGACTACGCCACCGCGGAACTGGTGAAGGTGTCGGCCAACGCGTTCCTGGCGACCAAGATCAGCTTCATCAACGCGATCGCCGAGATCGCCGAGGTCACGGGTGCCGACGTCACGACGTTGGCGGATGCCATCGGCCACGACGCCCGTATCGGCCGGCGCTTCCTGGGTGCGGGCATCGGCTTCGGCGGCGGGTGCCTCCCGAAGGACATCCGCGCCTTCTCGGCTCGTGCCGAGGAGCTCGGGCGGGGCGAGTCCGTCGCCTTCCTGCGAGAGATCGACGCGATCAACCTCCGCCGACGCGACCGGGCCGTCGAACTCACCACCGAAGCCCTGGGCGGCAGCGTCTTCGAGAAGAAGATCGCCGTGCTCGGCGCGGCGTTCAAGCCCCACAGCGACGACATCCGCGACTCCCCCGCGCTCGACGTCGCCGTGCGTCTGCACGGTCTGGGCGCGAAGGTCACCCTCACCGACCCGGCCGCGATCGACAACGCCCGCCGCATCCACCCGCAGCTGACGTACGAGCGCGACCTCGACGAGACCCTGCGCGACGCCGACGCCGTCATCGTCGTCACCGAGTGGGACGAGTACCGTCGCGAGCTCTCCCCCGAGCACGCCGCCTCGCTCGCGCGGGGACGCGTCGTCGTCGACGGCCGCAACTGCCTCGACCCGGCCGCATGGCGAGCCGCCGGCTGGACCTACTTCGGCATGGGTCGCCCCTGATCCCTGCCCGACGGAAGACGCCCCGACCGCTCGGTCGGGGCGTCTTCCGCATTCCGGCGAGCGCACCGCGACGATGAGATCCGCGACCCGGGTTCGGCCGCGGGCGTGACGAATCGGTGTCCCGATACGTCTCCATCGTGAGCGGGTCTTCGTGACCTCTCGCCACGGAGCACATCGAAGAGGAAGAGGATGCCATGCGCAACAAGGTCATCGCGGTCGGCGCGATCGTGTTCATCGCCTACGTCATCGGCGCGCGGGCATCGCGTGTACAGGTCAAGAACCGGGAGTCGGTCGGTCACCAGGTGGTGCGCCTGTGGAACGACCCTCGTGCACGCAAGCGTCGCCACAAGGCGGCAAGGAAGGCCGCCGCCGCCGCCGAGAAGCGCGCGAAGGAGACGATGCGCCAGCTGCGTAAGTGAGCATGACCCCGGGCCGCACCTCCTCGGTGCGGCCCGGGGACGTCTTCTGCGGACGTCGTGCCCGCGTCGCCCCGAGGGCGGATGCTCCCCTGTGGATGACGCCACCCTCTTCGCACATGCGCATGCAAAGATGCTGCACAACCCGAAGGAGACCCCGTGACTTCTGCGCCACGCCTCGCCGCACACGCCGCCTCGCACGACGCCGGCGACGACCTCGACCTCCTCGGCGGGTTCGCACCGACCTGCCGGCGCTGTCTCGCCACGACCACGCCCGAGAGCGGGCTGCGCGGCGTCTGGTGGCGCTGCCCCGAGTGCGCTCTGCCGCAGATCGGCTGACGGCCGGATACGCTGACCCCGTGATCGCCAGCATCCTCATCTCGATCTCCGCCATCGTTTCGGCGGTCCTGGTCGGGTTCGTGGCGCGCCGCATTCTCGGGACCGCCGTCGGCTGGCCCCGCAGCATCGTGGTCGGGCTCCTCGTCTTCTTCCTCGGCGTCCCCTCCGCCGAATGGACGTTGCGCCAGACCGGTCTTCCCGAGGGGACGACCGTGATCCCCGCGCAGGACGTCTGGCTGTGGATCGGCCTGATCGCCCTGTCCCTGGCGTGGGTGTTCGCCCTCGGGGTGGCCACCCTCGTCGCCATCGAGGCGATCTTCCCGACCCGACCACTGCCCAATCCCGTCGACCTCGTGCGGGCAGCCCTGCGCCAACGCAAACGCACTCGGCGCTACCTCGAGATCCTCACGATCGCCTCCCGCCACGGCGTCGGCTGGCTCTTCCATGGCGGCGGCTCCCGCGTCGAGGCCGAGCTCAGCACCTCGGAGGAACGCGCGAAGGCCATCGTCGCCACCATCAACGATGCCGGAGTCAGCTTCGTCAAGCTGGGCCAGGTGCTCTCCACCCGCCGCGACCTCATCCCCGAGCCGTATCTCAGCGCGCTCGCATCTCTGCAGACGAGCGCCACCACTCTTCCCTGGGACACCGTCCGCGCGGTCATCGAAGACGATCTGGGCGCCTCCATCGACGAGGTCTACGCCGACGTCGACCCCGTTCCCCTCGCCGCGGCCTCCGTCGCGCAGGTTCACCGCGCCCACCTCCTCGACGGCACCCCCGTCGTGGTGAAGGTTCAGCGACCCGCGGCACGCGCACAGGTGGAGGCCGATGCCGACATCATCGGCCGGCTCGCTCATCGCGCCGAGGCCCGCACGCGGGTGGGTCGGGATCTGCGCATCGAGTCCGTCGCCCGCGGATTCACCGCCACCCTCGTCGAAGAGCTCAACTACCGCATCGAAGCGCGCAACACGCGCATGATCCACTCGACTCTCGATCTCATCGATCGCGCCGAGCCCGAGCGGCGCGGTGTCGTCACCGTGCCCGAGGTGTTCGCCGCCGCGTCCGGGCAGCGTGTCCTCACGATGGAGCTCGTCGACGGCGTCGCGCTGAGCGATTCCGCGGATCACCTCGCCGCTCTCGACGCCGAGCAACGCGACCGGCTGGCCCAGGTGCTGATGTCCACCGTGATCGAGCAGATCCTCGTCTACGGCGTCTTCCACGCCGACCTGCACCCCGGCAACGTCCTCCTGAAAGAAGACGGCACCCTCGGGCTCATCGACTTCGGCGCGGTCGGGATCATCGAGCGCAGCCGCAGACAGCACATGACCGCTCTGCTCCTCGCCGCCCTCAGTGAGAACGACGTCGCCGCGACCGACGCGCTTCTGCTCATCGTGGACGCCCCGGCCGACGTCGACCTCGAGGCTTTCCGTCATGACGTCGGGATCGTGTTGACCACGGAGCATCTGCGCACCGGCGGCCAGGGATCCATCTTCACGCGCATGGTCGACGTCATCCGTCAGCACCGCATCGCTCTCCCGGGCGAGCTGGCCTCGGCGTTCCGCAGCTTCGCCACCCTCGAGGGCTGCCTGCGCGTGATCGTCGACGACTTCGACATGGTCGGGCGCGCGCTCCCGCTCATGCCGACGCTGCTGCGCCGCACGGTGTCCCTCAAGCGCATGGCGACCGACCTCCAGGCGCAGAGCGTCATCACGATGGCGCGGTTGGAGAACATCCCGCGCCGCCTCGATGCTCTGCTGACCGGTGTGGAGAAGGGGTCGATCGGCATCACGCTGCGCAGTGACGACGGCGACGACGTCAGCGGCATCCTCGGGCGGGTCACCGCCGAGGTGGCCTCCACCCTCGTCTCGATCGCCGCCGTCGTGATCGCGGTGGTCCTGATCCTCGCGGGAGGCGGTCCGGTCCTCGGCGGCGACGTCACGCTCTTCGCCGTGCTCGGAGCCGTCGTCGGTCTCTTCGGATTCCTCGGCTTGCTCCGGATCGTGCGCAGGACCTTCGGTCGCAAGGGCTGACGACACGCCCGCACCGGTGCGACCCCGGGCCCGATCGACCGCTACTTTGAGCACAACCACCGTTCGGTGGCCGCTCGGACTCCGAAGGAGAAGTCCCATGGTCGCTCTTGCCGTCATCCTCATCGCCGCAGCCGTCTGGGCGACGATCTCGCTCGCCGCGGGAATCGGGCTCGGCCGCGTCATGGCGCGCGCCGACGCCGAAGAATCCAGAACGGTGCTGAGCCGCTCGTCGGACCCGCTCCTCGTCCCCGCGCGCCTCTGACCTCACCCGCTCCCGCGGAGCCCCACCGCGGTGGGCGCGTTTCGTACGGTGAGGCGTGCTCTCCGTACGTATCGCGTCACTCGCTCGTCGCCGTGGAGCCGTCGCGGCGGCCCTGTACCTGGCGGCCCTCGGGGTGATCGTGTTCTGGCCGGTGCACCTCGAGCGCCGCGTCGACTTCCTCTACGACTGCCTGTACGCCGTCGTGCCCGCTGCCGCCTCGCTCAACCTCGACGTCATCGCGAACGTCGTCTTCCTCATCCCTCTCGGCGTCCTGCTCGCGCGTCTCTTTCCCGGCCGCCCCTGGCTGCTCCTGGGCATCGCGTGGACGGTTCCGCTGCTGGTCGAGATCGCTCAGGGCGTCTTCCTCCCCGGCCGGACGAGCAGTGCGATCGACGTCGCCGCGAACACTCTCGGCGGAGTGATGGGAGCCATCGGGGTGGGGATCCGACGCCGATACGTCACCCGGCGAGACACCCGCCGTATGCCCTGACTTCGCCCGGTCGCGGTCCGCTTCGAGCGACTGCTGGGCCGCCGCGTCGGTGAGGTCGCGAATGATCCGCTTCGGGTGCAACAGGCGGGGGTCGTACTCGCGCCAGTCGGGGGCCAGCTCATTCAGGTCGTCCACGACCTGCGACTTTCCCTGCAGATAGAGCGCGTGCATGCGACCCACCGCGCGCGGCAGGGAGTGCCGCCATTCGCGCAACCGCTCCGGGCCGATGATCAACCCGACGATGACGCCCACGAAGATCAGCTTGTCCATCCCCATGTCGAACACCTCAGCTCCTCCAGCCCGCGGGCGGCGCGGCCGGGGGTTCCGCCAGCTGCATTCCCCTGTATTCCCGCCGCGTGGCGGGGATGAAGCCTTGCGCGGCGGCCTCCGCATCGATGCGGGGAAGCGAGGCGATCGACGCGAGGATGGTCGACACCGCCCACGTGGCCTCCCGTTCGAACGCCAGCCACACGTCAGCCGGTCGGCCGACCGGGTCGACGATGTCGTCGTCGAGCCCGCGTCGCTCGACGGAACGAGCCCGAGCGGCCGCCTGCACGAGCGCGGGCCAGTTGCCGGCCCCGCCCGCGGTCGTCACGGTCTCGACCGAGCGGGCGAACTCTCGCACCGTGAACACCGACGAGATGAGATCGGGGCGAAGGTCCAGCACCGCACGGCGGTGGGCGCGTTCCGCGCACAGCACGGTGTCGCCGGTCTGCAGCACACCCTCGTCGAGCCGCCGAGTGCGATGCTCGTCCAGCGAGAGGCCGTAGGTACGCCCCATCTCGATCACGCCGTCGGCCGCCGCGTCCCCCGGGCGGGCCGCCGTGCCGGCGCTCGAGATATCCAGCACCGCGCCCGGGCCGGAGGCCAGACGCGTGCGCAGGAGCGCGGCGACGAAAGGGGATCGGATCATGTTGGCCGTGCAGACCACCAGCACGCGGTTGGTGATCATCGGTCGCATCGGCGCATCGCACGTCTCCCTCTGCGCGACACCTGCCACGCGGCGCCAGTCAACCGGAGTGCCAGGCGGGGGTGAACCGGAACGGACGCACACCCCACGAGCGCAGGGCTGGTGAAGTGCGGCAGCAGATCGGGCGATGTTGCCCCCGCGCCGCGGGCTGAGTCACGACCACAGTCGAGCATGGAAGAACCGTCCGGCTATCGAAAGGTCCCCCATGGGTATTTTTGGGAACGCATTCTCGGGGTGGCACCTCATCCTGATCCTCGCCGTCATCCTCCTTCTGTTCGGCGCAGCCAAACTCCCGGGGCTCGCCAAGAGCGTCGGAGAGTCGGTCCGCATCCTGCGCAGCGAATCCGGCGGTGACAAGAAGGCCAAGGCCGAAGACGAACCGGTCGCCACCGGCGCGGCACAGGACGAACTCCCCCACCGTTCCGAGTCGGGCCCGTCATCGCCCGCGTGAAGTCACCGCGCTCGCGACGCACGAGTGGCAAGAAAGGGGTCATGCCCCTCCTCTCCCACTTCGCGGAACTCCGTCGGCGGATCGCCATCTCGGCCGCAGCCGTCGTGGTCGCCGGAATCGCCGGCTTCGCCCTCTCCGACGTCGTCATCGAAGCCGCTGCTGCCCCGCTCACGCACATTCAGGGGCCGTCGCTGACCGGTTTGAACTTCACACGTCTGGGCGAGGCGTTCGACCTGCGCTTCAAGATCGCGATGACCCTCGGCATCGTTCTGTCCGCGCCCGTCTGGCTCTACCAGGTCTGGGCGTTCCTCGTTCCCGGCCTGACCTCGCGCGAACGGCGGATCGGCATCGTCTTCGTCGGCACCGCAGTCCCGCTTTTTCTTGCTGGAGCCTGGTTCGGGTGGATCGTCGTCCCCCAGATCGTTACCCTGCTCGCCGGCTTCGCCCCCGTCGGCTCCTCGACGATGCTCACCGCGAGCCAGTACTTCGACTTCCTCCTCAAACTGATCGTCGGGGTCGGGATCTCTTTCGTCTCCCCCCTCGGAATCATCGCGCTGAACGCGGTCGGGGTGCTGAGCGCGCGATCCATCATTCGCGGATGGCGTGTCGCTCTGGTCGTCATCATCATCTTCTCGGCGACGGTCACCCCTCCCTCCGACATGATGAGCATGGCCCTCATCGCCCTGCCGCTGTGCCTGCTGTACATCGGCGCCGCGGCGTGGGCGTGGGTGCACGACCGTCGAGCCGCGCGCCGCGCCCTCTCAGCCGGCTGAGCCCGGAGCGGCGGATACCGCCCTGACGTCGCCGTCGTCGAGAAGTCGACGCGCAAGGGTCTGCGCAGCCTCGGGCGACAACGCGAGCGAGGTGCCGATACCGGTCTCGATGACGATCCACGCCGCGGCGTCATCGGTGCGACGGAGCACGCCGACCTCGAGCACGGTCACGATTCCCGGCCCGCTCCCTCGGCCGTCGCGAACGCGGCCGAGCCACCCCCACCCCTCGCTGCGGTGATCCTCATCGTCGGGGTGCACCGTCGCACCGTGATCCGTCGTGCACCACTCGAACGCGCACCGCGCTCGCCGTTCGACGTCTTCGGCAGCTACTCGCCGTTCCATGCCTGACACCTCTCTCGTGGAGCCGCCGGCGACACCGGCGACCCGAACATCGGCGGGCACGAAAGAAGTAAATCGCACACCTCCGACACCGCCCTCAGCGGCCGGGAGCGAGGCCTTCGGGAGGGGTGGGCAGAAGGTCCCGCAGCGGAACCTCCAGCACCTCGGCGAGGGCTACCAGAGTGCGAAGCCGCGGATTCGCCGCGGTGCCCGGGTTGGACTCGCCCTTCTCGAGCTTGCGGTACGTGAAGGTCGCCAGCCCCGCGGCGTGCGCCACTTGCTCCTGCGACATCCGTTTGTCTGCCCGGGCACGGAGAAGCCGCACTCCCAGCTCGCGGACGAAGTCGTTCCAGGGATCGGGCGCGTCGGTCATGCTCCCAGCTTGCTCGGGGACTCACGCTCACATACACATGCAAACATGCCGTGATCGCGAGGAAGCTCCTGGCCGCAGCCTCACCGCGTCGAGGTGACGCCCAGAAGCCGTCGGGTGACGCGCCAGGCGATCCGAGACGGGAACTCGCCGCCGGTGCCCGCCCACTCGACGAGCGGGCGGCCTGCCGCACCGGCACGAGGGGCTCTCTTCACCCGCGCCCACACAGCCGGCGCTCTGCCCTCCGCACTCCGACGCGATGAGAGAGTCCCCGCGCCCACGGCCGCTTCCATCCCGGCGCGGCTCTCCAGTGAATGTCCCCCGGGCCCGGACTGCGGAGCACCCATGAATCCTGCCGTCTCACTCACCGAGTCACCCGCGCGGCTGGCGCGGCTCACCCCGCTCGAGTCGCCCCGACGCAGTACCTGGCAGCGTCGATACGCCCGACTCGTCGTCGTCGTCGACGCCCTCGTCGTCGTCATCGCCGTGGTCGGCACCCAGCTGCTCTGGCTGGGGCCGCACCCCGTCGACGTGGCTTCGGTCGCCGTCGACTACACGACGGTGTCGGTCGGCCTCTGCCTGGCGTGGCTGCTCGCCCTCGGCCTCTGGGGGAGCCGACACCCCCGCGTGGTGGGCTACGGCGTCACGGAGTACCGGCTCGTGCTCGCCGCCTCCACCCAGGTCTTCGGGATCGTCGCCATCGCCGCCTACTTGACCAGCGCCGACCTCTCGCGCGGGTACTTCCTCCTCAGTCTCCCCGTCGGCTCCGCGGCCCTGCTCGGTGGGCGGGTCCTCTGCCGCCGATGGCTCGCCGGCAAGCGACGGTCCGGAGCCATGGGGGCACGGGTCGTGCTGGTCGGCGCAGACGAGGAGAACGAGCGCGTGGCCGCCGAGCTGGCCCGCCAGCCCGCCGCGGGACTCCATGTGGTCGGGATACGCCCCCTGGCGCGCGTGTCGTCGGGGCCGACGTGGACGGAGCGGCAGGCCGATCTCCTGCGCGAGCAACTTCGCGTGCTCGATGCCGACAGCGTCCTCGTCTCGGGCGGCGCTCTGCTCGACTCTCACGACATCCGCCGGATCGGTTGGAGCCTCGACCCCGGCCGCCAGCACCTGATCGTCGCCGTGAACCTGACCGACGTCGCCGGGCCCCGCCTGCACACCCGCCCCGTCGCCGGGCTCCCCCTCGTGCACATCGAGACGCCCCAGTACTCCGCCAGACAACGGGTGCTCAAGCGCGCCTTCGACATCGTCGGCGCCGGCACCCTGGTTCTTCTCCTGTCTCCGATACTGCTCGTGCTGGCCGGGCTCGTCCGCGCGTCGGGACCGGGACCGATTCTGTATCGCCAGGAGCGCGTCGGCCAGGGGGGCTCGCACTTCGGCATGCTCAAGTTCCGCTCGATGGTCGACGGGGCGGATGCCCGCCTGCACGGCCTTCTGGCCGCACAGGGGCGCGACGGAACGCCCTTGTTCAAGATCGACAACGACCCACGGATCACCCCTGTCGGTCGCTGGCTGCGGAAGTACTCCCTCGATGAGCTCCCGCAGCTCTTCAACGTCCTGGGCGGGCAGATGAGTCTCGTCGGGCCGCGCCCCCAGCGCGACGCCGAAGTCGAGTTCTACGACGACGATGCGCACCGGCGCTTGATCGTCCGGCCCGGTATGAGCGGCCTCTGGCAGGTCAGCGGACGCTCGGCCCTGGCGTGGGACGACGCCATCCGGCTCGACCTCTTCTACGTCGAGAACTGGTCGTTCATCGGAGACCTCGTGATCCTCGCCCGCACCTTCAAAGCGGTGGTCGCTCCCGGGTCCACCGCGCACTGACACGGAAACGACGAAGGCGCCCACCCGGACGGGTCGGCGCCTTCGTCGTTTCTGCGAGAAGCGTCAGGGGGTCGTGCGTCGTCGACGCGGCGCGCCCGCGTCTACCGGGGGCTCAGACGTCTGCACCACCTCGACTTCACTCGTAGCCTCACCCGCTGCCCTCTCCATCGTCCTCCGATGAGACAGGGGGCGGAGGGCGCTGACGTTCTCGGCGGGAAGGTCGGCCGACGTGCGCCGCTTGCCGTGTTCCTCGGCCGCGCCGGGCTCGGTCGACGACTTCCGCAGCACCCGCCGCCACCACGTGCTCTTCTCGGTGCGACCGATTCCGTAGCCGTAGTAGCCGCCGTACTGCATCCCGTAGTAGCCCGAATCCGCCCCACGGAGCGGCGCGCGGTTCAGCACGACTCCGAGCAGGTGCCCTCGCGTCTTCGCGATGTTCGCGGTTGCCCGCGTCAGCATGTCGTCGGTGGTGCGCCCGGCCGTCACCACGAGGACGGTCCCGTCGGCCCAGCTCGCGATCACCGCGGCGTCGGCGACGGCGAGCGTCGGAGGCGAATCGACGATGACGACCAGATCCTCGGCGAGCTTCCGCGACAGCGCCTGCATGCGCTTCGACCCGACCATCTCGCTCGGGTTGGGCGGGGTTCGCCCCGCGGCCACGACGAAGAGCCGTCCGTGTTCGTCGACCTGATGGGCGACCTGTTCGATCTGCGCGCGGCCGGCGAGGACGTCGGAGAGGCCCACGTCGTCCGAGAACCCGAACATGCCGCCCAGAACAGGGCGACGGAGATCGGCGTCGACGAGGATGACCGACTGCCCGGTCGCCGCGATGCTCACCGCCAGGTTCGCGGCGGTGGTGGACTTGCCGTCGCCGGGGAGCGGGCTGGTGACCACCATGATGCGCGCCGGGCGGTCGACGTCGACGTACTGGAGGTTCGTGCGCAGTTCGCGCATGGCCTCCTTGTGGGCGAACGACCCGCGCCCGTCGCGGATGTCGTCGAACGAGAAGACGGCGCGCCCCGCCGCCAACTCCTTGTCCACCGGGAGCACACCGACCACCGACGCATCGACGGCATCGGTGATGTCGCTGGCCGACCGCAACCGTCGGTCGAAGGTGCGTCGCACCAGCGCGAACACGACACCGGCGACGAGGCCGAGAAGCGCACCGATCATCACGTCCAGTCGTACGTTCGGTGAGGACGGCGAGGTCGGCAGTCGCGCCGAGTCGCCGGCGACGAGTCGCACCGCGCCCTGACCACTGCCCCCCGACTCGAGCTCGTCCACTTGCGTCGTCATCGCGCGGATCCACGCCTCGGCGAGATCGCGGGCCGATTCCGGGGTCGCCCCGGTGGCGTCGACGCGGACGTTCACGGTGTCGACCGGGTTGGAGACGCGGATGCGCTCCACGAGAGCCTCGGGACTGTCGGAGAGGCCGAGCTGCTGTCGAGCCGTATCGGCGACGCTGCGCCAGTACCCCATGTCGATGAACGATTTGACCTTGGACAGCGCCAACTGGTCGCCGGCAAGGGCGGCACCCGTCGAACCGTCCGACGCCACGGCCGCCACGTACCCGCTCGCGTCGGCGGAGTACACCCGCGCCTGCGTGGCGCTCCACCCGAGTCCGGCCAGCCCTCCCAGGACCGTCATCACGACGATCGCCTTCCAGTAGGCGCGCAAGATGCGCATCACTCGCTGAATGTCCACTCTGTGTCCGCCTTTCGCATGACGCGACGGCGAGACCGTCGGGTCGCCCGCAGCATAGGCACAGGCGCGAGGACGCTTCTCTCGGCACGGACGGCCGGGGTGGCGGGCGAGACACTCACGACACGAACCGCAGGGGATGCCGGTCGGCAGTCGAGAAGAGGGTGATGCGGATGGGGTGATGCCGGGGTGACGAGGGGGATGAAAGACCTGTTCTCCGCCGAGTTCGCCCGGTCCTCACCCTCAGGATCAGCACCAAGCGGCCGAGACGTGCCGCGCCGAGAACTCCCACCCTTCGGGGGGAGGCCCCGCCCTAGTGGAGATGACGATGCTGATCGATGTGGACACCCTTCCGGCCGGAGCGCGCGTGACCCGGCGGACGAGCCGTTTCTGGGCACCGCGCGAGGGGCCGATCTCTCATCTGCGCGAGGCCCTCGCGAGCGACATCGTGCTGCTGCGCGGACCCACCGGGGTCGGGAAGACCTCCCTGCTGCGCCAGTTCGCGCTCACCCTGCAAGACGACACCGAGATCGGTGTGCAGCTCATCGACGGCAACCTCACGCCGCCCGAGAGCATCGACCGCATCGCCGAGAGCTTCGCCAGCGGGCCGTCGCGGCATGTGCTGCTGGTCGACAATCACGTCGAGGGCGTCGGCGTCTCCTCCGAACACCTTCTGCAGATGCTTCACGCCGATTCCGAGCTGCGAATCGTCGTGGGCACCCGGTACGCCACCGGTCTGGAGAGCCCACTCGTGGCTCTCGAGTTCGACGTCCATGTCGTGCCGGCCGCTCGCCTGCGGATGACACGTGACGAGCTCGCACTCGTCCTGGCGCTGAACGGGGTCGAGACCACCGAGGCCGCCACCGACGAACTCGCCGAGCGCACCCACGGATGGCCCGCGCTCGGCCAGCTTGCAAGCGCCCGGCTCCGTCTGGAGGGCCTGCCGCTGAGAACTCGCGAAGAGGCGATCGCCGTCGCCGACTACGCGGGCGCGGCTCTGACCTCCGACATGGAGCAACGGCTCGATATCCCGATCACCGACGAGGTTCGCCTGCTCGCGGTCGCCCCCTTCATCAACGCGGCACTCGCGGAGGCGATGGGCATCGACTCCACGACGGGTTCGACGGCGGAACTCCTCGTGCACCTGCAACACGCGGGTCTGGTCTGGCCGAGCTCGACACGGCTCGTCCTCGCCGAGCCCATCCGCGAGCAATGGTTGCGCGACATCTCGGCACGTACGCCGGGGGTGGTGACGACCGCCCGTCTGAGCCTGCTGAATCATCTCGTCGAAGCGGGCGAACCCTTGCTCGCCGCGCAGATCGCGGCGGACGCCGAACAGTGGCAGACGCTGGCATCGGTGCTGCGAGATTCCGCTCCGGAGATCTGGGCTCGCGACGCGGACAGCTTCGCTCACCTGGTGGGGCGCTTGCGCGACAGCGCGCCGACCGACCCCCTCTCGATCGACGTGCTCCTCGCGCTCGACCCCGATACGGCGCTGTCACCCGAGACTCCCGGGCTCGCCGTCTCCGCACTGGGCCGCCTCCCCGATGCGAAGACGGCCGCGGCGGCGAGCAACCTCGAGGCTCTGACTCTGCGCATCAGTCTCCTGAGGGCGGCCGGGCGCTTCGCTCTCGCCACGGAGTCGGCGTCGCTCCTCGTCGACGGCCTCCGCCGCCACCGCGATGCGGAGCCGGAGGCTTCCGCCGAGGGGTGGTACCAAGCGGGCATGACCGCGTTCGCGATGGGGCGACTGCGCGACGCGGCGCAGTCCCTCCGTCAATCGGAACGCCTCGCCTCACCCGCCGGCCGATCACGCGTGAGAGGGGCGCTCGCGGTCATCGCGCTCCTCGACGGCGACGTCCGGGGAGCGTCGGGCATCGTGGGCCAGAACCGAGACGACAACTGGACGGCGTCCCCCTGGGGAGAAGGGCTCCGCGTCGCGACGGCATGGCTGCAGTTGGAGGGAGGGGATCCGGCGTCGGCTCGGGCGCTGCTGGACCAGATCCCGTCGACCCGGGGAGCGCGTGAGCTCTGGCCGTACGCCGCGTCGATCCACGCCCTCGCCTTCCTGCTCTCGGGAGCGGCATCCGACTCCCTGGGTCTGCTCCGGGTCTGGGCCGTTCGCGCGCGCAGCACCCCGCCCTCGCACTACCAGTCGACCCAGCTCCTCACCGCGCGGGCGAAAGTCCTGATCGCGCTGCGACAGGCGCGCAAGGCGCTCGCCCTCTTCGAAGGGCCGTTCTCTCTTTCTCCGGCCACCGCGCCGGCGATCGCACTGTCGCAGTTGTACGCGGGGCGGACGCACGAAGCGTTCGTCATGAGCGTCAAATGGGGTCTGCACCACGAGCCCGCTCCGCGCGCGGCTCTCGAGAGTCTCGTCGTCAGCGTGGTGGCCGACGTCCGCCTCAACGGGGTGAGCGCACATCGCACCGCCGCGCAACGCGCGGAGTCGTTGAGCATCCAGCACGATCTGTGGAGTCCGTGGAGCGCCGTCGCACCGGAGGACCGCGCGCTGGTCCTTCAGATGCTGACGCCCGCTGCGCGAGAGCGGGTGAGCGAACGGCGCTCGTTCTTCGCATCATCCGTCAGCGTGCCGCACCTCACTAAGCGCGAGCAGGTCGTGCTCGCCCACCTGACGCCCACCTCGACGATCGCCGACATCGCACGGGTCCTCGTCGTGTCGCCGAACACGGTCAAGACCCAGCTGCAGAGCCTGTACCGCAAGCTCGAGGTGTCCGACCGCTCCAGCGCGATCCGCGCGGCCCACGCGTGGGGCCTCATCGAGATCGAGACGGAGGCCTGATCACTTGGGCCGGCGCCGACGCAGTCGACCGACGACGACGCGAGCCACGACCAGCAGCACCAGGACGACGATCACCCCGGGCACCGACAGGGGAACCCCGGCACCGCGCAGGACCGCGACGACGACGATCAGCGCCGCCAGCGGAGCCAGCAACATCACGATCTGCCATACACGTCGTCGAGTCACGGCGACAACGCTAACCTCTCGCCCGCAGGGCTCGCCCCGCGACCTCAGGAGACCGGTCGGGTGGACCGACGCCCCGGAGCCGCCCGCTCATCGGCCGCCACCTGCAGGCCGAAGACGCCGAACCAGGCGATCGCCAGCGTCGCGGCAGTGAATTCCAGGTTGCCTCCGAGCACCGTGTCCCCGCCGAAGAGCGAGAGCATGGCGCCGGTGAACGACGTCACCCCGACGGCCACGAGGGTCATGACGCTCGCCGCGCGCATCCACGGCCGTCGTCGCAGAGCCGCTACCTGGCCCATCGCCACGATGGCGAGGACGAACCCCAGCACGGCGAACGAGATGTGAAAGAGGTCTTGCACCTGTGCGCCCGGGGTGAACGGAACCGGGCAGCCCGGGGAGCACGTGATGACCGAGGCCACGGCGAAGCAGAGCCCGCACACCAGCAGGGTCGTGGCGACCGGCCATCCGACGACGTATCCCCCGCCTCGACCGACGAGGGCGCGATCGACGAGCACCGCCGCGATGGCGAGCAGAAGCAGCGCGAGATTGAACAGCGGCGCCGTGGGCATGCCGGTCGCACCGAGCTGGCTGACGTACTGCACGCTCGGGTCCACACCCCGGCAGACCCAGATGAGCGCGGCACTGACGAAAGCGGCCGATCCCCCCACGGTCGCGAGCGTGGCGGGTCGAGGCGGTCTCACCCGTGATCGTGCGGGCGCGGACTGGTCGACGGTGTCGATCATCGACTCCTCCTGGGGGACAACGGGGCTCGGCCACATTATCGCTTCACCCCGGGCTGTCCGACGCCGAGGTGATCTGTCGATCCAGCGGGGTGAATTCCCCACGCCCTGGTCCGCCTGCTCGCGCGGCGCACCCGATGCTGGATCCGCGGGCAGAGCGAGCACGTCGCCTGCGAGCCGGGGGGCCGCATTGCTGAATGTCTCGCTCTGCCCGCACCTTTCCCCCTTCGGCGGTACCTCGCGTCGACGACCCGGTCGTAACGGGCGCCGGCGCGCCCATTCACCGGAGCACTCCGGGTGGGGCGAGCGCCGGGGTGAAAAAGGGGGGATCTACGCACCAGCCGGGTCGGATCGATGCAATCGTCGAGATCGAGCGATCGTCGAGTTGTTCTCCCCCAAGATTCGAACTCTTCCACCGCGATCGCTCACTCTCGGATGCGCGGTCTCGCCGCCTCGGCACCCGGCCGCGAGACCGCGCATCCCCTTAGAGCCTCCTCCGAACGCCTTACGCCCGCACGCCGATGGGGTTGAATCAAAGGGCGCCCGGATCGGACGCGCCACCCCGAGGAGGACCCCGTGACCGACGACCGCGCCGACCACGAGACCGGCCTGGATGCCCTTCTTCAGGCGTCCGAGAACGGCGACGAAGGGGCGCCCATCTTCCCCGTCGGCTTCCGCGGCTACGATCGCGACGTCGTCGACGAAGCCGTTCGTGAACTCGGTGAACGTCTGCGAAGGGCGGCGGACGACGCGCACGACGCGAAGATGCGCGCCGAAGCGATGTTCGCCCAGCAGCGCGCGGAGCATGATGACGAGCTCGAGCAGGCTGCGCGGCGGCACAGCGAAGAGAACGGCGAGCTGCAGGAACGTCTGCGCGAAGCGGCGGCGCGTGCCGCCGAGGCCGAGACACGGGCATCGGCGCTGTCCGGCGAGTTCGCCGCCCGGCTCGGAGAGGACATCGATCCCGAACAGGGGCGACAGCAGTTCGATGCGATCCTGCGCGTCGCCGAAGAACAGGCGACCGTGCTCGTGCAGAACGCCGTCGGGCAGGCGGAGCGCCTGCTGACGAGCGCTCACGACGAAGCCGCCTCCATCCGCGAGGACGCCGTCGCCGAGCAGTCCCGCCTCCGTGCCGAAGCCCAGCACGACGCCGACCAGATCCGCCTCCGCATCGAGACGGAGGCGACGGCGCACGCCGCGCGTCTCGAGCGCGAAGGCGCGCACGCCGCCGAACGGGTGTCGCAGGCGGAACGCGAGGCCGTGGCGGTGCGCACCGAAGCCGAGAAGGGCGCGGCCGCCCTGCGTTCGATGGTGTCTCGCGAGACGGGGGATCTTCGCGCGAAGGCGGAGCGCGACGTCCGCGAGATGACCGCGCGGGTGCTCGAGTTCGAAGAATCCCTCACGCGACGGCAAGACGATGCGCAGCAGGAGTTCCTCGTGCTGCACAACCAAGCGGTCGCCCACGCCGAGCGGATCACCTCCGATGCGAGCGATCAGGTGGCGGCGGCACTCGAGCACGCGCGCCGGATCAGCGCCCGGGCCGACGACTACGAGCGGCTGGCCCGCGCCCAGGCGCAGCAGGTCGAGGCCGACACGCACGTGCGCGCGCGCGACATCCTCGACGGATCCCGCGAGAAAGCACAGCGCATCGCCGACACGATCACGACGCACGCGGCGTCGGTCCTCCGAGACGCCGAGGACCGAACCCGTGATCTGCGGTGGCAGCAGCAGCAGCTGAGCAGCTTCATGGCCGAGATGAACGAGCTTCTGCGCGCTGTGCCCCGCGGTGGGTCGACGGGTCTCGACCTCGAAGACGACGCACCGACTTCGAGTACCGAACACGACGAGAAGCACACCGAGGTGGAACGAGACGTCACGGTCGGCGCGCACGAGGACGACGAGGTCGATCCTCCCAGCTGACGTTCGGCGCGCATGCTCTCCCGGAGCTCCCCGGCTAACGTGGGAAGCATGCGCACCGTCCCCCTCGGCCCCTCCGGCACTCGAGTCCCCCACGTCGTCGCAGGAATGATGCGGATCGACGGGAAGAGCGACGAGGACGTCCGCCGGCTCTACCGCGCCGCGCGCGACGCGGGAATCGATTTCTTCGACCACGCCGACATCTACGCGGCCGAACTGCACTCCGCCGAACGCCGGTTCGCCGAAGCCCTGTCGCTCGACTCGGCCGAACGGTCGGAGATCCGCCTGCAGACCAAAGCGGGGATCGTTCGGGAGGGGCCGTACTTCGACTTCTCGTACGACCACCTGGTGTCATCGGTCGAAGAATCCCTGCGGGCTCTGCGCACCGACTACGTCGATGTGCTTCTTCTCCACCGCCCCGATGCCCTCGTCGAGCCCGACGAAGTGGCTCGGGCTTTCGACCACCTCGAGTCCGCGGGCAAGGTGCGGGCGTTCGGCGTCTCGAATCACACACCGCGTCAGATCGACCTGCTGCGCACGGCCGTACGCCAGCCTCTCGTGGCCAACCAGGTGCAACTGTCCATCGCCCACGCGCCTCTGCTCACCCAGGGGCTCGCGGCGAACATGGAGGGCACGGCGCAGTCGGCCGTGCTCGACGGGGGCGGCCTGATCGAGTACTGCCGCATCGAGGCCATCACCTTGCAGGCCTGGTCTCCGCTGCAGGGATCGCGGGGTGGTGGGGTCTTCCTCGACAACCCGGCCTACGCCGAGCTCAACACGGTCATCGGCGAGCTCGCCGCGCGCTACGGGGTGACGCCCCTCGCGATCGCGGTCGCGTGGATCACCCGACACCCGGCCGGAATACAGGTGGTGCTCGGCACCACCACGCCCGAGCGCCTCACCGAGGCTGCGGCGGGTTCCGACATCGACCTCACCCGCGCCGAGTGGTACGCGCTCGTGCGCGCCGCGGGCTACGTCGTCCCCTGACCGGTGTGTCTCAGTCGCCGCGACGCCCCCGGCGACTGCGGGAGATCACGACGATGAGGCCGACTCCGACGATGACGGCGGCGATCAGCGGAACGAGGACGAACGCGAGTCGACCTGTCTCCGCCTCGGCGTCGGGTTCCGCCTGAGCGGAATCCTCCCCCGCCGAGGGGGAGGCGGACGACTCGGGTGCCGACGAGGGCGCCGAGGTCGCCGGAACCGGCTCCGCCGTCGCCGCGGTGACGGTGACCGTCGCCTGCGCCAACGTCGACTCCCCCGTGCCGACCGCGATTACGATCTCACCGGCGCGCGTCGGGATGAGCTCGACGGTCGCTGATCCGTCGACCACCGCGACGCGGGCGGTCGTCCCGCCCGCGTCGACGCCGTCTCCGTCGAAGGCCGCGGCGTCGGTGGCATCCATCCCGAAGGTGGCCGTCTCGAGGCCCCCGAGACCTGTCGCCGTGACGGTGGTGGTCTCGCCGATCGCCACGGCCGCCGGGTCGATGGTCACCGCCGGTCCCGTCGTGGCCTGTGCCGCCGCGGGAGCGAGGGCCAGCGAGGCGAAAAGTACGGAGATGGCCAGAACGGCCGGTCGGAGGCGCACGGGGATTCCCTTCGTCGGTCCGCGTAACGGTACCCACCGCGGCGACCGACCGCGCGGTGGTGGACGCGGACGCCGGGGAGCGCTAGGGATCGCCGCCCGACCCGCTTCGCTAGGCTGTGCTCGACATCCACGAGAAGGGGAAGCTCATGACGTCGATCCGACCGTTTGCGGGAGTCTTCCTCTGCGGCATCGCGGCTCTCGTCTTCGCCGCCCCGACGCTCTTTCTCGCCGCGGACTCGCCGACGGGACCCAAGGTCGCGTTCCTGGTGGTCGGGACGATCATCCTCGCCCTGGGAGCGCTGCGCATCCGCCGCGAAGGCGCCGCGAGCGAGCGGGCGACGGACGAGCCCACGAAGCGCGTCAGCGGGGAGTGACCGCTTCCCGGTCTTCGATCAAGACGACCGAGATCGGTTCGGTGGGCAGGTCCCAGGCGGCGACGGGGTTCATGAGCTTCTCTCTTGCGACGGACGTGAGGTGAGGTTCTGCGCTGTGTCACGCATCGCCACCGCGAGATCGGCGTCGATGCGCGTGCGGGCCGGCGGTGCGGCAGTCGGGGCCCCCGGCGGGCCCCCGATCACGCGACGCGGGCGAGCGAGCGCGTCGCGTTCGCGGATCGGGGCGCCGGACGCGCCGGGGCCTCGGCCGCCGGAGCTGCGTCGAGCATTCCGTCGAGGCTGAGTCCGCGCGAGGAGTTCGCGTCGTTGGCCATGCGCTTGAGGATGTTCTGGTCGAGGGACTCGGGCTGCTCGGAGTCGAAGACGAACCGCAGGGGGATCGACGGCTGCAGCCAGATCGTCGAGCGTCCGGCCGGTTCGTTCGGGCCGTGCACCCACGACAGGGTGAAGCTCTCGCCACGACGGAGCTTGGTCGCCACGACGACCTTCACGTGTGCCAGCAGTCGGTCCTCGATGATGATCGGCTCGACGGTCGTGCCGTAGAAAAGCTTGGCCATGGTGTACCCCTCTGCTCGTTGCTTGTTTGAGAACTTACTAGTTAGACTAGCGAATAGGCAAACAAGATATTAGGGGACCGGATGACGACCGAAAGCAGCACGCCTCCGTCGTACTGGTACAGCGAAAGCGCCGACGACGAACGGGGATCCCGGGTCATGGAGGCAATGCGTGCGTATCGCAGCGCCGAGATGGCCATGCGCCGTCGCACCCAGGACTCGATGGCGATGGGCGAGAACGAGCTGCTCGTTCTGCGCTATCTGACGCGAGCGGCGGGGTCGGGTCAGGACGTCACTCCGATCCACCTGGCGCGCCATCTCGGCGTGTCGACGGCATCCATCACCGCGCTGCTCGACCGTCTCGAGAAGAGTGCCCACGTGCGGAGGAGTCCGCACCCGACGGATCGCCGGAAGGTGCTCGTGTCTGCGACGATCCACGCCGATGACGAGATGCGCGACACGTTGGCGGCGATGCATCGACGCATGATGCAGGCCACCCGCGGAATGACCGAAGCCGAGACGACGGCGGTCACCGCCTTCCTCGGGCGCATGCGGTGCGCCGTGACGAACGCCTGCGCCTCGACGGGAGACCCGTGTTGCGCGATCGCGGGGGTCCCCGCCGTCTCCCCCTCGGCCGTCGTTCCCGAGACCGTCCCGGACGTGGCGGCGTGAGAGCGCGAGTCACCGCGGCCATCGAGCTCCAGGTCGACAGCGACGCCGACGTCGTCCTCTCGATCGCGGCCGCCTCGGGGTGGACGGATGACGAGCGACTCCAGGTGCGCACCACCGCCGGGGTGCTGCCCGTCACCGAGAGCGTCGACCACCACGGCGGACGCCTGCATCGCGTGACGCTGCCGGTCGGCCATGTTCGGATCGACTACGACGCCGAGGTCACGAGCCCGACCGCCCCCGCTCCCTCGGATGAGCTCGACGCCGTGCGCTACCTCCGGCCCAGCCGTTACGTCCCCTCCGACGCCCTGGGTGACGGCATCCCGAACTTCGGCGGGGCCGCACCCCGCGAACTGGTCTCGCTCGTGCCGCAGTGGGTCGCGGATGCGCTGTCTTATGTGAGCGGGTCCAGCGGGCCCACCGATACCGCTCTCGACACCCTCCGCAGCCGCGAAGGGGTCTGTCGCGACTACGCCCACGTGACGATCGCGCTTCTGCGCGCCCTGGGCGTTCCCGCCCGACTCGTCTCCGTATACGCCCCCGGCCTGTCCCCCATGGACTTCCACGCCGTCGTCGAGGCCTTCGTCGACGGACGGTGGGAGGTGGTGGATGCCACCCGCCTGGCGCCGCGCCCCCACTTCGTCCGCATCGCGACGGGGCGGGACGCTGCCGACACGGCCTTCCTCACCACGCTGTCGGGAACGATGACGTTGTCTTCCGTCGAGGTCAGCGCCGTCGCCATCGGCGCCTTCACCACCGACGACCATCGCGGCGCGGTGCTCCTACCCTGAGTCCCCCTCACGGGGGATCCCCGCCGGAACCCCGCGCGGTAACGTCGCAGCATGGACGTCTTCCCCCCGCCGTCTCGAGCCCTTCGCCGCGCCGCTGCCCTCGTGGCGGTGTTCGCACTGGCGGTTCTGCTCGTCGCCATCCCCCGCCCGGCCGCGGCCGACACCGACGACTTCACCTTCGACTCCTTCGACGCCGACATGAGCTTGTCGCGCACCTCGGACGGGCACGCCGAGCTCGCCGTCGTCGAGACCATCGTGGCGCGCTTCCCCGACGAGGATCAGAACCGCGGAATCGTGCGGGCGATCCCCGACGATTACGACGGAGTGCCGTTGCAGACCCGTGTCGTGTCGGTCACCGACGCGTCGGGTGCCGACGTGCCCTACGAGATCGAGGAGGGGCGCCGTGAGGTGCGGGTGCTCACGGGCGACGACGATTACGTGCGCGGCGTGCAGACCTACGTCATCTCGTACACGCAGCGCGACACCATCCGGTCGTTCGCCGACACCGACACCGACGAGTTCTACCGGGACATCAACGGCACCGACTGGGAACAGCCGTTCGGTGAGGTCTCGGTCCGACTCAGCGTCGACCCGTCGCTCTCCTCGACGGCGATCGACGGGGCGGCCGCGTGCTACGTCGGAGAGCAGGGCTCCGACGCCCGGTGCGACATCACCCGCACCTCGGACGCAACGGGGTCGCTCGTCTGGACCGCCGGGGCACGGGACCTCGACGCGGGCGAGAACGTCACGGTCGCGGTGGGCTTCTCACCCGGCACCTTCGTCCCGGGCGAAGTCGTCCGCACCCCCATGGAGCAGTTCTCCGTCGACGCGGCGCCCGCTCTGGCGGGGCTCTCCCTCGGCGCGGTGGGCCTGGCGGTGGCCGCAATCGGGACCGCCGTCGTCGCGCGCCGGCGCGGACGGGATGCCGCCGGGCGCGGTGTCATCGTGCCCGAGTACGCCCCACCGTCCGACGTCGACGTCCTGCAGGGCGCTGAACTCGTGCAGCGCGGGGGCGCCGGCATCCCCGCCGCTCTGCTCGACGCGGCGATCGCGGGCCATCTGCGCATCGTCGAGTCAGCGGACGACGTACAGACCCTCATGCTCGAACTCGTGCGCACCGACGACGCGAGCCCCCTGCACGCCGCGGTGCTCACGGCCGTCTTCGGCTCGGGAGCCCGGCCCGGTGCCCGCGTCGTGCTGGGGCCCGACCGGCAAGACGTGGCGAAGGCGTTGCAGGCGCTTCCCCCCGGCGCCTCCGCAGAACTGCGGGCGCGGGGATGGACCCACCCGCAGCGTCACGGCCTCTCGATCGGCGCCGGCATCACCGCGGTGGCGGCATTCGTCGTCGCGGTGGGAGCCCTCATCTTCGCGGCGATGGGAACGGCCCCCACGTGGTGGCAGATCGCCGCGATTCCCGCGACCGTGGTCCTCGGCATCCTGGCGTTCGTCCTGCTGCGCTACCGCGACCGCGTCACCGACGCCGGCGCCCCCGCCCGCGACCACCTTCGGGGCCTGCGCGACTACCTGCAGCTCGCGGAGGCCGACCGCCTGCGCGTTCTGCAGAGTCCCGAGGGAGCCGAGCGGCGCCCCGTCGACACGGCGGACTCGGCGCACGTGCTGCACCTGTACGAGCGCCTTCTGCCGTGGGCCGTGGTGTGGGGAGTCGAGCGCGAATGGGCGCAGGTCCTCGACACGCGTGTGCGCGAGAACGGCGGCGAGCTGGGCTGGTACGCCGGCTCGAACGGCTTCTCGTCGACGGCCTTCCTCGCCACGATGGGATCGATGCGCACCGCCAGCGCCCCGGCGACGGCCACGACGAGCGGATCCGGGAGCTTCTCGGGCGGGTCGTTCGGCGGGGGCTTCTCGGGCGGCGGAATGGGCGGAGGCGGCGGCGGTCGGTGACGCCGTCGGGGCCGCAGCTCGAGACCGTGGCGGGACGACGTCCGCGAGGCGTCACTCCGCGACGCGGATGACCTCCGCGATCACCCGCGGGTCGGCCAATACGCGGAAGTGCCCGCCACCGGCGAGCCGGACGTTGCGCGCCCCCGCCAGCTCGCTCCCCTCGGGGATGTGCGGGTCGAACAGACCGTAGACCGAGACGATCCGCACGTTCGCTTCGGCCGCAGCGGCGAGCGCGCGCACGGTCGCGTCGCCCGAGGCAAAAGCCCGCAACGACGGGGTGGGCATGAGCCGGCTGTAGCGCGAGCCGCCGAAGGGCGTGGCCACGGCCACCATGGCGCGCACCCTCTCGCCCTCCGGATCAAAGGCCATGACGTGCTTGCCGATCAGCCCGCCCTTGCTGTGGGCCACGAGCACGACGTCGTCGAGCCCCCGCGCGACGAGCAGCGCGGCGACGCGATCGGCGGCGTCGGCCACGGGCCGAAGATTGCCGCCCAGCTCGGTGACGACGTGCACCGGGTGCCCGCGGTCGTGCAGGGCCTTCGCGAGGGGTTCCATGAAGCGCCAGGTCTCGTAGATCCCGGGCAGCAGCACGATCGGGGTCCCGCTCCCCTCGGCGAGCGCATCGGGGGCGTCCCGACCGGTGAGCGCCCGCACTTGACCGCGCACGGCGTAGACGTAGTCGCGCACCCACCACCCGAGGTCGCGGATACCGGTGCGGAGCTTCGCGATCACCATGTCCCCATCCTCGTCGAGGCTCCTCCGCGCGGGCGTCGGGTTGCGCCGACGGGCCTCGCCGCACACCCGCGCCGTGCGCGCAACCCGCGTCTCGGTGTCTGCGGCCCGTCGTAATCTGTCGCCATGGACACCTCGGATATCCGCTGGAACGAGCCCGCCCGCCAGAAGATCCTCGACGACGCCGACGCGGTGTTGCGCGAGGCCGTCGTCGCCATCGCCCGCGAGAGCGACGGCATCTCCTCCGACGAGGCGTTCGCGCAGATCAACGCCCGCATCAAGAACCGCTTCATCGACTACGAGCCGGGTCCCGACATCCGCACGTACGCCGACGCGATCGCCGCCGGGGAGATCTCCCCCGACGACGCCGGATGACGCGCGGCCCCTCTCTTCCCCGCGGTCGGCAGTTCGTCCTCACGTGGGGCATACCCGCTGAGTACGGCGGCCTCACCGCCGCCCTCCTGCAGCGGTCGCGCGCCTTCGCCGACCACGGCTCCCCCGTGCACGTGCTGACGTGCGACGACCGCGACGATCGGGTCGCCGTGTCGGCGCAGCTCGAGCGTCGTGGTGCCCTCGCCCCGGGCGTGCACCTCACCAACCTGTGGGATTGGCTTCGCGAGAACACGCTGCGAGGCCGTCCGGTCGCCACGGGTGCGGGATTCTCACCCCTGCCGGCCTCGGCCACCGCCGAGTACACCGGGGGCCTCCTGGTGCGGCGGATACGGACGGATGCCGCGGGGGCGGTGCAGCAGATCGATCACCTCCGCGCCGACGGGACGATCGCCGTCAGCGACCGCCGCGATGTCGCCCACGGCTCCGGCCGTACCCGGCGCGTCATCGTGGCCTGCGATGAGAGCGGCGCCCCTCGCGCCGCGTGGCGCGGGGTGAGGGAGCTGTACACCGCGTGGCTCGACCGGCTGACCGGCGGTGCGCGGTCGTTCCTGCTCGTCGACAGCAAGGCCATGGCACGGTTCGCGGCCGGGTATCGCCGAGCCGGCGTGGTCGTGCTGCACGTGGTGCACGGCTCCCACCTGACCGACGACGGCAGCGCCATCCGCGCCTCCCGCGCGGAGGTGTTCTCGCGGCTCAGCGCCTTCGACGCCGTCGTGTTCTGCACGCCACGGCAGGTGGCCGACGTGCGGCGCGAGGTCGGGCCCATCCCCCTGCTGACCGCGGTACCACATCCGGTCGACGTGCCCGACGCCGATACTCGTGCACCGCGCGACGGCACGGTGGTGGTGGCCCGGCTCGAGCCGATCAAGCGCGTCGACGACGCGGTCGACGCCATCGGGCTGGCACGGTCGCACGGCGCGCAGGTGCACCTCGACGTGTACGGCGACGGTCCCTCCCGCGCCGCTCTGGAGCGACGGGCCGGCGACGGCGTCGTGTTCCACGGCTTCGATCCCGCCGCGCGCGATGCTCTCCGGCGCGCCTCGACGCTCCTGCTGACGAGTCGTTCCGAGGCCTTCTCGCTCGTGGTGGCCGAGGCGATGGCCGCCGGCTGTCTGCCCATCGCATACGACGTGCCGTACGGCCCCCGCGAGCTCATCGCCGACGGACGCACCGGGTGGCTCGTGGCGCCCGGTGATGTCGCCGCGCTGAGTGAGGCGCTCGTGCACGCGGCATCCGCGAGCCCGGCGACCCTCGCCCGCATGCGCCGTGCCGCCGTCGAGAGGGCACGCGCGTACGACGAGGCCGCGGTCCTGCGTCTGTGGGGGCGCGCGCTCTCTCGGGCTCGACGGAGACACCGGCTCCGGGGGACCACCTGGCGCACCCGCGAGATGTTGCGGCGCCGCCTTCGGATCGGCTGAGATCCGGACCTATCCGGCCCTCGCAGGCGTAACGTTCCTCTCACCACCCCGGCATCGCCGGCGCGGAAGGCACCGATCTCGGTGCCACCGACGACTCCCGTCCGTCGAGCCCTCCCCCACGCGGCTCCGGACGGGAGTCGCCGCCGTTCTCAGCGGTCTTCGCCGTAGCCGCGGATGCTGCGCAGGTCGTCTTTCAGGTCCTCGTTCGACACGTCGTCGTTCACCTGGGCGTCGGCGGCGCGCTGCTCCTGCTCGCCCTGCTTCTTCTCTTCGACCCCGGCGTCGGTCGCACCGTCCATCACGGGCGCGTCTTGGGTCTCTTCGCGGTCAGTCATCGTCGTCCTCCTCGGAAAGGGTGGTGACTGGCATCCTGACCCCCTTCGTCGCGAGCCGACCGGGGCTTGCGCCGACCTGGCCCGAGATGCTCACGCGTCGTGATGCGCCGGGTGACGACGCTCGAGCGCCGAGCCCTCGACGTCGACGTTCGGCACGATGCGATCGAGCCATCGCGGCAGCCACCAGGCCGACCCTCCGAGAACGTGCATGATCGCGGGGATGAGGAGCATGCGCACGATGAACGCGTCGAAGAGCACGCCGAGCGCGAGGCCGAGACCCATCGACTTGATGATCACCGCATCCGACGCGATGAAGCCCGAGAACACCGCGATCATGATGATCGCCGCGGCCGTCACGACGGTGCGTCCGGCGCGGAACCCCTGCGCCACCGCCAGTCGGGGCGCGGCCCCGTGCGCCCACGCCTCGCGCATGCCGGTGGCGAGGAACAACTGGTAGTCCATCGCGAGACCGAACAGGATGCCGACGAGGATCACCGGCAGGAAGCTGAGGATCGGGCCGGGGTTGTGCACGCCCAGGATGCCGCCCAGCCAGCCCCACTGGAAGACCGCGGTGACCGCGCCGTAGGTCGCGAACAACGACAGCACGAAGCCCACCGTCGCGATCAACGGCACCAGCAGCGAGCGGAAGACCATGATCATGATGAGGAACGACAACCCCACGACCACCACGAGGTAGATCGGCAGCACGTCAGCGAGACCCTCGGAGATGTCGATGTTGATCGCGGCGGCGCCCGCGACCGCCAGCTCGATGTCGCCGTCGACCGCGGGGAGGGACCGTAGATCGCGCACGAGCTGCTCGGTGGACACCGCGTTCGGGCCCTCCTTCGGGATGACCTGGAACGCCGCGAGCGTCCGGTCGTCCGACACCGCGACCGGGGCCACCGCGGCCACATCGTCCTGCGCGAACAGCTCGCGCGCGACGTCGAGCTGGATACCCTGCACGTCGGCCTCGGCGGTGCCGGCTGGCAGCGTCGCGGTCACGAGCAGGGGGGCGTTCGCCCCGGCGCCGAACGCCTGGTCGGTCCAGGTGAACGCCTGGTACGCGGTGGAGTCCTCGGCCTCCGACCCGCCGTCGGGCAGGCCCAGCCGCATCGACAGGGCGGGGATCGCCACGACCAGCAGCGCCAGGGTCGCGATCACCATGGTGAGCACGGCACGCAGCGTCGACATCGGCTTCACCGCGGAGACCGTCGCGATCGACCCCGTGCGGGCGGCGCGACGCGGATGCTCGGCGGAGTCGACGGGGGGCTCGGCGGACCGGGCGGCACGACGCGGATGCTCGGCGGAGTCGACGGGAGCCGGGGCCGAGCCCGCGGCCCGGCGCGGGCGCTCCATCGCGTCGGCGGCGGCTGTCGCCCTGGCGCGGGCCTTGCGGGTGAGGATCCGTGGACCGGCCAGCCCCAGCAGCGCGGGGATGAGCGACACCGCGATGAGCACGGCGACCAGCACGCTCACCGCCCCCGCCGTTCCCATCAGGCCGAGGAAGGGGATGCCGGTGATGTTGAGCGCCAGCAGGGCCACGATCACGGTCGTCCCGGCGAAGACGACGGCGTTCCCGGCCGTTCCGTTGGCGAGGCCGATGGATTCGACCACCTCGGCGCCCTGCAGCAGCTGGCGCCGGTGGCGATAGAGGATGAACAGCGCGTAGTCGATGCCGACCGCGAGGCCGAGCATCACGCCGAGGATCGGGGTGACGGATGCCATCTGCACCACGCCCGAGAACGACAGCGTGGCCATGGCCCCGATGGCGACGCCGACGAGCGCGGTGACGATGGGGAACGCGGCTGCGAGCACCGAGCCCAGAACGACGACGAGCACGATGGCGGCGATCGCGACGCCGATGGCCTCGCCGACGCCGAGGATCTCGGGCACACCCTGAGCGATCTCGGTGTTGAACGCCACATCGACGCCCGGCACCGGCTCGGCCGTGAAGTGCTCGACGACCGCGTCTTTCGAGGCCTCCGACAGCTCCAGCCGCGGCTCGCTGAAACCGACGTTGACGATCGCGGTGGACGCGTCGTCGGACACCAGACGGATGGCATCCGCGAACGACAGCAACTCGGCTCCGTCGGCGAGCTGGGTCTCCTGCGCGGAGATCTGCGCGACGCCGTCGGTCACCTGCGTCTGCTGCTGCGCGAGCGCCGCGCGCTGCTGGTCGAGCTGCGCCTGCTGCTGGTCGAGGGCCTCGAGCTGCGCCTGCTTCTGTGCGGTGGGCAGCGGCGCGGCCTCGAGCTGCGCGCGGGCGGCATCGAGCTGCTGCTGGCCCGCGTCGAGCTGCGCCGTCCCCGCGTCGAGTTGCTGCGCGCCCGACTCGGCCTGCGCGCGGGCGTCGGCGAGCTGCTGGCGGCCGTCGACCACCTGCTGTCGCTGATCGTCGAGCTGCTGCTGCGTCGAGAAGGGATCGGTGACGCGCGCCACGTCGGGCAGGTCGCCTGCCGAGGCGACCAGCCCCGAGATCCCGCTCTTCTGCTCATCGGTCAGCGCCGAGCCGTCGGCGGTGCGGAACACCACCGCTCCCGAGGCGCCGCTGAAGTCGGGCAGCTCCTCCTGCAGCTTCGCGATGACGTCCCCGGATGCCGTGCCCGGGATGTCGAAGCTCGAGCTGAGGCCCTTGGAGCCCAGCAGGAAGCCGCCCACCACCACGCCGAGGATCACGGCCCACGCGACGATCACCGTCCACGCGCGGCGCGCCGCGAAAGTTCCGAGACGGTGCAGCAGTTCAGCCATGCGGGGTGTTCCTCTCGTGCGGTGCGCGCGGAGGAGCACCGTCGGCTCCGACCAGTCCGTCGAAGATAACACGCACCGTCTCGTCTCGATTCGGCTCGAGGTCGTCCAGAATGTGTGTCATGGCTCTTCCGCGCAGTGGACCCGTTCGCAGCGAGGCGGCGCGCCTCGCGATCATCGATGCGGCCGTCGCCCTCTTCGTGGAGCGCGGCTACGACCACCTCACGATGGAGGGCATCGCCCGGCGCGCCGGCGTCGGCAAGCAGACCATCTATCGCTGGTGGCCGAGCAAGGGAGACGTCATCGCCGAGGCGATCCTCGAGGGCCGCCTGCTCGGCGGCCGGCGCGACCTCCCCGACACCGGAGACGCGCGCATCGACCTGGCCGACTGGCTCGACGAACTCTTCACCCTGCGCGCCAGCCCCGAGGGCGAGGGCATGCTGCACTCGCTCGTCGCCGCGGCCGCCGGAAGTGCCGAGACCGGCCGACGACTGCGCACCGAGATCCTCGCGGCGCCTCTCATGGCGCGATTGTCCGAAGCGCTGGGAGGAGCCACCGGGCCCCGTCTCGACGCCGCCGCCGACGCCCTGGTCGGAGCAGTGATCCTGCGCGCCCTGAGTCGCGAGGCCTTCCATCGCGACGACATGCTCGCTCTCGTCGACGCGATCGTGGGTGCTCGAACCTGACCCGGCGGCGGCCGCAGGACTCAGGATCGAATAGCACATCGCCCGAAACGGCGTCCAGCCCACCCACGCACATCTTCATCCCGTAGAATCGTGCGCAGCAAGGGGAGTACTCCCACGCGACGATCTCGTCAATACGGCCACGCCATCGTGGACCCGGGACGTCGGCCCGCTTCGCCGGGTGGAAGAGACCTTGGTGTTCTGGCGTACACCTATTCTCCCTGGAGGCCGTCTTGGGCGTCACACCCCTGGTCTGGATCATCACCATCGCGATCACGATCGCGTTCTTCGTCTTCGAGTTCTTCGCGCACGTGCGAAAGCCCCACGAGCCCACGATCGCCGAGTCCGCTCGATGGTCGGCGTTCTACATCGGCTTGGCCCTGCTCTTCGGCGTCGGTATCGGCGCCGTCTCGGGGTGGACCTACGGCGGCGAGTACTTCGCCGGCTACCTGACCGAGAAGGCGTTGTCGATCGACAACCTCTTCGTGTTCCTGATCATCATGACCGGGTTCGCCGTGCCGAAGATCTATCAGCAGAAGGTGCTGATGATCGGCATCGTGATCGCGCTGATCATGCGTGGCGCATTCATCGCCGTCGGTGCCGCGCTGATCGAGAACTTCTCGTGGATCTTCTACATCTTCGGCGCCCTGCTGCTCTTCCTCGCCTACCGCCAGGCGTTCTCGCACGGCGACAGCGACCCCGCGAACGGCAAGTTCATGCAGTTCGTCCGCCGCGTCCTCCCCGTGAGCGAGGAGTACAACGACGACAAGCTGACGGTGAAGAAGGACGGCAAGCGCTTCGTCACCCCGATGCTGCTCGTCATCATCGCGATCGGCTTCATCGACCTCGTCTTCGCGGTCGACTCGATTCCCGCCATCTACGGTCTGACCAACGAGGCGTACATCGTCTTCACCGCCAACGCCTTCGCGTTGATGGGCCTGCGTCAGCTCTACTTCCTCATCGGCGGGCTGCTCGAGCGCCTCGTGTACCTCGCGCAGGGACTGGCCGTCATCCTGGCGTTCATCGGTGTGAAGCTCGTCTTCCACGCCCTGCACGTCAACGAGCTGCCCTTCATCAACGGCGGCGAGCCGCTGCTGTGGGTGCCCGAGATCCCGATCTGGTTCTCGCTGCTGTTCATCGCGGCGACCGTGGCCGTGGCGACGTTCCTCAGCCTGCGCAAGACCCGCAACGACGACCAGAAGAATCAACGCGAGACGTTCGACGGCGAGAAGGTCATCCACGCACCCGAGGACTGACCCCGCACGACGACGGGCCCGCGGCGATCGCCGTGGGCCCGTTGCCGTATCCGGGCGTCGTGCGCAACCCCGGCGGACGCGTCCCTCGGCGGTCCTACCGTGGCGGTCATGACGCGATTCGGCTACACCCTCATGACCGAGCAGAGCGGCCCCCGGGCGCTCGTCGACTACGCCGTCGGCGCCGAGCGCGCCGGCTACGACTTCCTCGTCTCGAGCGACCACTACTCGCCCTGGCTCACCAGCCAGGGTCACGCGCCCTACGCGTGGACCGTGCTCGGTGCCGTCGCGCAGGCGACGACCGACGTCGAGCTCATGACGTACGTGACGTGCCCGACGGTTCGCTACCACCCCGCCGTCGTCGCACAGAAGGCGGCAACCCTTCAGCTGCTGTCGGAGGGGCGGTTCACTCTCGGCCTCGGCTCGGGCGAGAACCTCAACGAGCACGTCGTCGGTGAGGGATGGCCGGCGGTCCACGCCCGCCAGGACATGCTGGTCGAGGCCATCGAGATCATCCGCGCCCTGCACACGGGCGACCTCGTCACCTACGACGGCGAATACTTCCGCGTCGACTCCGCGCGCGTGTGGGATGCGCCCGACGGCGGCGTGCCGATCGGGGTGGCGGTGTCGGGCGAGCACTCGATCGCGCGTTTCGCTCCCCTGGGCGACCACCTCATCACCACCGAGCCCGATGCCGAGATCGTCCAGGGCTGGGACGAGCACCACGAGGGCGCGTCGCGCAAGATCGGTCAGATCCCGATCAGCTGGGACCCCGACAAGGATGCCGCCATCGCACGCGCCCACGACCAGTTCCGCTGGTTCGCCGGAGGCTGGGCCGTCAACGCCGACCTCCCGACCCCCGCGGGCTTCGCGGGCGCATCGCAGTTCGTGCGACCCGAAGACGTCGCCGAGTCGATCGCCTGCGGCCCCGACCTCGATGAGCTGGCTGAGAGCGTGCGGCCGTTCATCGACGCCGGTTTCACCGACATCGCCATCGTGCAGGTCGGCGACGAGCAGCAGCAGCGCTTCGTCGACGAGATCGCCGCTCCCCTGCTCGACAAGCTCCGCGCCCTGTGAGCCGTGGTCCGGGGCGCATCGGCGACGACGCCCCGGACTCCCGGGCTCAGCGCGGAGAGGCGCCGGTCTCGGCGATCCACCTCTCGAGGCGCCACGAGGGCAGGCGGAAGACACGGGCGACGACCGAGACCGGATGCCGGGCCTCGACGACCGCGGCGACGGCGAACTCGCGCAGCGAGCGGAACTCGCGGTCCGCCAGCACTCCTTCGCGCAGTTCGGTGAAGGTGCGGGGCTGCCGACGCAGTGCCGGGGCACGCTCGACGCCGGTCATGACCGAGCCGGCGACGGGCTGAGGTCGCGAGGCGACGACGCCGGTCGCCGGCGGGGCCGGGCGGGACGCCGTCTCGCTGGGCGCGGGTGCGTGCATCGCAGACCACGCGGCTTCCGGCGGGCGCATCGGCGCCTCGTGGCGCACCCACGGCGCGGGCGGCAGCGGCCCGCCCCACGTCTGCTCCGTCGGAGGATAGACCGTCGACTCGGGCCGGACGGGCGCGAGGGGTGGCTCGGGCATGGTCGGCGCGGCCACCGCAGAACTCCAGGGCGCAGCGGGGAGCTCCCCACCCCACACCACCTCGCTCGGCACCACGTACGGGCTGACCTTCGCTGCGGGCGCGCTCATCCAGGGCGCCGGGGGAAGGTCGCCTCCCCACACGACCTCGCTCGGCACCACGTATTCGCTGCGCGTCGCCTCGTCGCCCGGCGCCGTGCGCACGGCGCCGCCGAAGAGCTCGGCGATCCCGATCTCGAAGGTCTCGGCGAGGGCGACGAGCGTCGCCAGCGACGCCGTCGCGCGTCCCGACTCGATCGCGCGGACGCGTGACTCCGAAATGCCGGCCTCGAAAGCCAACCCGGCGACCGAGAAGTCCCGCACCCTTCGCAGGGCCCGCACCCGGTCGGCGAGGCCACGCAGAACACCGTCGAGTCGATCGTCCACCGTCACGTCCGTCATCCGTGTCATCCCCATCTCACCCGAGGCGCGGCGGCGGCCTCATCGACCCACTTTTGCAGACGCCACTGCTGGATGCGGAACAGACGCGCGATGGTCGACACCGAGTATCCGCCCTCGAGGACCGCGGCGACGGCGAAGTCCTGCAACGACGCGAACGTGCGCCCCTCGAGCACCCCGGTGCGGAGGTCCGCGAAAGAACGGGGACGACCGGACGACGGGCGCCCCACCTGCGCGGGACCCGCCGGTCGGGGTCTGCCCGCGCGCTCGGCGGGCGTGCCGGGGCGCGTCCCCCTCGCCGACCATGATCCGGGGCCGCGTCCCGCACGGGATGCGTCCTCCGACCCGTCGTCGGTCGGAGGTTGCGGCTTCCCCGCGATCGGGGGGTCAGCGGATGCCGGGATCCCCGCGTCGAGTATCGCAGCAGAGCGGACCGCGCAGGGCCTCGCCCCGACGAGTCCGCTCCCGCGCCGCGCGGTCAGACCCCGTCGCGCAGATCGCGGAAGAACGCGTCGACGTGCGATCGCAGAGACGCGACCCGACGATCGCGCGCCGCCGCGGCGTCATGACCGAGGTACGCGGGCGGATCCAGCCGACGCACGTTGCGCGAGCACTCGAATCCCGCGCAGAGCAGGGTACCGACGGTGTTCCCCGCCCGGCCCGCTTTGCCCGTCCGTCGCGCGGAGAACAGCACGACATCGTTCGGCAGCGTCACGTCGGTGCACCACGAGCACTGAGCGCGAGTGCGGGTGCGCTGTTCGGTCTGACGCAACTGCAGACCGACCGGCGTGCCGTCGATCTCGGCGACGATGAACCCGAGCAGGGGTGACTTGGCGTCGCGCCATCCGACGTAGTCGAGGCGGTCCCACGGCGACGTGTCGATGTCGGTGGGCACCGTGAGGGCGCTGCGCTCACGGGTGGAGACGTTGACGAAGGCGGAACGGAGGGTGGAGGCGGAGAGAGCGTGCATGGAGGTATCCCGAAGAGAGGGTCCGCCCGCGCGGGCGGAACGAAGACGTGCGTGCGAGAAGGAGCGCACGCGCGAAGGTGATCGACCGGTCGAGAGGACGACACGGGATCGAGGTGGTCGCTCGCACACCGGCGAGCGGGCCCCGTCGGTCAGACGGCGGGGGAAGCGGCGCGCACGACGCCTGTGCCGCCGGCGCTCCGCGCGCCGACGACCCCCTCACGCCCGGAGGGCACCGAAGGAGTGACGAAGGACATACCTCCAGGGTACGCCCGTCAGGCCCGGAACGCCGCCGAACCCAGCGTGCGCTCGACCGTCATCTCGAGCACGACGCGCTCCGGGTTCTCACGGGGCTGCCGGTACCGCGCGGCGTACAGCTCCACTGCGCGGGCCACGGCCTCCGGATCATCGGTGACCTGCGCCGACCCTTCGAAGCTGATCCACTGCGCCCCGGCGACCGAGCACACCGAGGCGCGGCCGCTGCGCGCGGCGTTCACGAACTTCTGGGTGCCGCGCGAGCCGATGACGCGCACGATGCCGTCTTCGTACGTGAAGCCCACGGGAACGGAGTGCACCCGACCCGAACGGCCGACGGTCGAGAGGGTGGCCAGGTGGTACTCGCGCAAGAAGGCGAAGGCGTCATCGGTCAGCACTCCTCCAGGGTGCCACGTCACGCGATGTCCGAGACCGTTCTCGTGGCGGCATCCCAGCGACGGATCGACGTCGCCCGCCCCGCGAGGTCCGCCCCGCCTCCTCGTGCCAACGCCGAGAGCGCCTCGCCGATCCGGTCCACCGGCACGCGTCGCGCCAGGGTGACGTGCGGCGTCCACGAACCCGGACGCGTGTGGTCGGCGTCGTCGCCGGCACCCGCGCGCTCGTGCACGCGCGCGTGCAGGTCGAGCAGGGCCGATGTGGGAACGACCGAACGGGCGATGACGCGGGTGCGACCGACGCCGAACAGCAGCGGCGCCCCGAGCGTGAGCGGCAGCGGGAGCGACGAAGCCAGTCCCGTGGCATCCATCTCATCGAGGGTCCCGCGCACCAGCATCGTCAGATGCGGGCGGTTGCTCTCGCCCGTGTGCCGAGCTTGGCTGGGGAGGTCAGCCGCGACGAGAAGGTCCCACTCGCGTCGGACGGCCGCGTCGGTGTCGTCGTCGAAGAGCAGTTCCAGGCTGGTGACGTCGCTCATCGCGCGGTCATCGCGTCGACCACCAGGCCGCCGCGACGAGAGCCGGCTGGAAGAACAGGCGAACGAGGCGCTTGCGGTCGGTGTCCAGACCGAACGCCGAACGGCGCTTGCGCCACTGATCGATGTTGCCCGGGAAGATCGCGACGAAGAAGGCCGCGAGGGCGGCCCCCACCCGGCGACGTTCTTTCGGCAGCACCAGCAGGGCCAGGCCGAAACCCGCTTCGACGACCCCGGATGCCACGACCACGGCGTCGCGGTCGAGGGGCCCCCGTTCGACCAGGGCATCCGGCACCTGCGCCTGGAAATCGCGGCGCGCGAAGGTCAGATGCGATACACCGGCGAAGAGCATTGCCAGGGCGAGCGCCCACCGTACGACAGATCTCATGCGACCACGGTACGAGCCGCGAGACGTGGATCCGGTGGGCTTGACGACGACGCGCGCGTTCTGCGCGACGGATCGCGGCGACTACGCCACCCGGCCGGATCGCGCAAGCCCCGTGTCCTCGAGGCGCTGCGCGGTTGACTGACGATACGCGACGAAGGGGGTGACCATGACGATGACCGAGACAGCATCTACAGCGAGTGAGGACGCCGACGTGGACGCTCTGCTCGTCCGCGCCGCTAGTGGCGACTGCGACGCCTTCGTCGCGTTCTACGACGCCACCGCCCCGCGCGTATACGCGGTGCTGCTCTCCCTCACCGGCGTCGCCGCCTCCGCCGACGCCCTTCTCGAGGGCATCTACGTCGAGGCGTGGGAGCGCATGCGCGGCCGTTCGGCGCCGCCGTGTCCGGGGATGCAGTGGATGTCGGTCATCGCTCACCGGCACGCCGCCGGCCAACGCTGAGCGGACGCGTCAGGCGGGCGCCGTGGGCGCCGTCGAGGTCGGTGCGCTCGGGGTCGAGAACGAACCCGCCCGACGAGTCGGGGAGAGAGATGGGCTGTACGGACGACCCGGAGCACGGAAAGCCCAGGAACGTCTCCCTCGGGAGATATTTCGCATTCAGATTTTACTAGGCCGCCTAACTATCGTCGAGGAAAATCCGACGATATGCGGTCACAGAGGCGAATTATCGGACGCCGCCCCAGGACGTATCGACCGCCTGGAATCTCGTTAACCTAACTAGACTGTCGGTCACCTCGCCCGGATCCGACAGGAGGCGTATGACGATCGCGACGGACGAACCCGCCACGAGCGCAGCCCGCGCCGTCGAACGACTCCGCCTGGCGGAGGCCCGGCTCTCCCGCCGTCGGCAGACCGACTGCGGCCCCAGCGAGAACGCGCGTGCGGCGATGCGACTCATCCTCGAGCGCACCGACGACGGCCACCACGTGACCCCGACCGAGATCGCCCAGGCGCTGGGCATCTCGACGGCGTCCGTCACCGGAATGCTCGACCGCCTTCACGCGGGCCGTCTCATCACCTTCGCGGCGAACCCCGCGGACCGACGCAGCAAGTTCGTCGTCCCGTTCGACCGGGATCAGGATCCGGATGCCATCGACCCGGTGACCGCCCGCATCCGCGAGTTCGCCCTCGACCTCCCGGCCGACACCGCCGATCAGATCGTGTCGTTCCTCGACCGCGTCCGCGAGGTCGTCGACGCCGAGTGCGGCTGACGCCGGATCACACGACCGCCACGGCTCCGTCGGGTTCCGGTTCGACACCGACCGCAAGGCCGTTGGGTGAACTGGCCTCGTTCATCATGTCGTCGATCCAGCGCCGATTCAGCTGGGGGGCTCGGCTGCCGTAGAAGTGGAAGACCAGCGGGATCGAGGGATGGATCCACAGACTCCGCGTGCCGCTGCCGTCGCCGTGGGCGTAGTGGAACATGAACGGCTCCGCGCGACGCAGTTTGTTCATGAACACCAGGCGCAGATGCGACAGGGTCCGATCTTCGATGTCGAACGAGTGCCCGAGCGTGTTGTAAACCAATTTTCCCACCGATACAGCCTATATCGGCACCTCGGTTAGCTAACGCGGCCCCGACCGATGAACGCTCGACTAGAGTCCTGAGCGTGGTGAGAACACACCGCCCGAACCGGCCCCGCCGCCGCGTTCCCCGGGGCGTCCTGGCGATTGGCGCGGTCGTCGTGATTGCCGCGCTCATCGCGGTGATCGCCGTCGTGGGAAGTCTCGTCACCACCCTCTTCCAGACTCTGTCGGCTCGACCTCCCGCGGTCGACACGCGCATCGTGGCGCCCGACGAGTCCAAGGCCGCGCAGGCAGCGAGCGCCGCCGCCGGCAGCGCCGACGAGAACGACGCCGCCAGCTGGCTCTCGACCCAACCGACGACCTACTGGCTCACCCCCGAGATCGACCCGATCGACGAGGTCTGGGACCGCGTCGCGCACCTGGCCGCCGAGGCGCGGGATCAGGATGCCGCGCTGTCGATCGCCGTCTACGGTCTGCCCGATCGCGACTGCGGCAACCACTCCGCCGGCGGCCTCGATCCCGACGCCTATCGCGAGTGGACCGCCCGGATCGGCGATGCGCTGGGCAATGCGTCGGACATCCAGAAGATCGTCGTGCTCGAACCCGACAGCATCGCACTGTCTTCTTCCTGCGGCTCGTTCTCCGACCGGGCGTCCTACCTGCGCGGAGCCGTCGACAACATCCGCGGAACGAACACCTGGATCTACATCGACGGCGGCCACTCGGCGTGGCATCCCGTCACCGAGATGGCCGATCTCCTTCGCTCGACGGGCGTGCTCTCCGACGTCCGCGGCGTGGCCCTGAACGTCTCGAACTACCAGGACACCGCCGCGGAGTTCGCCTACGCCCACGCGCTGTCCGAACAGCTCGGCGGCACTCACGCCGTCATCGACACGTCGCGTAACGGCGCGGGACCCGCGGGCGCGGAGTGGTGCAACCCCTCGGGCCGACTGGTGGGCAGCGCGGGGGGATCGTACGGCGACGACGTCGTCGACACGAACCTCTGGATCAAGCCGCCGGGCGAGAGCGACGGCGAATGCAACGGCGGCCCGGTGGCCGGAACCTGGTGGCCCGCTGCGGCCGCCGAACTGGCGCGCGAGCGGGGCTGAGGCCCGTCGCATCCCGCGCAATCGGGCCGGGATGGGCCGAATATGTGCCAGGATTGCGCTCGTCGCTCTGCGACACCGCGGCTCGGGGGAGAACGTGGGCACGCCAGCGTGCGAAGCCGGAAGAGTGGGTGACATGAGCGACAGCACTGAAATGCTGAAGACCGCGGTGATCGTCGAGGACGATCCCGATATCCGACACCTGTTGGTCGAGGTCCTCGAGGCGGCGGGTTTCTCCACCGTCTCCGTCGGCAACGGCATCGACGGCGTCCGTGCGGTGATCGCCTACCAGCCCCTCATCACCACGCTCGATGTCAACATGCCCGGCATCGACGGGTTCGAGGCCGCCCGTCGCATCCGGCAGCAGAGCGATACCTACATCATCATGCTCACCGGCCTCGAAGAAGAGGCCGACGTCGTGCTGGGCCTGGGAGCCGGAGCCGACGAGTACGTCGTGAAGCCGTTCCGCCCTCGCGAACTGCGCGCGCGGATCGAGGCGCTGCTGCGCCGCCCGCGCGGCGGCGGGCCCGCCGTGTCGTCGGCCCCGCGCCAAGACAATGTCGGGCCGTCCTTCCCCACTCCTCGCACCGAGACACCGCCCCCCGTGGCGACCCCGAGCGCTCCCGTCGTGGTGCCCTCCTCGCAGGGCCCCGACCCCCGCTCCGCACCCGCGGGTGCCGAGATCGTCCCGCGCCCCGCCGCGGGCGCGATGGCCACGAACGACCTCACCCCCACCGGCGCCCAGTGGGTGGTCCACCGCGATCTGCAGCTCGACCCCGACAGCCGCCTCGTGCGGGTGGGCGGCGACGAGCTCGAACTCACGCGCACCGAGTTCGACCTGCTCGCGACCCTCATGGAGTCCAAGCGCCGGGTGCGCAGCAAGGCCGACCTGACGCTCGTGCTCCGCGGGGAGTCCTACGTCACCAGCTACTTCGTCGGCGAGGCCGACAAGCGGGCGATCGAGGCCCACATGACGAACCTGCGACGCAAACTCGGTGACAACCCCGCGAACCCGCGATACATCGAGACCGTACGCGGTGTCGGATACCGCCTCACGTCGGAGCTGCTCGCTCCCACCTGATTCGCGCGACCCGCACCGACAGCACGGATGCCTCGACCCTCCCCAGGGCCGAGGCATCCGTCTTTCTGATGCATTCGGGCGATCAGACCGTCGGTCCGTCAGACCTTGAAGCCGTGGTGGCGACGGACGAGCTTGGTGAACATCATGACGGTCTGGAGCACGGTGACCACACCGACGATGGGCCAGCCGATCCAGAGGATCGAGGACTGCACCATCGGTCCGACCATGATCCAGATGACGGCGAGGGCGATGGCGACAGCCACCAGCACGACCAGCGGCGTCCAGTGGCCGAGTCCGCCACCGCGCTCGGCCTTGGCCTGCATGGCCCAGTTGTCGACCTTCTTGCGCGACAGGAATCGGGTCCAGGAGCGCACGAAGTGGCTGATGCGGATCCACATGAAGATCTCCGCCGGGAAGAAGAGGATGGCGAAGAGGATGTCCGAGCGGTCCACCGACTTGATGGTGCGTGCGATGCGCAGGTTCAGCAGCATCGCGATGACGGGCGGGATCAGCCACAGCGGCGAGAAGACGAAGGCGTTGAGGGCCAGCGAGCCGGCGAGCAGCGTGAGGAACGCCACGCGCACGAACAGGTTGGTCAGCATGCCGAAGTTCTCGAACCACCGCAGACGGAGGTTCGGGTGGAACGGCTGCCCCTTGGTGTCGCCGCGCTGGCCGGGCCACATGAGCTCGATGGCGCCGTAGGTCCACTTCACCTGCTGGGCGTCGTAGCCCGACAGCGTCGTCATGCCGCCCACGTCGGCGCGGGCGTAGGGGCTGATCTTCGTCAGGTACCCGGCGCTCTTGATCTGCAGCGAGAGGAGCGAGTCCTCGACCTCGGAGTCCTTCACCCACGGCGTGACCTGGTGATTCTGCTTCATCGCCTCGCGCAGCGCGTTGGTCGAGAAGATCGAGAACTGCCCGCCGAGCACCGCCATGTTTCGACCGCGCAGCATGTTCTGCAGGTTGAACGCGGCGAACTGCGTGCGCTGACCCGCGGTGAGGAATCGCGCCACGAGGCCCTTGATGGGCTTGTCGTCGATCGTGAAGATGGCGGAGATGCCGCCGATGCGCGAGTCGGAGACGGCCTCGGTCTCGAGATACTCGACGGCCTTCGAATCGGCGATCGTGTCGCCGTCCACACCCAGAAGGTAGTCGTATCCCTCGACCAGCGAGTACCCGTAGTTCAGGGCGCCCACCTTCTTGTCGGGGTTCTTGCCGATGTCGTGCACGAACACCTCGGTGAACTGCTCGCCGAGCTCGGTGGTGATCTCGTGCGGGCCGCTGTACTCCGAAGCGATCTTGACGGTCGCGTCCGAGGTGTTGTTCACCACCACGTGGATCACGTCCGGCACGCGCGTCTGCGACAGAAGCGCCTCGATGACGTCCGCGATCGACTCTTCCTCGTTGTACGCGGGAATGACGCACCCGATGGTGGAGCGGTGCACCGTGGTGTTCTCGAGCACGGCGGAGAAGTCGTCGGCGAAGCCGTGGTTCTCCTCGACAGCCCCCGTCGTCAGCTCGCCCGCGGTGTGGGAGAACTCCCGGGAGGGGGAGGAGAAGCTGCGCGCATCGGTCATGACGGTGGTCTTCCTGTGGGAGCGGTGGCGGATCGGCCAAGACCCACTCTGGTAGGTTCGCCGCAAGACGGCCAGGACACACGTCGTTCTTCCCCGCAAGATTTGCTCAAGATTGCGCCGGCCCCCCGAAGGAGGCGAGAGTTCCGTGATCTTCCTCGCCCTCCTCGCCGCGATTCTCGCCGCTGGTCTCGCTCTCGCCACGATCGTCCTCACGCACGGTCGCGCCCGCGACGATCGCGGCGGAGCCCGGGCAGACCTCGTGCGGTACTGCAACCTGTCGGCGGTGTCGGCGCTGCTCTGCGGAGCGATGAACCTGTTCGAGGCGGCCGGCGGCGGAACCACCGCTGCGGCGGCGGGGAACGCCACGAACGTGGTGGCCGTCGGTCTGCTCTGGGCCGGAGCACGGCGCTTGAACGCCCGATCGGCGATCGGTGCGATCAGCGTCGGTGCCGGCGGCATCCTGATGTTCGGACTCACCTTCCTCGTCCCCCTCGACGATGCGACGCTGGTGAAGACCGCCGGCCTCGCGGTGTTCGCCGCGCTCGGAGCCCTCGAGATGGCGCGCCGCCCGCTCGCGGACCTGTCCGGCGCCCGGCTGATGACGTGGACCCTCGGCCTGTACGGCGTCTACAACATCGCCCGGTTGGCCGTGGTGGCGGTCGCCGGCCTCGATCCCCTCCTCGGACGCGGACTCGTCTCGGCCGAGACCACGGCCGCCGTCAGCGCCGTCGCCATCGCGCTGGTCTCGCTCGCGGCCGTGCGCATCGGTCGCCACCTCGACGACGCTCCGATTCCGGGAACACGGGAGCACGATCGCGGATCACTGCGCGCCGCGGCGGCGGCGTTGCTCGCCGACGCCGCGGCGGCCCAGGTCACCGTCATCCGCGTGCCCGAGCTCGACCTCATCCGCACCGCGCACAGTTCCGAGCGCGCCGAGACGATGATGCGACAGCTGCTCGACGCCGCCAACGACGCGATCCCCCGCGCCGCNCGCAAGAGGTCGCCGTCCGACGCGCGTTCGCCTCCCGCATGCCGGGTATCGGGTACGACGACGTCCCCGACCTGGCCTTCCAGCACGTCGTGATCACCGAGGTCGGTGAACTCTCCCACCTGCTCGAGAGTCGCCGTCTCCGTCCTCGCTGAGCCGCTGCGCCTACCCGGCCGCCCGCGGCGGGCGCGCGGGCGGGATCAGCCCTGACTGCCGGACTGCCCCCACCCCGGAGCGCGACCGCTGCCGGGGGCGGGGGTGGAACCCGATGAGGCCGACCCCTGCTCGCTGTCGGCGAAGATCGCGATCGGCAGGTACTGGTACACCGTCTGCTGCCCGAACGACGTCTCGGTGTTGGCCGAGCCCTCGACCGCGACGTTGAGGGCGAACTCGAGCGTGATGCCGTAGGTGTCACCGGGCAGCTGGCGGATCGAGGTGGTGGGGACCAGCAGGCCGCCCTGGAAGCTGTTGAGCAAGAGGCCGCGGTCGGAACGGAGCGTGTCCGAGGGGACGAGCGTGCGCGGGTCGGCGCTGAACTGGAACGGGCTCGACACCTGACCGCTGGTCTGCGCGGTCTGCGACGTGACCGACAGCGATGAGACGTAGACGCGACGCTTCTGAGCGAGCACGGCCTTCTCGTCGACGCGGTGGTCGACGACGTTGACCGCGAAGCCCAACTGCTTGTCGTTGGTCGGCGTCCACTCCATCGTGCGCTTGGGGTTGACCGCCCACACGTCGAGGCGCACCTCGAGGCCGTCGGCGACCTCGGTCGAGAGCGACACCGAGCCGTCGTACGTGAACTGCGAGTCGAACGGCTTGTCGGCGGACGCCGACGGCGCGGGGGTCGGGACGACGGCCGCCTGGTTGCCCCCCTGCCCCGGGAAGGCACCGATGACGTCGCTGATCTGGCCGCAGCCGGTCAGCGCGACCGGCCCGGCGAAAGCCAGAACGAGGGCGAGGGCGCTCGCGCGCAGGGCGCGACGGCGGAGGGGCGTGCTCACAGGTGTCTCCTGAGGTAACGGCGCAAGGCGCGCAGAGGTCGAGAATCGACCATCACGCTGCGGGATGCAGGCCTCAGGGGGAGTCTGACCGGGCACCGCGCCCCAGAAGGGCACGTGCGGCGAGCAGAGACAGGATGGCGCGCAGAAGACTACACCACTCTCTATACACTCGATCTCATGGCATCCATGAGGAGCGTGCCGCCGGCGGTTCCTCCCGTGAGCGCACAGGACGACGACGGCACCGGACCCAGCAGTTACACACGCTCCGTGTGGCTGTTGCAGCTCGTCCTCGGGGCGAGCGTGGTCATCACGGTACTGCTCGTGCAGGCCCTCGAACCGACCCTGTTCCTCCTGTGGCCGTTCTCGTCGGGCGTCGGTGTGATCATCGCCCTGACGGCCGTCGCGATCGTCGTGCCCTGGCACCGCCTCCCGCGTGCGGCGGTCGCCGCGATCCCCTTCGCCGATATCGTCGGCATCGGGTTGTTGAGCTTCGGGACCGATCTGCGGTTCGGCTTCTTCTGGGTCTTCCCGATCATCTGGATCGCCACCCACTTCAGCCTCGCGTACATGATCTCGGCGCTCGCCACGGTGGGCTTCATCATCGTGGTGGATGCCGCGGTCAACGCGGCGGGACCCGTCACCGCTCTGCGACTCATCGTCGTGCTGCTCTCGCTCACGTTCATCGCCATCACGTCGTTCCTCTCGGCCCGGCAGACGCGGGCGTTCAAGCAACTGCTCAGACGGCAGGCCAGCCGCCTGCAGGGCACCCTGCAGCGCGTGTCGGGGCAGGAGCGCCGCGTCTCGCAGATGCTGAACGGGCTCGACACCGGCATCGCCCGGCTGTCGGCCGACGGCGAGGTGCTGGCGCTGAACGACACCTACGTCGACCTGTACGGCATCGAGCGTGACGAGTCCCAGCGTCCGGGGGGAGCCGTCGAGTACGCCACTCTTCGCGGCGACCCGCTGCCCGAGGCGGAGCGCCCGTTCACCCGCGCGGCACGCGGCGAGCAGTTCGACGACGAACGCACGTGGCTCTTCGACACCCACGGCGAGTGGCACGCGCTGTCGGTGTCGACGCGGCGCCTCATCTCTTCGGACGAACCCGAGAGCACGCTGCTCATCGTGCACGACATCACGGCGCTGATCGAGTCCGAGCGCGCGCGCGAGCGTCTCGCCGCGACCGTCTCGCACGAGCTGCGCAACCCGCTCACCGCCATCATCGGTCACGCCGACCTCGCACTGGACGACCCGGGCCTCACCCCCAAGGTGCGGGACCAGCTCGAGGTGATCGCCGGCGCCGGCGAGCGCATGCAGAAGCTGATCTCCGAGATCCTCGCGAACTCGCGTGGGGTCTTCCGCGAGCAGAACGCCCCCTCGGTCGCCGACGCCACCCGCATCATCGCGTCGTCGTTGGAATCCTTCCGCCCGGCGGCAGCCTCCCGGCGCGTCAGCGTGGTCGACGACCTCCCCGAGACAGCCGCCGTCGTCGGCGACGCCTTCCGGCTGCGTCAGGCGTTCGACAACATCCTCAGCAACGCCATCAAGTACACCCCGGCCGGCGGCTCGATCCTCATCTCGGGCGAACTCACCCCCGACGACGTCATCCTCCGCTTCGCCGACACGGGTATCGGCATCCATCCCTCCGATCTGGCGCGTGTCTTCGACCCGTACTTCCGCGCGCAGTCCGTGCGCGAGAGCTCGACTCCGGGAACCGGGCTCGGCATGGGCATCATCCGCAGCATCATCGAAGACGAGGGCGGCTCCCTCCTCATCGAGAGCGAGCTCGGCACCGGCACCACGGTGACCGTCGTGCTGCCCGCGCACACCCCCGCCGAGTCCTCGTGATCCCCGCCGACGCCCTCTCCAACCTGGGTCTCGCCCAGGCCACCGTCGCCACGGTGGGCACCGTGATGCTCATCGGGTTGGGCTTCCTGCACCGCCCCTCGCGGTCGGCGTTGCTCTGGTCGCTGGCGTTCGTGCTGGCGATGACGAGCACCTGGGTCTCTGTAGCCGGATCGATCGTCGAAGACGAAGCGATCCGGCGCGCGGGGCTCGGACTCATGCTCGGCGCCCCCGCGCTGGTCTGGTCTGGCTTCCGAGCCCGACGCGGCGTGCGGGCCCTGCCCTGGGTCGGCGCCGCGCAGGCGGTCGCGACGGCCGCCGTATTCGTGGTGGTCCCCGATCTCTCGGCCTACGGCTTCGCCTTCCGTGTCGCGTTCCTCGGCGCCGCCGTCTTCGCGGGCCTGACGAACCTCGAGCTGCTCCGGGCGGCCGATCGGCTCGAACGCCTCGCCCTTCCTCTGGCCATCGTCTCGGCGACGTTCGTGGCGCTCGGGGCGGCGGTGATGGTCGCGGGCGTCGCCGCCCCCGCCGAGATGGGCGACCTCACGCTCCCCCGCGTCCTCAACGGTCTCGCCATGCTGGTGTACCTCGTCTGCGCGACGGTGTCCCTGCTGTACTTCACCTCGGTCTCCCCCACGGGGACCCGTTCCGCCTCGTCGTGGCCCCACTTCGTCGCCACGGCATCCGATCGCCTCGCTCGCGCACGGCGCGCTCGTGAGCAGTCGTGGGCGGTTCTCACCGTTCGTCTCGACGACCCCGCTCAGTTGCGCAGCGCCGCGGGCGAGAGCAGCTGGGGCCGGCTCGTCACGGAGTTCGAGGGGATCGTCGCCGACTCCTTCCCCGCCGAAGCCGACCTCGGCTGCGAGACACGGGGACGGGTCGTGGTGGTCCTCGCCCGCCCGGACACCGTGCTGCGCGAGCACGTCAGGGAGACCCTCCGCCGCATCACCGAGGTGGACATCTCGGGCCATATCGACGTCCAGCTCTCCGCGAGCGTGGGATGGGTCCCCGCCGAGGCGGCCGACTTCGACCTCCGCGCCCTCATCGCCGCGGCCGACGATGCCGCCGCCACGGCCACGCGTCAGGGCGGCGACCGCTGGGAGCGCGTGCGCGGCTGATCAGCTCGCGGGTGTGGCCTGGCCGCCCCCGGCGATCGCGACGGTCAGAGTGTCGGTCGCGGTCTGTTTCGCGAACTCGCTCGAGTTCGGGGTGGTCTGAACGAGGAACTCGAAGGTGAACTGAAGGGTGACAAACGTGGAGTCATCGGGGACCTCGCCGACGTTGAAGGTCTGGGAGTAGCTGTACGGGGCGAGCACCAGATATCCCGGCGCGTCCGTCTGATCGCTCTGGGCCGTCAGGGGGGCGAACGACTGCGAGGCGTTGCCGGGAACCGCGGTCATGGTCGCGCGCTGCAGGTACACCTTCTGACCGTCGTCGGGCGTCACCGTTGTCACCATCGAGATGCTGACGGGTTTGAGAGCGGTCGGCGTCCAGCGGTCCATCGACAGCGTGGACCAGTAGTCGACCGTTGCGCCGACTGCTCCCGCGGTCAGCGTCCTCTTGGTGGAACCGCTCGAGAGATCGTTGCGCACCGGTTGCGGTGCGGCGCTGTTCGCGGCCGTGGGAGACGCCGACGACGACGCCTGCGCGCCGCCCTGGGCCCACGGAGGGGCTCCGCACCCGGTCAACGCCACGAGCGTCGCCCCCATCAGGGTCACCCCGATGATCGCCTTGCTTCTGCGCGCTGCGAGCCTCATGTACTCTCCCCCGGATCCTCTGCCCAGTGTAAGACGCCCGCGGCGACCCGGTCGCGCCACCACCGAAGGCCCCGTCTAGGGTGTTCGCGTGATCGACACCCCTCGCCGTCCGGCCGACGTGGCCGCACGCGTCTTCTCGTGGACCGTGGCGCTGCTCCTGGTCGCGGGCCTCGGCGGCGCCACGTGGGTCGGGGTGCGAGCGGGGCTGGCCGCCGACCACCTTCGCTCCGCGCAGGCGACGGTCGCCGCCGCCACCGCGGTCGACGATCCCTCAGCCGCGATGGCGTCCCTCGCCACGATCGGCGACGACACCGCGGCGGCCGCGGCCCTCACGGGCGATCCGGTCTGGCGGGCGGCCACCCACCTGCCGTGGGTCGGCCCTCAGCTCGCCGCCGTCTCACGCTCCGCGGCGGCCCTGGACGACGTCGCCGCGCACGCCCTCACCCCGCTGGCCGCGTCGGCGTCCGACCTGAGCCCGGCGGCGCTGACCCCCGTCGACGGCACCATCGACGTCGCGCGGATCGCCGCCGTCGAACCCGCCGCGGCCCTCGCGGCGGCGGCGCTGCGTCGCGCGGCCGATGATCTGTCCGGAATCGATCGGGCACCCCTTCTCGGCGATCTCGCCCGCACCGTAGAACAGTCGACGGCCCTGCTGATCCGCGCCGCCGACAGCGCCGATTCGCTGCACCGGGCGACGGAGATCGTGCCGACCATGTTCGGCGCCGACGGACCGCGCTCGTACCTGGTTCTCTTCCAGAACAACGCCGAGTGGCGCTCCCTCGGCGGAGTCGTGGGCGCCGTGGCCCAGGTCGACACGGCGGGCGGCCGCATCTCGCTCGTGTCGCAGGCGTCGTCGAGCGACTTCACCGGCGTCGCCGAGGCGGGTCCCGTCCTCCCCCTCACCGACGAAGACCGCGCGCTCTTCGACACGCGCCCGGCCCGTTTCGTGCAGAACTCGACGCAGATCCCCGATTTCTCCGTCGGCGCGCCCCTGGCGCGCGAGATGTGGCGGCGCCTGCACGGTGTCTCGGTCGACGGGGTGGTCACGCTCGACCCGGTCACGCTGTCGTACCTGCTGCGCGCCACCGGCCCGGTCGCACTGCCCTCGGGCGAGGAATTGACCGCCGACAACGCGGTCTCGCTGCTGCTCGACGAGGTCTACCGCCGCTACGACGATCCCGACGTGCAAGACGCCTTCTTCCAGAGCGCCGCGACGGCGGTGTTCCAGTCGCTCGCCGCAGGGCGCGCCGATCCGACGGCTCTCATCTCGGCGGTGACGCGAGCGGGTGAGGAGCGACGCCTGCTGGTGTGGAACGCGGATGCCGAGACCCAGGCCATTCTCGACGGCACCCCGTTCCAGGGTGCGCTGCCCGCCACCGACGCGACCCGCAGCATGTTCGGGGTGTACCTGAACGACGGCACGGGCTCGAAGATGGACTACTACCTGCACCCCGAGGTCGAGACGGCCTGGTGCGGCCCCGACCGCGCGTCGCTGCACGTCGAGCTGCGCAGCGACGCACCCGACCCCGCGTCGCTCCCGGCGTACGTCACCGGAGGCGGCGAGTACGGCGTACCCGTCGGCGACGCCCTGACGGGGGTCTACGTCTACCTCCCCGAGGGGGCGCGGCTCCTCGATCGTCAGACCGGCGGCGACACCGCCGCCGCTCCCGGTTTCGCCGGGGGGACCGCGCACGGGCGGGAGGTCGTGAAGTGGTCGGTGACCCTCTCACCCGGGCAGCGCGCGCAGCTGGATCTCGAGGTGCAGCTCCCCCGCACCGCCGAGCTCGGCGCTCACGCGACCCCGACGCGCGATCCGTCGGAGATCCCGCGCGGGGGCGAGTGCCGTTTCCCGCGAGGCTGAGTCCGCCCGACGCCCGGGTGAAGTCGGGCACGGCGAGACGTGAAACCTGGCGCAGCGCAAGGGTGCGCGCGCGACGGTTCCCCGAGACTCTGACGAGGAGTCGCCTTCCCTCATCTCAGGGGAGCGAGCACCACTTCGAACTCAGCACACCGGCTCGACTACGCCAAGCAGATGGGGCACATCATGAAGACCACGATCATCCGGGCCGTCGCCGCCCTCTCACTCGCCGCGGCCGCTTTGATGGCGCCGACGGCCGCCAACGCGTACACCGACCCCGCCGCCGTCTCGGTGTCGCCGTCGACGGTTGTCCCGGGCGGCTCCGCGACGTTCACCACCTCGACGGCCCCCTTCCAGACCGACGAGCAGGTGGCGATCTCGATCACGGGAGCCAACGCGAGCGCCGTCACGCTCGGGTCGGTCGCGGTGCAGACGAACAACTCACTGAGCACCACCGCCGCGTTCGGAAAGCTCAACGTCGCGATCAAGCTCCCCTCGAACGCGACGGGCACGTACTACCTCACCTTCACCGGCCTCTCGAGCAAGGTCGTGCTGCACTCGAGCGTCGTCGTCACCGCGCCCACCTCCGACAACACCTCGAAGGGCGGGCTCGCCGTCACGGGCTTCGACGCGAACAGCACCACGGGCTTCTGGATCGCCGGAGCAGCGCTGGTCGCTGCCGGTGGCGCCGTCGCCGTGGGCGCCGCGGTACGCCGTCGCCGTCAGGCGGCCTCCGCCTGAGTCACCGCCGCGAACGCGGAGGGGGCCGTCTTCGGGCGGCCCCCTTCAGCGTTGTTCGTCCATGTGGGCCTCGAGGCTCGCCGGACGGGAGTTCGTCACCTCGGCGGTGATGAGGATCGGCAGGTGGTCGCTCAGGCCCTGCGGCAGCGTCTTGATGTGCGCGATGTCGAAGCCGATCGACGTCGCGAAGTCGTAGTGCCCGCGGAAGAAGCGGTACCGGGTGTACGTGCGGGTATCGCTGAGGGTCAGTTCATACCCCTGGTCGCGCACCTTCTGCCCCAGGTTCTCTTTGAAGACCGGGTAGTTGTAGTCCCCCACCATGAGGGCGGGAAGCCCCGGTCCGAGGTTCTGCAGTTCGGTGAGAGCGGTGCGGATCTGGTGGCGCCGCAACGAGTTCAGCGCCGTGAGTGGAGCCGCGTGGAACGAGGCCACGATGATGTCGCGACCGCTGTCGATGTCGCGCAGTCGCACGCCCAGCATGCGCTCCTCGGCGGGCTTCAGCACGTAGTCGTGCAGGGACTTCTTCAGGCTGATCGCCCGGACGTCCTCGGCGCGGTAGGCGTTCTCGCGGTAGTACAGCGCGAGCCCGAGCCTGTTGCGCTGCGTCGCGTCGGCGAGCCGAAGCCCACCGATGCGCTCCGGGATGTCTGTGCTGTCGCACTCTTGCAGGCACAGCACGTCGACCTCGTGCTTCTCGACGAGAGCGACGAGTTCACCGGCGGCCCGGTGCTTGTTGAGGTTGTACGAGATGACCTTCATGGCGATCACAGCATACGACCGAGCGATCTGCGCCAGCGGTGGGGTTGCACCCGTTCCGCCCGAGGGGATCAGGATGCCGCCTCACTCGTCGTCGCGCCGCCGACGGGTCTGCTCCGCGCGGGCGGCGAGCAGGTCGTCGGCCGGGTATCCGACCTCGGCCAGCACCAATCCTCGGGCCGCCAGCACCTTCGTCTCCGGGATGCGCATCCTCGCGTCACGGATGGCGACGACATCGTCGACCTCGATACGCCCCTCGCCCACCGCCACGCACGCACCGACCAACGCGCGCACCATGCTGTGGCAGAACGCGTCGGCGCGCACGTTCGCCACGAGCACGCCGTCGTCGGCACGGCGCCAGTCGTACTCCAGCAACGTGCGGATCGTCGTCGCCTCTTCTCGCGCTTTGCAGTACGCCGCGAAGTCGTGCAGGCCGATCAACCGCTGCGCCGCGGCATCCATCGCCGCGAGGTCGAGGGTGCTGCGCACCGCGGTCGTGCGCAGGCGATCGAGGGGGTCGTAGCCCGTCGTGGCGTCGGCGAGGCGGTACGAGTAGCGCCTCCAGACCGCCGAGAATCGCGCGTCGAAGCCCTCGGGAGCCACGGTCGTCGAGCGCACCGTCACGTCGGCATACGAGCCCAGAACGCCGCGCAGACGGCCCGCCAGGGCCGTCACGGCATCCGCTTCGTCGTTGTCACGCCGCCGGCGCGGAAGGCGCGCGATCTGCCCCGCGTCGAGGTCGATGTGCGCGACCTGCCCCGAAGCGTGCACGCCCGCGTCGGTGCGGCCGGCGACGACGAGGCGCGGGTCTCCGCCGAGGATGCGCTCGAGCGCCCCTTCGATCTCGCCCTGCACCGTCCGCAGACCCGGCTGACGCGCCCATCCGCGGAAATTCGTTCCGTCATAGGCGATGTCGAGACGAATGCGCACCCGATCAGCCTACGCGGGGTGATCTCCCACCCCTCCCCCGCGCACCCTGCCGAAGGACGCCGGTGAAACGACGATGCCCCCACCCGGAAGGGTGGGGGCATCGTACCGAGAGGGAGAACTCAGGCCTTGGCGTCGTTCTGGACGGCGTCCTCGGCTGCGGCCTCGGCCGCTGCGCCCTCTTCGTGCGACTCGGCGCCGGCGTCGGCGGCCTCGTCGGTGGTGGATTCTTCGGCGGGGGCCTCGTCGGCGACGGGCTCCTCGGCGACCGGGGCTGCGGCGGCGGGAGCCGCGGCGGCCTTGTTCGACGCCTTCTTCGCGACGGGCTCGAGGACGAGCTCGATCACGGCCATCGGGGCGTTGTCGCCCTTGCGGTTTCCGACCTTCGTGATGCGGGTGTAGCCACCCTCACGGTCGGCGACCAGGGGCGCGATCTCGGTGAAGAGGGTGTGCACGACACCCTTGTCACCGATCACGGACAGCACGCGACGACGAGCGTGCAGGTCGCCGCGCTTGGCGAAGGTGATCAGTCGCTCGGCGAGCGGACGAAGACGCTTGGCCTTGGTCTCGGTCGTCTTGATCGACTTGTGCGTGTACAGCGCTGCGGCGAGGTTCGCGAGAAGCAGACGCTCGTGGGCCGGGCCGCCTCCGAGGCGGGGACCCTTCGTGGGCTTAGGCATGTCGTATTACTCCAGTAGAAGGTTCGGTCGGGTCCGACAGGGTCAGACGGTTTCTTCGTCGTAGCCGCTGTAGAACTGGGCGCCGTCGAAACCGGGCACCGAGTCCTTGAGCGACAGTCCGAGCGAGGTGAGCTTGTCGCGCACCTCGTCGACCGACTTCTGACCGAAGTTGCGGATGTTCATCAGCTGCGTCTCCGAAAGGGCGACCAGCTCCGAAACGGTGTTGATGCCCTCACGCTTGAGGCAGTTGTACGAGCGCACCGACAGATCGAGGTCCTCGATCGGCATCGACAGCTCGTTCGAGAGAACGGTCTCGACGGGGGCGGGTCCGATCTCGATACCCTCGGCCTCGACGTTCAGCTCGCGGGCGAGACCGAACAGCTCGGTGAGGGTGCGACCGGCAGACGCCACGGCGTCGCGCGGCGCGATGGACGCCTTCGACTCGACGTCGAGGACGAGCTTGTCGAAGTCGGTACGCTCTCCGGCGCGCGTGGCGTCGACGCGGTAGCTGACCTTGAGCACCGGCGAGTAGATCGAGTCGATCGGGATCTGACCGGCCTCGGCGTACTCGTTGCGGTTCTGCGTAGCCGAGACGTAGCCGCGGCCGCGCTCGATGGTGAGCTCGAGCTCGAACTTGGCCGTGTCGTTCAACGTGGCGATGACCAGCTCGGGGTTGTGCACCTCGACACCCGCCGGGGCGGAGATGTCGGCGGCGGTGACCTCGCCCGAACCCGTCTTGCGCAGGTACGCCGTGATGGGCTCGTCGCGCTCGCTCGAAACGACGAGCTGCTTGATGTTCAGGATGATCTCGGTGACGTCTTCCTTCACGCCCGGGATGGTGCTGAACTCGTGCAGAACGCCGTCGATGCGGATGCTCGTGACGGCCGCGCCGGGGATCGACGACAGAAGGCTGCGACGCAGCGCGTTGCCGATCGTGTAACCGAAACCGGGCTCCAGCGGCTCGATGATGAAACGGCTGCGGAACTCCCCGATCTTCTCCTCGGTCAGAGTGGGACGCTGTGCGATGAGCACTATGTGTTCCTTTCGATCACGTGCCCGCTATATGACACGTGTAATGGGGTGAGGTGTTGAGTTGTACTCGCTGGATGCCGAGTCACCTGAGCGATGCGCCGAGGGTGAGCCGTGGCATCCGGAAGTCTGAGTCGCGCGTAAGCGCGGCGTTCCCGGGGAGCAACGAGCACTCCCCGGGAACGGACGCGTCAGACGCGGCGGCGCTTGGGCGGACGGCAGCCGTTGTGAGCCTGGGGCGTCACGTCCTGGATCGAGCCGACCTCGAGGCCGGCAGCCGTGAGCGAACGGATCGCGGTCTCACGACCCGAACCCGGTCCCTTCACGAAGACGTCGACCTTCTTGACGCCGTGCTCCTGCGCCTGGCGAGCGGCCGACTCCGCGGCCATGCCGGCGGCGTACGGCGTCGACTTGCGCGAGCCCTTGAACCCGACACCGCCGGACGAAGCCCAGCTGATGACGGCACCCGAGGGGTCGGTGATCGAAACGATGGTGTTGTTGAACGTCGACTTGATGTGGGCCTGACCCACGGCGATGTTCTTCTTCTCCTTGCGGCGCGGCTTGCGCGCTGCGGACTTGGCCTGTGCCATGTGCGGTTCTCCTGAATCCTGCGCCGGCGGAGGCCTAGCGCGCCTTCTTCTTGCCGGCGACGGTGCGCTTGGGTCCCTTGCGGGTACGAGCGTTCGTCTTCGTACGCTGACCGCGCACCGGGAGGCCGCGACGGTGGCGGATGCCCTCGTAGGAACCGATCTCGACCTTGCGGCGGATGTCGGCGGCGACCTCGCGACGGAGGTCACCCTCCACCTTGTAGGTGCCTTCGATGTAGTCGCGAAGCGCGACCAACTGGTCGTCGGTGAGGTCCTTCACGCGGATGTCGTGGCTGATATCCGTTGCCGTGAGAATCTCGACGGAGCGGGTGCGACCCACGCCGTAGATGTAAGTAAGTGCGATCACCACGCGCTTGTCGCGCGGGATGTCGACGCCGGCGAGACGTGCCATGCGGCTCTCCTCAGAGTGTCGTGGAGGTGTGAAGCAGGATCGGTGCTCGGGCCTCCGCCCCGAGGTGTCCCCCGCCCGCTGACGCGGGCGAGATCTGATCCTGCCGGTGTGTATTCAGTTGAAAAGTGTCGAGCTCTGAGCGAACTCAGCCCTGGCGCTGCTTGTGACGCGGGTTGCTCTTGCAGATCACCATCACGCGCCCGTGACGACGGATCACCTTGCAGTGATCGCAGATGGGCTTGACGGAGGGATTGACCTTCATGATGTTCCTGTTTCGCTGTCTTCGATCCGCGGATGCGGATCGTTACTTCTCAGCCGGGCTCAGCGGTAGCGGTAGACGATACGACCACGAGTGAGGTCGTACGGGCTCAGCTCGACGACGACGCGGTCCTCGGGGATGATACGGATGTAGTTCTGTCGCATCTTGCCCGAGATCGTCGCGAGCACTTTGTGCCCGTTCGTCAACTCGACACGGAACATCGCGTTGGGCAGTGCTTCGGACACCGTGCCCTCGATCTCGATGACACCGTCTTTCTTCGCCATATACTCGCTCACGCTCTGGACAGACCGGCTGGTCTGCGGTGGATGGGGATTCGGTGCTTCGACACGCCAATGAAGGCGCAACGCACCAAAGATCAAGCATACGTGGTATCACGAGACCCGGCAACTCGCCGGGGCCGCGATCACCCGTTGAGGCGCGCGACGATGTCCTTCTGCGGATCGCCCGACAGATCGGTCTGGTTGGTCAGCACCGTGCCGTCGACCGCGATGGTCGGGGTCGAGATTCCCGCCGCGCCCTGCTGAAGGGGCGTCTCGCGCGTCATCGCGGTGACGAACTTCGTATACGTGCCATCCGAGATGCAGGAGGCCACGGCATCCGAGGCTCCGGCCGTCGTCGCGATCGAGGCAAGGGTGGCGTCGTCGAGACCGGCCGTTCCCTCCGAGGGCTGCTGCGCGTACAGGGCCTTCACGAAGGCCGGCACGTTCGCGGCGTCGTCGACGGCTACGCAGTACGCGGCCGACGCCGCTCGAGTGGAGTACTGCGTTCCCTGCGACTGCCTGTCGAGGATCGAGATCGGGTGGATGTTCAGCGTGATCTCACCGCTCTGCACGAGCTGGTCGAGCGTGGGCCCGTAGCTCTGCTCGAACTGGTTGCAGATGGGGCACATGAAGTCGACGTAGGTGTCGACCGTCTTGGGACCCGAGCCGACGGCGATGGCGCCCGTGTCGGTGTTGACCGCCGACGCCTGCGGCAGGGTGCCGGCCGAGGTCGCCTGGCTGTTGGCGAACCACACCACCCCGCCCACGATCAGCACGACCACGAGCGCGGCGGCGGTGACGCCGATCGCGAACCAGTTCGTGGACTTGCGTGCAGCCGCCATCATCATCAATCGATCTCCTTCGGCACCACACCGAACGGCGCCAGTTTTTCGGCACCGCCGTCGTGCGCGGTGAGAACCCAGATGCCCCCATCATGCACGGCGACACTATGTTCCCAGTGGGAGCCGGCCGTGCCGTCGACGGTCGAGACGGTCCACCCGTCGTCTTCGGTGAAGGTCTGCTGGTCGCCGATGACGACCATGGGCTCGATCGCCACCGCGAGACCGGGGCGCACCTCGGGTCCGCGATCCGCCACGGCGTAGTTGAAGATGCTCGGCGACTCGTGCATCTTGCGTCCGATGCCGTGCCCGACGTAGTCGCGCAGAATGCCGTACCCGCCCTCGGGGGCATTGTCGGCGATGTACTGCTCGATCGCCGCACCCACCTCGCCGAGGTGGGTGGCCCGACTGAGCGCCGCGATCCCGGCCCACAGCGACCCCTCGGTCACCTCGGACAGCCGGCGACGCGGTGAGACGACCTCTTCGGGGGCATCCCCGGGCACGATGACGGTGAACGCCGAGTCGCCGTTCCACCCGCGGAACTGCGCTCCGGCATCGATCGAGAGGATGTCGCCCGCCTGCAGCGGCCGGTCGTTCGGGATGCCGTGCACGACCTCCTGGTTCACCGAGGCGCAGATCGTGTGACGGTAGCCGCGCACCATCTGGAAGTTCGATTCCGCTCCACGCGATGTGATCACGCGCGATGCCTCGGCGTCGAGCTCGAGGGTCGTCACCCCGGGCGCGACCCGTGCGCGCACGGCATCCAGAGCGTCAGCCGTGATGAGACCCGGCTCGATCATCGACCGCAGCTGGGCGGGCTTCTTGTAGATGGAGGAACGCAGCGCCACGTCAGACAGCCGACGGGGCGATTCCGCGCGCCTCGAGGGCGGCGAAGATGCGTGCCGTGACCTCGTCGAGCCCGCCGACACCGTCGATCTCGTCGACGATGCCGCGCGTGCCGTAGACGTCGAGGATGGGCGCGGTCTCGCGCTCGTAGATGCCCAGACGCGTGGCGATGGCCTCTTCGGTGTCGTCGGCGCGGCCCTGCTCGGCCGCACGGGCCGTCAAGCGCGCGAGCGACTCGTCGCGGGGCACCACGAGGGCGATGACCGCGTCGAGACGTTCGTCGCGTCCGCCCAGGAACTCGTCGAGGTGCATGACCTGGGCGAGGTTCCGCGGATACCCGTCGAGGAGGAAGCCCTCGGCGGCGTCGGCCTGCGAGAGGCGGTCGCGCACGACCGCGCTCGTCAGTTCATCGGGGACG
>NZ_JACYNU010000004.1:204252-278501 GCF_014839455.1 Microbacterium sp. CFBP 8801 | reverse complement strand
TTGAGTTCTCAAGGAACGGACGCACCCACAGAAACAATCTCTCGACCTACCCGTGAGGCAATTCACGCCTACGACCCACGACCCCTTGTCTCTCACCGTGGGACCTGTAGAAGATCAACGTCGTGAGAAGCGGGCCGAAGGCCAGACCAGAACGTTACACCATTCGGTGTGTGTTCTGGGTGGTTCACCACTTGAGAGGATGCGGGGCCTTTCGGCCGAGCCGCTCTCCCCTGTGGGGCGAACAAGTAAAAGATTACGTGCGGGACACCGACTCGGCGAATCCAGCCACATCCCGGGCGTGTCACGGCGCCGGATCACCGGAATGACGCGGGATTCGCCGCTCCCCCGGAGACCCGCCCCGTCACGGGTGCGGGTCTCATCCGATCAGACCGACGCGGGCTCGGAGGCCTTGTCGACCGGCAGCGGCCAGAGGGCGTCGAGCAGCTGACGCACCCACGCGAGGAGGTTCGCATCATCGGCATCCTGCGGAAGCGGAACCACCATGGCGTCTCCCCCCGCGACGAGCTTCGCCTTGGGGTACAGGCGCTGAAGGCGCACCCGCATGGAGTCGGCGAGGTTCGCCGGTGCGACCCGCAGGTTCGACCCCATCGCGACCACGTCGGCGAGACCCGCTTGCGCGGCCCGCCGGCGAAGTCGAGCGACGGCGATGAGCCCCTCGACCTCGGCCGGTGGCTCGCCATACCGGTCGCGGAGCTCCTCGACCACCAGGTCGATGGCGTCGTTCTTGGCCGTGGCGGATGCCGCCGCCGACAGCTTCTGGTACGCCTCGAGGCGCAACCGCTCACTGTCGATGTAGAACTCCGGCAGACGCGCGTCGATCGGCAGCTCCAGACGGAGCTCGGTGGGGCCATCGACGTCTTCGCCGCGGAAGGTCGACACGGCCTCGCCGATCATGCGCAGGTACAGATCGAACCCGACGCCGGCGATGTGCCCGGCCTGCTCGGCACCGAGCAGGTTTCCCGCGCCGCGCAGCTCGAGGTCTTTCAAGGCGACCTGCATGCCGCTGCCCAGGTCGTTGTTGACGGCAATGGTCTCGAGACGGTCGGCCGCCGTCTCGGAGAGCGGCTTCATCTCGTCGTACAGGAAGTACGCGTAGGCACGATCGCGCCCACGGCCCACGCGTCCGCGCAGCTGGTGCAACTGCGAGAGTCCGTACTTGTCGGCCCGGTCGATGATGATCGTGTTGGCGTTCGAGATGTCGAGGCCGGTCTCGATGATCGTCGTCGAGACGAGCACGTCGGCCCGGCGCTCCCAGAAGTCGTCGACGACCTGCTCGAGGGCGTGCTCCCCCATCTGCCCGTGCGCGACCACGACGCGCGCCTCGGGGACGAGTTCGGAGAGATGAGCGGCGACCCGCTGGATGGACGACACGCGGTTGTGCACGTAGAAGATCTGTCCCTCGCGCAGGAGTTCGCGGCGGATGGCAGCCGCCACCTGCTTGTCGTTACGCGGACCCACGTACGACAGGATCGGATGCCGGTCCTCGGGCGGAGTCGCCAGCGTCGACATCTCGCGAATGCCGGTGACCGCCATCTCGAGCGTGCGCGGAATGGGCGTGGCGCTCATGGCCAGGATGTCGACGTTCGTCTTGAGCTTCTTGAGAGAGTCCTTGTGCTCGACGCCGAACCGCTGCTCCTCGTCGATGATCATGAGACCGAGGTCTTTGAAGTGCACCTTCTCGGTGAGGATGCGGTGCGTTCCGATGACCATGTCGACGGTGCCGTCGGCGATCCCCGCCAGCGTCGCCTTCGCCTCTTTGTCGCTCTGGAAGCGCGACAACGGCCTAACCGTGACCGGGAAGCCCGCGAAGCGCTCCGCGAAGGTCTCGAGGTGCTGTTTGACCAGCAGCGTCGTCGGCACGAGCATGGCGACCTGCTTGCCGTCCTGGATCGCCTTGAAGGCGGCGCGCACGGCGACCTCGGTCTTACCGAAACCCACGTCGCCCGACAGCAGGCGATCCATGGGGATCGGCTTCTCCATGTCGGCCTTGATCTCGTCGATCGTCTGCAGCTGGTCGAGGGTCTCGGCGAACGGGAAGGCCTCTTCGAGCTCGCGTTGCCAGGGGGTGTCGGGTCCGAAGGCGTACCCCTTCGACGCCATGCGCGCCGAATACAGCTTCACCAGTTCGACCGCGATGTCACGGACCGCCTTGCGTGCCCGCCCCTTCGCCGCGGCCCAGTCGCCTCCGCCCATCTTCGACAGCGTGGGCGCCTCGCCGCCGACGTACTTCGACAGCAGGTCGAGCTGGTCGGTGGGGACGAAGAGCTTGTCGCCCGGGTACCCGCGCTTGGCCGGGGCGTACTCCAGGACGAGGTACTCCTTGGTCGTCTTGACCGCGTTGCGCCCGCCGCTCGACACCTCGCGCTGCGTGAGTTCGAGGAACTTGCCGATGCCGTGGGTCGCGTGCACCACCACGTCGCCCGGCTTCAGCTGCAGCGGGTCGACGACGTTGCGGCGGCGCGACGCCAGCTTCTTCGGGCCGCGGTTGTCGCCGCTGACCGAACGACCGTAGAACTCGGTTTCGGTGATGACGGCGAACTTCGCCTCGGGCAGGTGGAATCCGCGTTCCAGCGGTGCGCACACGACGTGCGCGACCCCCGGCTCGGGGGGCGTGCGCACCTCGTCGACGCGTCGCGCCGCGATGCCGCGCTCGGCCAGCACGTCGCGCGCTCGATCGACCATGCCGGGGCCCGACGCGGTGACCACCACGGACCACCCGTCGGCCAAGAGCTGTCCGACGTGCGACGTCGCGCCGTCGACATTGCCCTGGTACGAGGGGACGGGATCGGCCTTCACCCGGTACGCGGACTCATCACCGACCACGAGGCCCTCGTCTTCGGCATCCGCTGCGCCCGAGTCGAACGCGCTCAGCTGCCACCACACGCCGCCACGTCCGCTCGAGATCTCGTGCAGGTCGTGCAGGGTGACGAAGTCGCCCGAGTCGAGGTCGACGGGGGTGTCGGCGCCGGCGGTCGCCGCCGACCACGCGGCCTCGAGGAACTCGCGGTTGGTGTCACCCAGCGTGGTGGCACGCGCCGTCGAGCGCTCGGGGTCGACCAGCGCCACCGCACTGCCGCCCGGGAGGTAGTGGACGAGGGTGACGAGGTCGTCGACCAGCACCGGGATGAGGGACTCCATGCCCTCAGCGGGGATGCCCTCGGCCATCTTCTCGAGCAGCTGACGCAGACCCGGGTAGCCGTCGCGCAGGTCGGCGGCACGGGAGCGCACCTCGGCGGTGAGAAGGAGTTCGCGGCTGGGGTTGAGCGACACGGATGCCACGTCTCCCGGCAGAGAGCGCTGGTCGGCGACCGAGAAGGCCCGGATCTGATCGACCTCGTCGCCGAAGAACTCGACGCGGAAGGGGTGGTCGGCCACGGTGGGGAACACGTCGAGGATGCCTCCGCGCACGGCGAACTCGCCGCGCCGCGAGACCATGTCGACGCGGTGGTAGGCCAGCTCGACCAGGCGCATGATGACGGACTCGAGCTCGTGACCGCGTCCGCCCACGACGAGTTCGATCGGCTCGACGTCGCCGAGGCCGGGGGCCAGCGGCTGCAGGGCGCTGCGCACCGAGGCCGTGACGACGAGGGGTGCCCGCCCATCCCACGCCGCGATCCGCCGCAGCACATCGAGGCGGCGTCCGACCGTCTCGGGGCTCGGGCTGAGCCGCTCGTGCGGCAGCGTCTCCCACGCGGGGAAATGGAGCACCTGCGCACCCGGAAGGACGGCGTCCAGAGCCGGACCGAGCGACTCGGCGCGTCGGCCGGTCGGGGTGATCACGAGGACGGCACCCGGCTCACCCGCCGCCCGGCGTCGTTCGACGAGGCCCGCGATGACGGGGGCGTCGAGTCCGTCGACGAGGGAGAGAGACAGGTCGGCGGAGGCCGCAGAAGCGGCCTCACGGTACGACTCAGCCTGCTCGAGGGCGCGCACGATCCCGGGAACTGTCACTCGCAGAAGTCTACGCGGGGGTACCGACATCGGACCCGGCTGGACAGTCGTGGTCGCCCGTGATCGACACCCGGATCCGGCTCACCGTCCGCTCGGGCGTTCTCGTAGAGTGGCCGCATGTCCTCTCCGAGCGCCCCGAACGGCCCGGTCTTCGCCGCACCGCACGTCGCGCCCCCGGCCGGCACGCTGCTGACTCCCCCGCCCGTCGCACGTCGAGGACGCCCCCTGGGAACCTGGGCGCTGCTGCTGTCGCTCATCGCCACGGTGCTGGCATCCGCCGTCGGAGGGTTCCTCGCCTTCCGCATCGCCCGGGGCGTCGGCCCCGACCTCCTGAACTCGACGACGGTCGACTGGCGGGTGTTCTCACCCGTACGCGACCTGGTCCTCGCCGCGGAGGTCACGTTCTGGACGGCCACCGTCATCGGCCTCATCGCCTTCGTGCTGGGCGTGGTGGCCACGGCCCGCGCCGCGGGTCGCGGCGCCGGCATCGGGGCGATCGTGGTGTCAGTGCTCGGCCCCCTTCTGTTCGCGGCGTTCATCGTGATCGCCGTCGTCGGTGGAGTCGCGACGATGCCGGCGGGCGGGGGCTCGGTCGTCTGAGCCCGCGCTACCGTGCTCCGGCGCGGCGCGTCCAGCCCGGGCGGTCACCCCGCCGTCGTTCCTACACTGGAGCGACGGGCGGATCCGGCCCGTCTCCGACCTGAGGAGGACACCGTGAGCAGCGTCACCCCACCGCCCCCCGAGCCCTACGACCCGCCCGTCGCGCGCGCCGGCGCCGCGGAGCCCGCGTACGGCGCACCCGCCGCACCGGCCTACGCTCCCCCGCCGTCGTCCCGAGGGGCGAAGGGTTCGCGGACCCTGGGCCTCATCGCGTTCCTCGCGTCGATGGTCGGCGTGGTCGTCGGCATCGTCTGCGCCCTCATCGCGGGCCTGCAGAGCGGTTCCCTGGCGCAGTACGCCGACGCCAGCGGCGAGATCGACCCGAGCACCCTCCCGCCCGGTACCGAACAGACCGCCATCCTGATCGCCGTCCTCAGCGTGACGGCCTTCGCGGTCTACGGCATCTTCGGCCTCTGGGGCTTCATCCAGGGCATCGTCGCGGCGGTCAAGAACCGCGGACGCGGCTGGGGAATCGCCGCCGTGGTCATCGCCGTGCTCGGCGGCATCGCCGTCATCGTCGCCTTCGTGGGCGGGGTCGGCCTGGGAGTGGCGCCCAGCATGTGACACCGGCACATCGACGGCCCCGATCTCTCGAGACCGGGGCCGTCGTCGTTCGAACCCGCGCGGGTCGCGGTGTCAGCTGCGGGGGGCGTGGAAGCGCTGCTGCGCGGCCACCAGGCCCTCGTCGACGAGCATCTCCACCGCGTCCGCCGCATCGGACACGAGGATGGGGAGCGTCTGACGCTCGGTCGCGCTGAAGGGATCGAGCACCCAGTCCGCGGGATCCTGCCGCCCCACCGGCCGGCCGATGCCGACGCGCACCCGGGGGAACTCGGGCGTCGCCAGTGCCTTCGCGATGTCGCGCACCCCGTTATGGCCGCCGTGACCCCCGCCGGTCTTCAGCTTGATCGTGTCGTAGGGGATGTCGAGCTCGTCGTGCACGACGACCACGCGCTCGGGCTCGGTGCCGTAGAACCGGGCGAGGCCGGCCACCGGCCCGCCCGAGACGTTCATGAAGCTGTTGGGCTTGGCCAGCACGAGCTTCGCCGCGCCCGGCCGCAGCCAGGTCTCGACGACGCGCGCGTTCGCCTTGTGCGCGCGGAAAGCCTCGCGGCGGCGGGATGCCAGCTCATCCATGACCATCTGACCGATGTTGTGCCGGGTCGCCTCGTACCGCGGGCCGGGGTTGCCGAGACCGACGATCAGCCAGGTGTCTGCCATGGCATCCATCCTTCCGGGTCCGCGCTCGGACCCCGCACAGAGAAAACGAGGGGGCGCGAAAACGCGCCCCCTCGTGGTCGGCAGGCCGTGACGCGGCCCGCCGGAGATCAGTTCTGGTCGCCCTCGGCCTCTTCGGACTGCTCCTCGGCGACCTCTGCGTCGGCTTCGGCGATCTCTTCGTCGGCAGCGAGCGTGTCGAGGGGGACCGAGACGCCGATGATCAGCGTGTCGGGCTCGGTCACCAGAACCGCGCCGGCGGGGAGGGTCAGGTCGGCGGCGGTGATCTGCGTGCCGTCCTCGGCGCCCTCGACCGAGACCTCGATGTTCTGGGGGATGTGGGTGGCCTCGACTTCGAGCGACACCGTGGTGTTCTCGAGGTTGGCGACCGTGCCGGAGAAGGGCTCGCCGACGACCGTGACGGGCACGTCGACCTGGACCTTCTCGCCCTTGTTGATCACGATCAGGTCGATGTGCTCGATGATCTGACGCACGGGGTCCTTCTGCACGTCCTTGACGAGGACGAGCTGGCCCTTGCCGGCGATGTCGAGGTCGAGCAGCGCGTTGGCGCGACGGATGAGCAGCGCGACCTGGTGGCCGGGCAGCGCGACGTGCTGGGGCTCGGTGCCGTGACCGTAGATGACGGCCGGGATCTTGCCCGCGGCGCGGAGGCGACGGGCGAAGCCCTTGCCGAAGTTCTCGCGGAGTTCCGCGACGACCTTGTTGTCTTCCGACATGATGTTCTCCTCGCGGGTACGTGTCCCGCAGCTTGTGAGCGGACCGGGTCCGCGCGTGTGTGGTCTGGATTCGACTCGAACGCGATCGCGTGAGGAAAGCCGGAAGCCTGCATCACCGCGTCGATCACGGATGCCGCGTGCACCTGACGGTGCGCGGCATTCCCTCGCCGAAGTTCCCCGGAAGTCTACCAGCGCGCGACCGTCGGCACGACCCGCCCGGAGGTGGGCCTCCTCGACGCTCATTCGGGGCTCGACGAGCTCCCGCGGCCACCGCCCCGACCACCCTCGCCGATGCGTGCGGCACCGCCGGGGGTGCGGAGCCGCGGAGGCGCACGGCGTCGGTTCGGTGGGCGCGACGGTAGAGTCGAGAGGCCAATCGACCCGGAGGATCATCATGGACAGCGGCTTCTTCTCTCACGTCGTGCTCTGGGTCATCGGCGGCATCGCCGCGATCGGCCTGGTCGGCACGGTCGGCGCCCTCTTCACCCTGGGCCGCTCGGCGGCGTACAAGAAGCACTGACGCCGTTCAGTCCTCTCGGGCCACGCCCCGCATGGCGTCGTCCGCTTCGCGGACGATCCACCGCATCGCGTCGGCGGCCTCATCAGCACGCCCGGCGGTCACGGCGAACGCCACGTCCTGATGCCAGCGCACCGCGTGCGGGTTGGCGTCGTGCGGCATGAGTTCGTGCAGCGTGCGCCCGACGAGCACGGATTCGACGACCGTGCCCAGCGCGGCGAACATCGCGTTGCCCGACGCGGAGAGCAGCGTCCGGTGGAACCGCACGTCGGCCGCGAGGTACTCCCCGCCGTCGGCGTGGTTCTCGGTACGCGCCATCTCCATGACGGCGGAGACGAGCTCCCGACGCTGCGCGTCGTCGGCGTGGACCGCCGCCCCGTGCGCCGCGAGCGGCTCGATGGCCGCGCGCAGCTCACCGAGTTCGCGCAGTTGCGCGTCGCGACCGGGTCCGGCGAGTCGCCAGGCGATGATCTCCGGGGCGTAGACGTTCCAGTCCGTCGCCGGCAGCACCTCGACGCCGGTCTTGCGTCGCACCCGCACCAGCCCCAGCGACTGCAGCACGCGCACCGCCTCGCGTCCGGCCCCGCGTGACGACCCCTCGGCGAGTTCGCCCGTGACCAGGCGGGACCCCGCGGCGATCTCGCCGCGCACGATGGCGGAGCCGACGCGGTCCACGAGTGCGTCGTGCAGGGTCGGCACGGGCGGACGGTCCATCGTCATCCCCCGATGATGACAGACGTCATCCGGACTGACAGACATATTTGTCGTGCAGAATTCGTCATCCTGTGCTTTTATGTACGACAAATAGACCTGCGGTATCGCTGCCGCCCGCCGGACCAAGGACGCTCATGGCCATCACATCCCTCTCCCCCGCGCTCGTGCTCGCCGCCGCCGACAGCGGTCCCGCCGCGCCCGCCGGGCAGCTCATCACCGCCGCCCTCGTGGGCGTCGCACTCATCGTGGTGCTGATCACGTGGGGCAAGCTGCACCCCTTCCTCGCCCTGACCATCGGCGCCCTGACCACCGGTGTCGTGGCCGGCATGGCGATCCCCACCACCGTGACGAGCTTCACCGGAGGCTTCGGATCCACCATGGGCGGGGTCGGAATCCTCGTCGCCCTCGGCGCCATCTACGGCAAGCTCCTGGCCGACTCCGGAGGAGCGGACCGCATCGTCGACACCCTCGTCGCCCGCGCCACCCCGCGCAGCCTGCCGTGGGTCATGGGGCTCATCGGCGCGATCATCGGACTGCCGATGTTCTTCGAGGTCGGCCTCGTGCTGCTGGTGCCCGTGATCATCCTCGTGGCCCGCCGCTCGGGTGTCGCCCTGATGAAGATCGCGATCCCCACCCTCGCCGGCCTTTCGGCGATGCACGGCCTCGTGCCCCCGCACCCCGGCCCCCTCGCCGCGATCGACGCTCTCGGCGCCAACCTCGGCCTCACCCTTTTCTTCGGCGTCATCGTGGCGATCCCCGCCGTCATCATCGCCGGCCCCCTGTTCGCGCCCCTCGCCGCCCGCTGGGCTCCGGTGCCCGTCCCCGAGCTCTTCCTCTCGGCCGAGGAGAAGGGAGACGAGCCCGCGCGACGCCCGTCGTTCGCCGCCACCCTCGGCAGCATCCTGCTGCCCGTCTTCCTCATGCTGCTCAAGGCCGTCGCCGACATCGTCGCGCCGGGCTCGACCGACGCGTGGAAGGTCGTCATCGACTTCCTGGGCCTGCCGATCATCGCGCTGCTGCTCGCCGTGCTCGTCGGCTTCGTCGTCCTCGGCCGCGGCGCCGGCTTCGATCGCGCCCGCCTCACGACCGTCGTCGGCTCCTCTCTCGGTCCGATCGCCGGCATCCTCCTCATCGTCGGCGCCGGTGGAGGCTTCAAGCAGGTCCTCGTCGACACGGGTATCGGCAAGGTGATCGCCGACCTCGTCGCCGGTTCCAGCGTGTCGGTCCTGCTGCTCGCCTGGCTCGTCGCCGTGGTCATCCGCGTGGCGACCGGCTCGGCGACGGTGGCGACCATCACCGCCGCCGGCATCCTCCAGCCGCTCACCGAGACCCTCGACGCCCCCATGACCGCGCTGCTCGTGCTGGCGATCGGTGCGGGATCGGTGTTCCTCAGCCACGTCAACGACGCCGGATTCTGGCTCATCAAGGAGTACTTCGGTCTCGACATCCCGATGACCCTGAAAACATGGACCGTGCTGGAGTGCGTGATCTCGGTCACGGGCCTGGCCGGCGTCCTCGTGATCAGCGTGTTCGTCTGAGTCGAGCGAAGGGAACCACGACATGACCTCCACACCGACCTCTGCCGCACACGTCGACGCCGAACGGCCCGCCGCGTCGTCGGCATCCGCTCCCCCCGTCCTCGTGTTCATGGGACCCGCCGGAACCGGCAAGTCCACGGTCGCCGGAATGCTCGCCGGTCGCCTCGGCTGGGACTTCCAAGAGGGCGACGACCTGCACCCGCAGGAGAACGTCGCCAAGATGGCGGCCGGTCACGCGTTGAACGACGACGACCGCTGGCCCTGGCTCGACCGGGTCGCCGGTTGGATCGACGGGCAGATCGCCGCCGGACGCCCCGGCGTCATCACGTGCTCGGCGCTCAAGCGCAGCTACCGCGACGTGCTGCGCCGCGACCAGGTGTCGTTCGTGCTGCTGATGGGCGACCCGAAGCTCGTGCTCGAACGTCTCCTGCGCCGCCAGGGCCACTACATGCCGCCGTCGCTGCTGACGTCGCAGTTCGAGACCCTCGAGATCCCGGATGCCGACGAGCAGGCGATCCGCATCGACCTCGACATGACGCCCCAGGAGCAGGTCGACGAAGCCATCGCCCTGCTCCGCCTCGCCACCCCCTGAGAGACACGCGGGTCGAGCCGATACAGTGGCAGCGGCAGCCCGCGTGCGCTCGCCCACCCCTTTCTCGCACCCGAATACGGAGCAACGAATGACGTCGACCCCCTCCCCGACCGGACCTTCGACCGACCAGGATCAGGCCCCTCACGAAGCCGCCCAGGTGCACGAGGGTGCGCCCGGCATCGAAGAGGTGGACCGCCCCACCGTCGAGGCCGACTCCCGCCCCCAGGGCGAGGGCGACGGCCGCGCCAACATCGGCGTCGTGGGCCTGGCCGTGATGGGCTCGAACCTCGCGCGCAACCTCGCCAGCCGCGAGGGCAACACGGTCGCGGTGTTCAACCGCAGCGCCGACAAGACCGAGCACCTCGTCGAGGCGCACCCCGAGGCCGAATTCGTGCCCTCGTTCTCGTACGCCGACTTCGCGGCGTCGCTGTCGGTTCCGCGCACGGCGATCATCATGGTCAAGGCCGGCCGCCCCACCGACTTCGTCATCGACGAGCTGGTGAAGGTGTTCGAGCCGGGCGACATCATCGTCGACGGGGGCAACGCGCTCTTCACCGACACGATCCGCCGCGAGAAGGCCGTGCGCGACACGGGCATCAACTACGTCGGGATGGGCGTCTCGGGCGGAGAAGAGGGCGCGCTGCTCGGCCCCTCGATCATGCCCGGCGGCTCCGACGAGGCCTGGGCCACCCTCGGCCCCATCCTGAAGTCCATCGCCGCGGTCGCCGAGGGCGAGCCGTGCGTGGCGCACGTCGGCCACGACGGCGCGGGCCACTTCGTGAAGATGGTGCACAACGGCATCGAGTACGCCGACATGCAGCTCATCGCCGAGGCGTACGACCTCATCCGTCGCGCCACCGGCAAGAGCCCGGCCGAGATCGCCGACGTGTTCGCCGAGTGGAACCGCGGGGAGCTCGAGTCGTACCTCATCGAGATCACCGCCGAGGTCCTGCGCCAGACCGACGCCGACACCGGCAAGCCCCTGGTCGACGTCATCCTCGACCAGGCCGGTGCCAAGGGCACCGGCGCCTGGACGGTGCAGACCGCCCTCGACCTGGGCGTCCCCGTCTCTGGCATCGCCGAGGCCACCTTCGCCCGGTCGCTGTCGAGCCACCCCGAGCAGCGCGAGGTCTCGCGCGAGCTCCCCGGCCCCTCGGGCACGGACGTGCTCGCGGGCGCCGACGCCGACGCGTTCATCGAGCAGGTGCGCCTGGCGCTGTACGCCTCGAAGATCGTCGCGTACAGCCAGGGCTTCGACGAGATCCGCGCCGGTGCCGCCCAGTACGACTGGAACATCGACCTGGGCGCCGTGTCGAAGCTGTGGCGCGGCGGCTGCATCATCCGCGCGCAGTTCCTCAACCGCATCGCCGAGGCCTACGACGCCGCCCCCGAGCTGCCCGTGCTGCTGACCGCTCCGTACTTCGTCGAGGCCCTGGGCCGCGCGCAGGACGCCTGGCGTCACATCGTCTCGCTGTCGGCCGACAGCGGCATCCCGGCCCCCGCGTTCAGCTCGTCGCTGGCGTACTACGACGGCCTGCGCGCCGAGCGTCTGCCCGCCGCCCTCATCCAGGGTCAGCGCGACTTCTTCGGGGCGCACACGTACCGCCGCATCGACAAAGAGGGCACGTTCCACACCCTCTGGTCGGGCGACCGCACCGAGATCGAAGCCGAGGACACCCACTGATCAGGGCCCTCTCGAAGCGGCGGCGAGCACTGCTCGTCGCCGCTTCGGCGTTGTACGCGTTCGGTCTCTGGTGGATGACGCTGCGCCCCTCGATATACGACGCCGGTGTGGGCGGCATCCTCACCGCCGTCCTGCGCGTGCTGGCGGCGTGGCCGCCCACCGCGTGGGTCACGTTCGATGTGGTGGAGTCCGCCTCGAACGTGGCGATGTTCGTCCCCCTGGGACTGCTCGTGCTCGGCTGGGGCGGGCGCTGGTGGCACGGCCTCCTGATCGCTCTGCTGCTGAGCATCTCGATCGAGACCACCCAGCTGGTGTTCCTTCCCACGCGCGTCGCCGATGCGCGCGACGTCGTCGCGAACACCCTCGGGGCCGGTCTCGGCGTGGTCGCGCTGGTCCTTCTCAGGCGCCTGCTGCGCGGCTCTCAGGATTCCCATAACCCACGCCATAGAAAGCTCATAGATACGCGAGCACAATGAGTTCCATGACCGCGACCGCCCCCGCCCCCGCCTTCACCCGCCCCGACGGGAGCGCCCTGCGGGTGCTCGTCGTCGACGACGAGCAGATGCTCACCGATCTGCTCTCGATGGCCCTGCGCATGGAGGGTTGGGAGGTGCGCACCGCCGGGTCGGGCTTCGACGCCCTGTCGGCCGCCCGCGACTTCGAGCCCGATGCCATGGTGCTCGACATCATGATGCCCGACCTCGACGGCATGGCGGTGTTGCAGCGACTGCGTCACTCGGGCAACGACGTGCCCGTGCTCTTCCTCACCGCGAAGGACGCGGTGGCCGACCGCGTCGCCGGCCTCACCGCGGGCGGCGACGACTACGTCACCAAGCCGTTCAGCCTCGAAGAGGTCGTGGCGCGGCTCCGGGGCCTCATGCGGCGCGCGGGCACCGCACTCACCCGCGACTCCGAGCCCATCCTGCGCGTCGGCGACCTGTCGCTCAACGAAGACAGCCACGAGGTCGTGCGCGGGGGCCACGAGATCGAGCTGACGGCGACCGAGTTCGAGCTGCTGCGCTTCCTCATGCGCAACCAGCGGCGCGTGGTGTCGAAGGCGCAGATCCTCGACCGCGTCTGGAACTACGACTTCGGCGGACGCTCCAGCGTCGTGGAGCTGTACATCTCGTACCTGCGCAAGAAGATCGACGCCGGCCACGAGCCGCTCATCCACACGGTGCGCGGCGTCGGCTACATGATCAAAGCCCCCCAGTGAGCATTCCCCCGCGACCGGCGCCGCCCCCCGCGACCGCGGGTGAGAGGTTCACGCGCCTGCGCCGGCCCTGGACCCTGCAGGCGCGCCTGATGACGGCGGTCATCGGCATGGTGGCGTTCATCCTCGTGATGATCGGCATCTCGACCAGCGCGATCCTGAGCCAGATCCTCTTCTACAACCTCGACGCCTCGGTCACCGACGCCGCCTCGTCGGTGCAGTCGCAGATCGGATTCCAGAGCACGGCCGAAGAAGTGCTCGAGGCGGGCCCCCGCGACCCGGGCACCCTGCTCGTGATGAACTCGCGCAACGCCCTCACCGGCGCCGTGGTCAGCGAGGGCGGCGCGCGGGCCCTGACCACCGACGACCTCGGGCAGATCGCCGACAGCCTGCGCTCCACCGACCCCGCCGCGCAGACGGTGAACCTGCCCAACCTCGGCGAGTACCTCGTGCGCTCCTACAGCTCACCCGGCGGGGTCGCCTTCTTGGTCGGGCTCCCCCTGTCCAACGTCACGGGCTACATCGGGGCCATCCTCACCACCGTCGCCCTCGTGACCGCCGGCGGCCTGCTGCTGCTCGCCGTCGTCATCGCCATCGTCATCCGCCTGGGGCTCAAGCCGCTACGCGCCGTCGCCGAGACCGCCACCCGCGTCGCCTCGTTGCGCATGGACCAGGGCGACGTGTCGATCACCGAGCGCGTCCCCGCCGACCAGGTCGACGAGCACACCGAGATCGGTCAGGTCGGCCTCGCCCTCAACTCCCTCCTCGACACCGTCGACGCCTCGCTGACGGCTCGCCAGCGCAATGAGGAGCTCATGCGCCGCTTCGTGGCGGATGCCAGTCACGAACTGCGCACGCCCCTGGCATCCATCCGCGGGTTCTCGGAGTTGTCGCTGCGAGCCATGCGCCAAGCGCACGACGACGAGAGCCGCCAACGCATCGAGCTGGCCGTCGAGACCACCGAGCAGTCGCTCGAACGCATCCAGGCGCAGTCGCTGCGCATGACGACGCTCGTCGAAGACCTGCTGCTGCTGGCGCGCCTCGACGAGGGCCAGGAGCTCGTCTACGGGTCGGTCGACCTCACCCGCCTCGCGGTGGAGGCCGTCGGCGACGCGCGTCCCGCCGGACCCGACCACGCCTGGACCATCGACGTGCCCGACCAACCGGTCGAGCTCGCCGGCGACTCCTCGCGTCTGCACCAGGTCGTCGCGAACCTCCTCGCCAACGCCCGCACGCACACGCCGGCGGGCACCGTGGTGGCCGTCTCGGTCGCCCACGAGGGCGACGAAGCCGTGCTGCGCGTGCACGACGACGGCCCGGGCATCGATCCCTCGGTCGCTGCGCAGTTGTTCGAGCGCTTCGCCCGCGGCGATCGCTCCCGCGACCGCAAGACCGGCGGAACGGGTCTGGGGCTCTCGATCGCCCGCGCGATCGTCGAGGCGCACAACGGCACGATCGGCGTGCGGAGCACGCCCGGTGACACGACCTTCGAGGTGCGCCTGCCCGCGAAGCCCGCCGACCCCGTGTGAGCCGACGCGCTCAGTCGGCGCGGCGCTCGAAACGCGCGGGACCGGTCTGGCGGGCGGCGCGCACGCGCCCGGCCATCTCGGCGTCGAGGAGGGCGTCGACCTCGTCGAGGGCGAACCAACCGACCTCGGTCATCTCGCCGTCGACCGGCACCGGCTCGCCCGAGCGCCACGTGCAGGCGAAGACCAGGTCGAGGTAGTCGCTCTGATCGCCGTTGTCGTACGTCACGCGCGGGATCTGGTGAACCCAGACCAGTCGGTCGACGTCGATGCGCACGCCGGCCTCTTCCTCGGCCTCGCGCGCCGCGGCATCGGCCGGCTCCTCACCCGGGTCGACGATGCCGGTGATCGGGGTGAGCCGACCCGAGTCGCTGCGGCGACCGAGCAAGACGTCGTCGCCGCGGACGATCACCGCGGTGACGCCGACGAGCGGCAGGGGCATGGTGCCGACGTGGCGGCGCAGCTCGAGGACGAAGTCGGGAGTGGGCACGCGTTCACTGTAGACCGAGCCCGGCGGACGGCCGGGTCGATCCCCCGCCGCCCGCCGCCGCATACGCCACCTCGGCCGCTCAGTACCCCGCGAACGCGTCGGTCGTGAGCGACTTCGCCTTCCCCAGGGCGGGTGCGAGAGCCGCGATCAATCGCGGCGGGCCCGACACGTAGGCCGCACGCTGCGCGAGGTCGGGAACGGCGCGCAGGAGCCCCTCGGCATCCACCCGATCGGGTCCCGCCCAGACCCACCCGGCCGGCAGATCGACCGGCTCGTCGGGCGAGAACACCACGACCGGGATGCCGCTGGCGACGATGTCGTCGCGGAACGCGAGCTCGTCCGACCCCGACACGACATAGGCGAGCACGGCGTCGCGACGCTGACCCGTGGCGGCGAGGTGCCGCAACTGCGACACGAACGGGGTCACGCCGATGCCGGCCGCCACCATCAGCACGGGCGCCGTGGGGCGCGCGGGGAGCACGAAGTCGCCCCACACGCCGGTCACCGCGAGCGTTCCGCCGGGCTCGACCGCGGCGAGGGCCTTCTTGTACGACGACTGCGAACCGTCCTTGAAGGCGATGCGCACCTCGGGCAGGTCTTCGGGGGCTGAGGCGATCGAGAACTCGCGGCGCGTTCCGCGACCGTCGGGGCGACGGTGGGGCACATCGAGCTCGAGGTACTGCCCGGGCGAGAACGAGAAGGGTCGCGCCGCGTGGAACGTCAGTTCGCGCACGGTGGGAGTGAGGTCCCGCCGCCGCTCCACCCGAAGTCGCACCGCGGCACGCAGGCAGAACAGGAACGCCACGAGGTTTCCGATCAGCAGGGCGCGCTCCTGACCGAGCGTGATCGCGCCGACCGCCAGCGGCCAGCCGGCCAGCACGCCGACCACGACCGCCACGACGTACTGCTGCGCGCGGCGCGGGGGCAGCGTCAGGGGCTCCGAGAGCATGAAGGCCCCCAGGAACAGGAACGGCGACGAGAACGCGACCTGCAGCAGCACGGTCGGCACATCGACGGGGAACCCCGCCGCCTGGAACTGCACCGTCGTGCGCACGAAAGCGACCGTCATGGCCACGAGCCAGAAGGTCACGACCACGGGGAGCTTGTCGGTGCGCACCAGCAGCAGCACGCCCAGCACGAGAACGGGGGCCGCCATCCACGGCGAGCCGACCCACCAGGCGGAGGAGCCCAGATCGGGCGCCCAGATGCTGACGATGGTCAGGACGGCGGCTCCCGTGGCGGCCGGGTTGAAGATGTGGCGACCGCGCCAGGCGAGCAGATACTTCGATGCGGATGCCACGACACCCGCGAGCACGAGACCGGCGAGGCCGATCGGCTCCAGCGTCGGCCGCAGCACGAACAGCAGGATCGCGGCGGTGATCAGCGAGGACTCGAGCCGGCGCGGCATCCGGAGCAGGCTCTGCGCCGCGAGATCGGTGAGGGCGCACGCGAGCGCGAGTACCACCGCGCTGACGACGATCTCGAGCGGCTGCGGACCGACCTGGCCGGCGAACGACAGCACGAGCGCGATCAGCGCCAGAAGGCCCAGTGAGAACATCACGAGCCGGTACATCGAGACCCGGCCGATCAAGCCGAGCACGCGGGTGGAACCCGCGGTGAGGGTGGTGGTCACGAGAAGACCTCTCCGTCGAATCCGGGCGACCACTCCACGCGGCCGTCGGTACGCATGCGCACCCAGTGCGCCTTCCAGGTGGCGGCGAGCTCGGGCCCGCCGTCGAAGAACAGTGCCGTCGCGAGGGCGTCGGCCCGCATCGCGGTGTCGGCGAGCGCCCAGGTCGCCGCGAACGCGCGCACCGGCGCTCCCGTGCGGGCGTCGAGGACGTGATGGAGCCCGTCTCCCCACGCGCGTCGGTTGATCGCCGAGGCGCACAGCGCGCCGTCGACCACGGTGGCCACGCCGATCGCGCGCGTCGAATCGTAGGGGTGCTCGAGGGCGACGCGGATCGGGGCCCCGCTCGCGGCCAGGTCTCCCGACCCGTCGACCACGACGTCGCCGTCGACGTGACGGCGCACCGTGTCGTGCACGAGGTCGACCAGCCGCCCCTTGCCGAGGGCGCCGACGTCGATCGTCGCGGGTGCGCGCAAGGCGAGCTGATCGCTCCCCCACGTCAGGGTGTCGCGCCACGACGGTGCGGGCTGCGGCTCACCCCGGGGGGCGAGCGTGAGTCGCGCGTCGTAGCCCAGACGGGCCAGCGAGTCGCCGACCAGCGGGTTGACCGCCCCGCCCGTCGCGGCGTCGAGCTCGTCGTACATCGAGAGCATGGCGTGCGCGTCGTCGGGGGCGGGCACGGATGCCGCCCGGCCCTCGGCGAGGGCCGACACCAGCGAGTCGTCGCGGAATCGCGACCACTCCCGGTCGAAACGCTCGACGACGCCCGACACCGCGTCGCGGGCGATCGAGGGCAGGGGGTGTGCCGTCTCGATCGCCCACGACGTGCCGATCGCGTCGAAGACCCAGGTCGAGCCCGTCGCGGTCGGAGTGGACACGAGGGTCAGGCCTTCGCCTCGGTCTTGATGGTGTCGACGGCCTTCATGAATCCGCCGCTGGTCAGCGACGAACCGGCCACCTTGCTCACCGAGATCTCGTCGAGCTTCTTGCCGACGACCTCGTCCTTGATCCCGCCGATGAACTCGCCCTGGTAGCGCTGCGATTCGGCCGCCTGCGGGTCGCCCGTCACCGTGACGTCGGTGACGGTGTCACCGGCCAGGACGAGGGTGACGTCGATGGTCTCGACGCTCTCGGGGGTGGCGTACTGACCGGTGGCCTCGTACGTGCCGTCCGTGTAGGTCCCCGCGGCCGTCGAGCCGCCGGCGGCAGCGCTCGCGGTGGCGTTGGGGGCAGCGCTCGCGGCGCTGGTCTCGGCGGGGGCCGCGGCGTCGGTGGTGGTGGTACCGCCGGAGCATCCGGCGAGGGTGACGATTCCGGCGACGCCCAGCAGGGCGGTGCCGATGCGGACGGGACGGGGTACGGCTGTGGTGCGGATCATGAGGGTCCTCCTTCGGTCGTGCCTCGCGGCGCGTTCGTTCTCACGGTAGGGACACGACCTTGGTGGCGTTCCGGTTCACACCTTTGTGCGGGCTGTGAACGAGGACGCGAAAACCCCCGCCTCGAACCGCGGGCGGGGGTTTTCGAACGGTCGCTTACGCGTCGCCGCCGAACATGCTCGTGACCGAGCCGTCCTCGAAGACCTCGTGGATCGCGCGGGCCAGCAGCGGAGCGATCGGCAGCACCGTGAGCCGGTCGAAGCGGCGCTCGGGCGGCAGCGGGACGGTGTCGGTGACGACGACCTCGTCGATCGCGGCATCCTGCAGTCGCTCGGTGGCCGGGTCACTGAAGATCGCGTGGGTGGCGGCGACGATGACCTTGCGGGCACCAGCGGCCTTGAGCGCCTGCGCGGCCTTCTGGATCGTGCCGCCGGTGTCGATCATGTCGTCGACCAGCAGGCAGGTGCGGCCGTTCACGTCACCGACGATCTCGTGCACCGAGACCTGGTTGGCGACCTTCGGGTCACGGCGCTTGTGGATGATCGCGAGCGGCGCGCCCAGGCTGTCGGACCAGGTGTCGGCCACGCGCACGCGGCCCATGTCGGGCGAGACGACCGTGAGGGTCTCGCGGTCTTCGCCGGTGAGCGTGTGCTGGAAGTGCTCGAGCAGCACGGGCTTGGCGAAGAGGTGGTCGACGGGGCCGTCGAAGAAGCCCTGGATCTGCGCCGCGTGCAGGTCGACGCTCATGATGCGGTCGGCGCCGGCCGTCTTCAGCAGGTCGGCGACGAGACGGGCACTGATCGGCTCACGGCCGCGGCCCTTCTTGTCTTGCCGCGAGTACGGGAAGTACGGAGCGACGACCGTGATGCGCTTGGCCGAGGCGCGCTTGAGCGCGTCGAGCATGATGAGCAGCTCCATGAGCCACTCGTTGACCGGCGGCCCGAAGGACTGGATGACGAACACGTCGCACCCGCGGATCGACACCTCGAAGCGGGTGTAGATCTCGCCCGAGGCGAAGGTGCGGTGCTCGGTGGGGGCCAGTTCGGTGCCCAGGTGATGGGTGACCTGTGCGGCGAGGTCGAGGTGCGAGCGTCCGGACGCGACGACCAGCCGCTTCTTCGTCTTGGCGACGAGGCCGGGGGCGATGCCGTTGTCGCGGTCGAGATCTACACGATTCTTCTTACGAGCCATCGGCCGCTTCCTGTTCAGCCCGGGCCCGCGCGGCCACGTCGGCCGCCGCAGTGCCCGGTCGGTTCTTCTCGACCCACCCCTCGATGTTGCGCTGGGGTGCCACGCTGAGCGCCAACGCACCGGCGGGGACGTCCTTGCGGATGACGGCGCCGGCGCCCGTCTTGGCGCCGTCTCCAATCGTAACCGGCGCGACGAAGACGTTGTGCGAGCCGCTGTGCACCTCGTCGCCGATCACGGTGCGGTGCTTGGTGAGATCGTCGTAGTTCGCGGTGATCGCTCCCGCGCCGAGGTTGACGCCGCGACCGATGTCGGTGTCGCCGATGTACGACAGGTGGGGCACCTTGCTTCCCTCGCCGATGGAGGAGTTCTTCACCTCGACGAAGGTGCCGACCTTGCCGTTCACGCCGACGCGCGCGTTGGCGCGCAGGTAGGCGAAGGGGCCGACGGTGGCTCCCGCTTCGACGACCGCGAGCGTTCCATCGGTGCGCGTGATGGTGGCGTCCTCGCCCACCTCGCAGTCGACGAGGGTGGTGTCGGGTCCGATCGTGGCGCCCGAGGCGATCACGGTGGCACCGCGCACGTGCGTGTTGGGCAGGATCGTGACGTCGGGGGCCAGCGTCGCGGTGACGTCGATCCAGGTCGTGGCCGGGTCGACGACGGTGACGCCCTCGAGCTGCCACCGGCGCACGGTGCGGGCGTTGAGGGTGCGCCCCGCCTCCGACAGCTGCACACGGTCGTTGACGCCGAGGGCCGCGGAGGCATCGGGGGTGACGGATGCCGCGACCCCGAGCTGCGCGTCGCGGAGGAGCCCGATCACGTCGGTGAGGTACTTCTCGCCCTGGGCGTTCGCGGTCCCCACGAGCGCCAACTGCGCGCGCAGCGGCGCGGCCTGGAAGACGTAGACGCCCACGTTGATCTCGGTGACCGCGGCCTCGTCGGCCGTGGCGTCTTTCTGCTCGACGATGCGGCGGACGCCGTCGGCGTCGTCGCGGATGATGCGGCCGTAGCCGAACGGCTGGTCGACGCGGGCGCTCAGGAGGGTGACCGCCGACCCTCCCGTGCGGTGAGTGGCGAGCAGCTCGGTGAGCGTTCCGGTCTCGAGCAGCGGCACGTCGGCGCTCAGCACGAGCACGTCGCCCTCGAACCCCTCGAGCGCCTCCAGCGCGGCCTCGACCGCGCGGCCGGTGCCGGGGACCTCGTCTTGATCGACGACGACGACACCCGGGGCGAGCTCGGCGACGGTGTCGGCGACCAGCTGCCGCTCGTGTCGCACGACCACGACGATGCGCGCCGGGTCGAGGGACGCCGCGGTGTCGAGCACGTGACCGACGAGCGGACGACCACCGACGGGGTGCAGCACCTTGGGGGTGCGCGACCGCATGCGGGTGCCTTGACCCGCGGCGAGGACGACGACGGCGAGCTCGGTCGGTGTTGTCATGCTCCGCCGCCAGGATTCGAACCTGGACCTAACAGCTCCAAAGGCTGTCGTGCTGCCGTTACACCACAGCGGACCGTGCCCGCGGGCACCGGTCAAGTCTGCCAGACGACGCCGTCTCGCACGGGCGGCGCGACGCGACCGCGACGGCTCTCGACATAATGAGACGGTGAGCCGGGACAGCGACGAGGTCGACCGCATCGTCGATGCGTGGATGCATCAGCGCCCCGACCTCGATTTCTCCCCCCTCGAGGTGCTCTCGCGCGTCGCACGCTTGTCGCGTCACCTCGACATCGCGCGCAAAGAGGCGTTCCGGCGCAGCGACATCGAGTCGTGGGAGTGGGACGTGCTGTCGGCGTTGCGCCGTGCCGGCGAGCCGTATCAACTGAGCCCCAAGCAACTGCTGCAACAGACCCTGGTCTCGAGCGGCACCATGACCAATCGCATCGACCGACTCGTCGCCCGCCGTTTCGTGCGGCGCGAGGCCGATCCGCAGGACGGACGGAGCATCCTGGTGACCCTGACCGAAGACGGACGCGTACGCGTGGATGCCGCGATCACCCGGCTCGTCGATGCCGAGGCCCTGCTGCTCGAGGGACTCTCGCGCGGCGACCGCGATCGCCTCGCGACGCTGCTGCGCAAGCTCAGCCTGGGGTTCGACGCATGAGCGCCCCGGTCGAGGCGCCGTCGGCGTGGACGCGCGTGAAGGCGTGGTTCGACGTGCGCTTCCGCTCTCCCGCCGCCATCTACGGCTTGATCGTGTTCGCCGCCTTCGTCACCATCGCCGACGACCACGCCGAATCGGTGTGGGAGGTGCTGCTGACGTCGACGGGTTCGCTGTTCGTGTTCTTCATCGCCCACGTCTTCGCGCACACGCTCACCGAGCACGCCACGCACGGCCTGCGCCACGCCACACGCGAGGGCATGCGTCACGGCGCGGGCATGCTCTACGCGTCGGTGCCCGCGATGCTCGTGCTCGTGTGGGCCGGCGCCACCGGCGTCTCGGTCAGCGACGCGGCTGAGCTCTGCGGGTGGACCACGTTCCTCGTGCTCGCGCTCCTCGGGTACAGCGCCTACCGGCGCCGAGGCGCGGGTCTGCTCGGCCGCCTGCTCGGGGGCTTCGCCACGGCGTGCCTCGGCATCTTCATCGTGCTGCTCGAGCTCGTCATCCACTGAGTCCCGCGCCGCCGCGCGCGGCACGTGGCGGGACCGGTGGCCGGAGTCAGCCGATGGCTTCGGTGAGCTCGAACCACGTCATCTCGAGCTGGTCGCGCTCGCTCTCGAGCTGCGAGATGCGCTGCATCTCCGTACCGAGGCCCACGTAGTCGCCCTGGTCGTGGTCGGCCAGAGCAGCCTTCGCCTTGTCGATCTGCTGCTGCAGCTTCTCGATGCGTCGTTCGGTGGCCGAGGCCTCTTTCTGCGCGGCGCGCAGCTCGGCGCCCTGCAGCCCCGGAGCCGTCGCCACGGTGCCGGATGCCGCGGACCGCGAGGGCTCGGCATCCTGGAGCGCGCGCAGCCGCAAGTATTCGTCGACGCCCCCGGGAAGGTGGCGGAGCTTGGCGTCGAGGATCGCGAACTGCTGATCGGTGACCCGCTCGAGGAAGTAGCGGTCGTGCGAGACCACGATGAGCGTGCCCGACCAGGAGTCGAGCAGGTCTTCCATGGCCGCGAGCATGTCGGTGTCGAGGTCGTTGGTGGGCTCGTCGAGGATCAGCACGTTCGGCTGGTCGAGGATGACGAGCAGGAGCTGCAGGCGCCGCTTCTGACCACCCGAGAGGTCTTTCACGGGCGTCGAGAGCTGGGCGCTCGAGAAGCCGAGGCGCTCGAGGAGTTCTCCGGGGGTGAGCTCCTTCGCCTTCGAGCCCGTACCGAACGAGTACGTCGTGCGCAGATTCGCGATCACCACGCGGACGGGATCGTTCATGTGCTGCTCGAGCTCGTCGAGGCGCTGGGTGAGGGTGGCGACCTTGACGGTCTTGCCGCGCTTCACGCGTCCGCTCGTGGGTTCGAGCGAGCCGGTCACCAGGTTCAGCAGCGTCGACTTGCCGGCGCCGTTGACGCCCAGAATGCCGGTGCGCTCCCCCGGTGCGATGCGCCACTCGATGTCTTTCAGTACGGTGTGGTCGCCGTACGTCACCCCGACATCGAGAAGGTCGACGACGTCTTTGCCGAGGCGCGCGACGGCGAGGGACTGCAGCGCGACGCGGTCGCGGATCTCGGGCACGTCGGCGATGAGCTCGTTGGCCGCATCGATGCGGAACTTCGGCTTCGACGTGCGCGCGGGGGCACCGCGGCGCAGCCACGCGAGCTCTTTGCGCGCGAGGTTCTGCCGACGCTGTTCGATCGTCGCGGCCTGGCGGTCGCGCTCGACGCGCTGAAGGATGTAGGCCGCGTACCCGCCCTCGAAGGGCTCGACCAGGCGATCGTGCACCTCCCAGGTGGCGGTGCAGATCTCGTCGAGGAACCACCGATCGTGCGTCACGACGAGCAGGCCGCCGGCCGAGGGCGCCCACCGCCGCCGGAGGTGCCCGGCCAGCCAGGTGATGGCCTCGACGTCGAGGTGGTTCGTCGGCTCGTCGAGGAAGAGCACGTCCCAGTCGCCCGACAGCAGCTGGGCCAGTGCCACGCGACGGCGCTGCCCGCCCGAGAGGTCGCCGAGGCGCGCGTCCCACGGCAGGTCGCCCAGGAGTCCGGCGATGACGTCGCGCGTGCGCGCATCGCCCGCCCACTCGTGCTCGGCGCGCTCGCCGACGACCGCGTGGCCGATGGTCTCGTCGTCGTCGAGGGTGTCCTGTTGATCGAGCACGCCGACGGTCACACCGCCGCGCACCGTCACGCGCCCGCCGTCGGGCTCACGGATGCCGGCGAGCATACCGAGCAGGCTCGACTTGCCGTCGCCGTTGCGACCGACGATGCCGATGCGGTCGCCCTCGTTGACGCCGAGCGAGACGGAGTCGAAGACGACCTTGGTCGGGTATTCCAGGTGCAGGGCTTCGCCCCCGAGCAGATGTGCCATATCCGTCCCAGGCTACGCGGTGCGCGGGCTCGCGCGCTCTGCGCGAGGAACGACGGAGGCCGCCCCCGAGTGGGGACGGCCTCCGATGTTCGGGGTGAGCGGCCTTAGCTGAGACCGGCCTGCGAGAGCCAGTCCGCGGCGGCGGTGCTGGCCGACGCCTGCTCGCTGCCCTCGACGCGGTCGCGCAGATCGATGAGATCGTCGGTCGTGAGCTTGGCCGAGATGGCGTCGAGCGCGTCCTTCAGCTCCGGCGTGTCGATCGACGTGCTGAGCAGGGGAAGCACGTTCTGCGCGGCGATGAGGTTCTCGGGGTCCTCGAGCACGAGCAGGTTCTCGGCCTTCAGCGCCGGCGACGTCGTGTAGATGTCGGCGACCTGCACCGTGTTGTCGACGAGGGCGCGGACGGTGTCGGGGCCACCGAAGTCCTCGTAGGGCACGAAGGTCACGTTGCTGACGCCGTACACCGACGCGAGGCCCGGGAGGCCGTAGCCCAGCTCCGCGAACTGCGGGTTGGCGCCCAGGCTGAAGGGCTGGACCTTGGCGAGGTCGCCGATCGAGGTGAGACCGTTCGCCTGCGCGTACGACTGGGTGACGACGTAGGCGTCCTTGTCCTCCGCGGCGGCGGAGGCGTAGACGGTCAGGTCGTCCTTGGACACGGCATCCGTCAGCGCGGCGTCGACGTCTTCGGTCGTGCGCTGCGTGAAAGCGGTGTCGTAGTACGCCAGCAGGTTGCCGTTGTACTCGGGGATCAGGTTGATCGAACCGTCCTGCAGGGCGGGGATCGTCTGCTGGCGCGGTCCGATGTTGAACTTCGTCTGCACGTCGAAGCCCTTGGCCTTCAGGGCCTGCGCGTAGATCTCGCCGAGGATCTCGCTCTCGGGGAACGCGAACGAGCCGACGACGATGGTGCTGGAGTCTCCTCCGGCATTACCGGTTTCGGGAGCGGTGGGATCCGCCTGCGAACACCCTGCCAGGGCCACGACGGCCCCGACCGCGATGACGCCGAAGGCGACCCGGCCTTTACTGAAAATGCTCATGCTGTGACATTCCTCTCTTGGGTTGGTGTTTCCACCACCGTCTCGGGACGGGACGCCCGTCGACGGAATCTGTTGCCGCGACCCCCGGAGACTGCTCCGGGGCCGCGGGTGAGTCGTTGCACGATCGCGAACAGCGCGTCCACCACGAGCGCGAAGGCCGTCACCAGGATGGCTCCGCCCAGGATGCGGTCGTAATCGTTGAGGCCGATGCCGCTGCTGATGATGCGGCCGAGCCCACCGAGACCGGCGTACGACGCGATGACCGCGGTGGCGATCACCTGCAGCGTGCCCGCACGGAGCCCGCCGATGATCAGCGGCAGGGCCAGCGGAATCTCGACGCGCGTGAGGATCTGCATCTCGGTCATGCCGATCGAGCGCGCCGCGTCGATGGCCGGTCGCGACACCGACTCGAGACCGGCGTAGGCACCCGCGAGGATCGAGGGGATCGCCAGGAGCACGAGGGCGACGGTCGTTCCCCAGAAGATGCCGGAGTTCCCCTTCACCAGGGCGCCCAGCACCATCGTGAGGAAGAACAGCACGCCCAGGGTCGGCAGCGCGCGCATGGCGCCCGTGAAGCCGATGACGAACTGTCGGCCGCGACCGGTGTGCCCGATGTAGAACCCGAGCGGAAGGGCGATCGCCGCGGCGATGACCACCGCGACCACCGTGTACAGCAGGTGCTCGAGGAGTCGGTCTTGGATGGGCAGGGGCGACACTCCGCCGGGCTGCCAATTCTGCGGCGCGAAGATCCACGCGATCGCGTCGAGGAAGAGATTCATGCGCGGCCCCTCGGAGACACTTCGTCGGCCGCTGCGGTGGGCTCGGTGCCCCCGGCAGCAAGGGGGGCGGCCACGACGGCGCGCTTGCCACGCCGCTGGGCGGCACGGTCCACCCTCGCCCAGGGCATGAGTATCCTGCCTGCGGCGACGAGGATGAGATCGAACAGCAACGCGATGAGCAGGGTGGCGACGATACCGACGCCGACCTCCTCGAGGTTGTTGCGCTGCTTGCCGTTGGTGAACAGGTAGCCGAGGTTCTCGGAGCCGATGAGCACGCCCACCGAGACCAAAGCGATCGTCGAGACCGAGACGACGCGCAGTCCCGCCAGCATGACCGGGCCCGCCAGGGGAAACTCCACCTGCCAGAACCGCCGCCAGGCCGAGAAGCCCATCGCGGTCGCCGCCTGCTTCGTCTCGGCCGAGACCGAGAAGAACGCGTCGGAGGTGGCACGCACCATGATCGCGACGGCGTAGATGGTCAGCGCCACGATGAGGTTGGTATCGCTCAGAACGCGCGTTCCGAGGATCGCGGGCAGGATGACGAACAGCGGCAGCGACGGGATCGTGTACAGCAGGCTCATGGCCGTGATCACCGTGCCGCGGGCGAAGCGGCCCGTGAGGGTCACCCGTCCGAGCGGGATCGCGATGAGGAACCCGAGCACGATCGGGATGATGCTCAACCGGATGTGGTTGAGGGTCAGATCGACGACCAGGGGGAAGTTGCCCCAGAGCCACGTCACGACAACGGCTCGTCTCTGAGCGCACCCTGCGTGCGTCCCGAGGCATCCACCACGACGGTGCCGTTCTCCGTCTGCTTGAGGTGGAGCGCCCGCTTGCCCTTGACCGCGCCGATGAAGCTCGCGACGAAGTCGGATGCCGGATTCTCGACGATCTCGCTCGGGCTTCCGACCTGCGCGATCTTCGCACCCTTCTCGAGGATGACGACCTGGTCGCCGAGCAGGAAGGCTTCGTCGATGTCGTGGGTGACGAAGACGATGGTCTTGCCGATCTCGCTCTGCAGGCGCAGCAGCTCCTGCTGCAGTTCGTCGCGGACGATCGGGTCGACGGCACCGAACGGCTCGTCCATGAGCAGGATGTTGGGGTCGGCGGCGAGCCCGCGGGCGACGCCCACACGCTGCTGCTGCCCACCCGAGAGCTGGCTGGGGTAGCGGTCGGCCATCGCGGTGTCGAGCCCGACGGTCTTCATCAGCTCGAGCGCGCGCGCACGGGCTGCCTTGCGGCTCTGCCCCTGCAGGACCGGCACCGTGGCGATGTTGTCGGCGACCGTGAAGTGCGGCAGCAGACCGGAGTTCTGCATGACGTAGCCGATGCTGCGGCGCAACTGCACCGCGGGCTTGCCGCCGATGTCGTCGCCGTCGATCGCGATCTCGCCCGACGAGGGCTCGACCATGCAGTTGATCATGCGCAGCAGCGTCGTCTTGCCGCACCCCGACGATCCGACGAACACCGTCGTCTTGCGCGAGGGGATCACCAGACTGAACTCGTCGACGGCACGCGTGCCGTCGGGGAAGACCTTGGAAACGGTCGAGAATTCGATCATCTGCGTGCCCGACTCAGTCGGAGACCACGACCTTACGGTCGAATGCGACGTAGCCGGCGAAATCCTTGCCGACGCGGTCGACGGCGCCGGGGCGAAGGTCGGGGTACGACCACGCTCCGTCGGTGAGCTCGGCCCCGTCGAGCGAGATGGTCCAGTACTGGGCCGCACCCTTCCACGGGCAGGTGTACGCCGTGGGGCTCTGCTGGAGCGCGCCCTCGCGGACCGCGGCCGGCGGGAAGTACCAGTTGCCTTCGATGGACGCCAGGTCGTCACGGTCGGCCTCGGCGATGACGACGCCGTCGAGTACTGCCTTCATGGGGTCCCCCTTCGTGGTACCCCGCGGGTACGGCACCCTGCGGTGGCGATCCACCTCGGTCGAGGCTACCCAGGCGGAAATCACGCCAAGGCCAGATTGCCCTGTGTGACACGCTCGGGTATGGTGCCCGCCGGTCAGGCGACGCGGGCTCCGGCGACCGGACCGTGCACGTGGAGGGCGACGAGGCCGGCCGCGCTCAGGGTGATCTGAAGATCCAGGGCGGAGGCTTCGTCGGCGGCGAGGAAGGCCAGCGTGGGGCCCGACCCCGACACGATCCCCGCGAGGGCCCCGGAGCTCTCGCCCCGTTGCAGCACGCGCGCCAGGTCTGGACGCAGGTGCAGAGCGGGCGCCTGGAGGTCGTTGCGCAGGGTGGCGGCGAGCATGCGGGCGTCGCCCTGGCGCAGGGCGTGCAGCACGTCGGGGTCGACCGCGGGATCGCGGGGTGCGGGCCCGATGTCGACGGCGTTGCGCTCGCGGTGCGCGTCGAGCTCGCCGTAGACGACGGGCGTCGACATTCCGACCTCGTTGGGCACGAGCACCCAGTCGAAACGACCGCGCGCGAGAGCGGGACTCAGTTCGTCGCCACGCCCCGTTCCCACCGCCGTGCCACCCAGCAGGGCGAAGGGGACGTCGGCCCCGAGGCGGGCGCCCAGTCGCGCGAGTTCGCTCGACGGCATCCCGAGCCCCCAGAGCGCATCGCACGCCACCAGTGCCGCCGCGGCGTCTGCCGACCCGCCGCCCATTCCTCCCGCGACGGGGACGGCCTTTCGCACCGCGAGGTGCACGCCCCGATCGATCCCCGCCGTCTGGGCGAGCAGGCGCGCCGCCCGCACCGCCAGGTTGCGTCCGTCGGTGGGCACGCCGTCGACGTCGACCGGTCCGCGCGCGGCGACCTCGAGCGTGATGTCGTCGGCCGGTGTCGCGACGATCTCCTCGTACAGCGACACGGCTTGGAAAGCCGTCGCGAGCTCGTGATATCCGTCGTCCTGAACGTCGCCGACCTCGAGGAAGACGTTGATCTTCCCGGGCGCGCGCACGCGGACGGATTCGGACGACGCGGGGGTCATCGCCCCGCTCGCAGAACCGTGCGCCCGGCCGCGTCGCCGTGTGCGAAACTGGAACGTCGGCCCGCTTCCCGCCGTCGCTCACGCGAGGTCACGGGAAGGTCCGGGCCGGAACGCGCGATTCGAGTCACTCTTCGACAGTAGCGCGCCCCCCGTGTCGATCGGCGCCGCCGCCGAAACGCGACCGAAACGCCGGAACCATACGGTGTCCGAATCCCGTCCACCCCTTCCGAGGAGGCAGCATGCGCCCGATGGTCCCCCTGTCGATCGACGCCGATCCCTGGCGCGCCCTGCTGTCCCGGTCCGATATCCGGATGCACGACGGCATCCTGCACGTGATCGACGACACCGCCCCGCCCGCCCTCGCGGAACGCGAAGACCTGCTCACCGCGGCCGCTGCCATCGAGGCCGCGGGCGTGCGCGTGATGCTCGTTCGCGATGCCAACCGTCGCCCCAAGCTCGTCGTCGACACCGCCGACGCGATCGCCGCGATCGCCGCCCTGTGCGATCCCGACCTCGGTCCGGTGTATCTGAAGGCACGCGGCGAAGACCCCGTCCCGGCGCACAGCGTCGTGCCCGCACCCGGGACCGTCCAGGCGTACGCCGTCTTCCGCCCCCGCACCTCTTCGGAGGGCTCGTACCGCTACGGCGCGGCACTGGCTCCCCGCTTGGAGCTGTGGCGTTTCGGCAAGACGACCATCGAAGCGCCCCGCCCCAGCGCCCTGACCCGACGTCGCTTCGCCGCGGCCGATCTCGACCTGGTCGAGGTCGAGCGGTACGGCCGCACGTGGACGACGGTGTCGGGCATGTTCGATCCGCACCCCAACGAGTTCACCGCCGACGTCGACATGGTCTTCTCGTGGGTCGACGGCTCCTCGAGCGAGTTCCAGCGTCAGCGTGCCGCGCGCATGCAGGGCTACGTCGTGGGCGACGGCGACGACAACGCCGCCCGCTACCGCCAGGTCGACGAGCTTCGGTATGCGCTGCGGAGCGTGCACATGTACGCCCCGTGGGTGCGTCGCATCTTCATCGCGACCGACTCCCCCACTCCCGAGTGGCTCGCCGACCACCCCAAGGTCACCATCGTGCGCAGCGAGGAGTTCTTCGCCGATCCGTCGGTGCTTCCGACGCACAACTCCCACGCCGTCGAAGCCCAGCTGCACCGCATTCCCGGGCTCGCCGAGCACTTCCTCTACAGCAACGACGACATGTTCTTCGGTCGTCCGGTCACTCCCGAGCTGTTCTTCAGCGGCGGGGGCGTGAGCCGGTTCGTCGAGAGCGGAGTCCGCATCGGCAGCGGCCCGTCGCACGTCGACCGCTCCGGACACGACAACGCCCTGCGGGTGAACCGCGCGCTGCTCAAGGAGCACTTCAACCGCGTCATCACGCTCGACCTCGAGCACTGCGCGACGCCGCTGCGCCGCTCGGTGGCCTTCGAGCTGGAGCAGGAGTTCGCCGAGGACTACGCGCGCACCGCCGCCAGCCGGTTCCGTTCGGCGACCGACATCTCGGTGACCAACAGCCTGTACCACCACTACGCGCTGGCGACGGGTCGCGCGGTCATCACCACGCAGCCGCGGACACGGTACGTGCAGACCACGCAGCTCGATTCGCTGCGCACGATGGAACGCCTGGTCTCGCGGCGCGACACCGACATGTTCTGCCTCAACGACGGCAGCGTGCCCGAGATCCCCGAAGAGGTGCGCGTTCCCGCCCTGCGCGCCTGCCTCGAGCGGTACTTCCCGGTCGCCGCTCCGTGGGAGAAGCCGTCGGTCAGCGCAGAATCGGCAGCGGCGTCGTCGGCGGCGACACCCGTCCGCTGAGCTCGCGCGCGCTCGGCACCAGGATCCCGGCGTCGCGTAGGCGTCGCTGAGACTCGGCGGCGTCGACGTACTGCAGGGCCTCGGTGGCCGCCAGCGGCACGACCGAGTGCACGATCGTCTCGTCGTAGATGTGCACGGTGTTGAAGCCCTGCGCCGCGTCCTGCGGCCGGGTTCCCCCGGCGGGCACCATGAGGTCCTGCGTGTAGCAGGTGGCCGAGGCGACCGACACCGGGATGCCGGCGAAGGTGGCGAACGTGGAGTAGTGCAGGTGACCGGCGAGGATCGCCCGCACGTCGGTGCCGCGCAGCACGTCGGCGAGGCTCCGCTGATCGCGGAGTTCGACCGAGGCGGCGAGGTCGAGAACGCTCGGCACGGGCGGGTGGTGCATCGCCAGCACGGTGCCCAGCGGGGCCGGGGTCGCCAAGACGTCGGCGAGCCAGGCCAGCTGTGCGGTGCTGACCTCGCCGTGGTGCGCGCCGGGAACCGAGGTGTCCAGCGTGACGATGCGCAGTCCGTCGAACTCGTCGACGCGGTCGACGGGGGCTGCAGGGTCGGCGCCGTCGTCGGGCAGCAGGTGCGAGCGGAAGGTGGCGCGATCGTCGTGGTTGCCCATCACCCAGACGACGCGGGCGTCGAGGCGCTCGGCGAGGGGGTCGACGAGCGCGCGGACGCGGTCGTACGCGTCGGCCTCACCGAAGTCGGCGAGGTCGCCCGTGAAGACGAGCGCCTGCGGGCGGATGCCGGAAGCCTCGATCGACGCGACGGCTCGGGCGAGATACGCCTCGGCGTCGACCCTGTCGTAGAGCCGGCTTCCTCCCGCACGCAGGTGGGTGTCGCTCAGGTGCAGGAGCACTCGCTCAGCGCGGGGATACTCGGCGTAACGCATCTCGTTCCTCTCGGGCCGTCGGGTACGACCTCGTCACCGGCGTGATGCTCCCGGTTGGCTCGAAATGTTACCGGCATGTTTCGCGAACGCGTGATGAACACGGTGCGAATTCGCCCAGATGCCCCTCGATTTCGGTGCGAGAAGCGCGGCACGACCGCGCCCCCTCGGGCGGATCGGCGTCCACCCGGCCGACCGTGCCCCGCGCCGAGCGCCGCCGCCCGACGCGGAACCGCCGCGCGTCAGAGGGCGGCGATGCGGGCGTAATCCTCGACCGTCAGCTGCTCGCCGCGCAGCGTGGGGTCGACGCCGGCTCTCTCGAGCTGGGCCGATGCCTCGGCCGCGGTTCCCCCCAGCACGGTGGACAACGCCTGGCGCAACATCTTGCGGCGCTGCTGGAAAGCGGCATCCACGATCTGGAACGTGCGGCGCCGGTGCTCCTCGGAGCCGCGTACGTCGGCGTCGCGTTCGAAGGCGACCAGCACGCTGTCGACGTTCGGCACCGGCCAGAACACCTGGCGCGACACGGTGCCGGCGAGCCGCCACCGTCCGTACCAGGCCGCCTTGACGCTCGGCGCTCCGTACACCTTCGACCCGGGCGGGGCGGCGAGCCGCTCCCCCACCTCGGCCTGCACCATGACGACGCCGCTGCGCAGGTACGGGAACGTCTCGAGGAAGTGCAGCAGCACCGGCACCGAGACGTTGTAGGGCAGGTTCGCCACGAGGACCTCGGGCTCCCCCGGCAGCGACTGCACGCGTAGCGCGTCGGCGTCGATGACGGTCAACCGGTCGGCGGGCACATCGTGCGCTGCGGCGGTGGAGGGAAGACGCTCGGCGAGGCGGTGGTCGATCTCGACGGCCACGACCGAGGCACCGGTCTCGAGGATCGCGAGGGTGAGCGAACCGAGCCCGGGACCGATCTCGACGACACGGTCGGATGCCGAGACCCCGGCGACGTGGACGATCTTGCGCACGGTGTTGGCGTCGACGACGAAGTTCTGCCCGAGCTTCTTGGTGGGGGTGACGTCGAGGTCGGCGGCGAGCCGGCGGATCTCGGCGGCACCGAGCAGGGAAACGGGCATTGTTCCACTGTAGTCAGCCTCGCTGCGCGCTCCGGGCGACAGGAGTAGCGTGTGCGGGTGAGTCAGACCCAGTCGATCCCCGCGAATGCTTTCACCCTGCGCAGCCCCTTCGGTCGACGAGCCGTGGTGCTCTCGATCGCGGCGGCCGTCGGCGGCTTCCTCTTCGGATTCGACTCCTCCGTCATCAACGGCGCCGTGCAGTCCATCGAGACCGAGTACACGAAGGCTCCGACCCTCACCGGCTTCGTCGTCGCGATCGCGTTGATCGGCTGCGCGGTGGGCGCGATCGCCGCCGGCGCCCTCTCCGACCGCTTCGGTCGTCTGAAGGTCATGATGATCGGCGCCGTGCTGTTCTTCGCGTCGTCCATCGGGTCGGCGCTGACGTTCAGCGTGCTCGACCTCACCATCTGGCGCGTGATCGGCGGGCTCGGCATCGGGATCGCCTCGGTGGTGGCTCCGGCCTACATCGCCGAGGTGGCCCCGCGTCAGATCCGCGGCAGCCTGGCGTCGTTGCAGCAGCTGGCGATCACGCTCGGCATCTTCGCCGCCCTGCTCAGCAACGCCGTCCTTGTCGGCATCGCCGGTGGCACCGCCGACAACCAGCTCTGGTGGGGGCTCGAAGCCTGGCGTTGGATGTTCCTCATCGGTGTGGTGCCGGCAGCGGTCTACGGTCTGCTGGCCTTCACGATGCCCGAGTCGCCGCGCTTCCTGCTCGCGCGCGGACGCACCGACGAGGCGCGGGCCGTCTTCGCCCGCCTCGTTCCCCCGGCCGACCTCGAGAAGACCCTCACCGAGCTCACCAACGGCCTCGAGGCCGACCGCCGCAACAAGAGCGCGTCGCTCGCGGGCAAGGCCCTCGGACTGCAGCCGATCGTCTGGATCGGCATCATCCTGTCGGTGTTCCAGCAGTTCGTCGGCATCAACGTGATCTTCTACTACTCCACGAGCCTGTGGCGGGCGGTCGGCTTCGACGAGAGCAACTCGCTGCTCATCGGCGTGATCACCTCGGTGACGAACGTGCTCGTGACCCTGATCGCCATCTGGCTCGTCGACCGCGTCGGCCGCAAGCCCCTGCTGCTGGTGGGCTCGGCGCTGATGGCGCTCTCGCTCGGCACGATGGCCCTGGCGTTCTCGTTCGCCACGGGCTCGGGGCAGGACGTCTCGCTCCCGGGTGCCTGGGGTCCGGTCGCGCTCGTCGCCGCCAACCTCTTCGTCGTCGGGTTCGGCGCGTCATGGGGACCGCTCGTGTGGGTGCTGCTCGGCGAGATCTTCCCCAGCCGCATCCGCGGCAAGGCCCTCGGCGTCGCCGCCGGCGCGCAGTGGCTGGCCAACTTCCTCGTGTCGTGGACCTTCCCGCAGCTCGCCGACTGGTCGCTCACGATCACGTACGGCGCCTACGCGTTCTTCGCGGCGCTGTCGTTCGTCTTCGTGCTGTGGAAGATCCCCGAGACCAAGGGCATGGAACTCGAGCAGACCGAAACGTTGTTCGTACGCAAGCCGAAGAAGCAGAAGAGCTGACAGGATCCCTCCATGACGAACAACTCGAAGTCCCACGAAGAGATCCGCGAAGAGCGCGAAGCGGCGCAGAAGGAGAAAGACCGTCTCGAGCGCGCCGAAGAGGCGCGACTCGACGACGAGAAGCGCTGAACCCTGCGCCGGCCTAGAACTCCCCGTAGACCTCGAGCGTGTTCGCGGCGACCTGCGCGGCGAGCTCGTCGGCATCGATCCGCAACTCGGCCGCCAGGAACCGCAGCGTCACGGGGATGAGGTACGGCGCGTTCGGGCGGCCGCGGTAGGGCGCCGGGGTGAGGAACGGGGCGTCGGTCTCGACGAGGATGCGCTCGCGCGGCGTGACGGCCAGCGCGTCGCGCAGGTTCTGCGCGTTCTTGAACGTGACGTTGCCCGCGAACGACAGGTAGTACCCGCGGTCGGCCGCGATGCGCGCCATGTCGGCGTCGCCCGAGAAGCAGTGGAACACCGTCTTGTCGGGAGCGCCGACGCGCTCCAGCGTCTCGAGTACGGCCTCGTGGGCGTCGCGGTCGTGGATCTGCATGGCGATGCCGTGCTTCTTCGCCAGAGCGATGTGCGCCTCGAACGACCGCATCTGCGCCGGGATGCCGTCGGCCTCGGTGCGGAAGAAGTCCAGGCCCGTCTCGCCGATCGCCCGCACGCGCGGCTCGGCGGCGAGCTCGTCGATGACCGCGATCGCGGCATCCAACTCCCCCGCCCGCTCGTACACGGGGGCCTCGTTGGGGTGCACGGCCACGGCCGCGAGCACACGCGGGTGCGTGCGCGCCGCCCACGCCGACCACCGCGACGAGTCGATGTCGCCGCCGGCCTGCACGACGCCGTGGACACCCACCGCCAAGGCCCGCTCCAGCTGCTCGTCGAGCGACAGTCCGGTGTCGCCGTCTTCGATCTCGAGGTGCGTGTGGTTGTCGTAGACGGGCACGCCGAGCGGCTCGGGCGCGGGCGGGTAGCTCACGTCGCGGCGCCCGTCGACCGAGCGCTCACGCACGTACTGGCTGGGATCGACGCCGTCGATGGTTCCGCGAGGGCGCTCGACGGGCGTGGAGCCGGCGGGGGCGGACCCTTCGACCGGCTCAGGGGTCACGGGCGTCACGCCTGCTCGACGCGCGGGAACAGCGGCGACAGGCCGGCGACCGACGTCCCGGCCTGCAGCACGCCCCAGGCTCCCGCTTCGCGGAGGGGCTGATCGCGCACGCCGCCCAGGCTCTCGGCGGCACCGAGGGCGGTCCACAGCTTGTCGGTCGCGACGGGCATGACGGGCGACAACAGCACCGCGAGGGCGCGCAGTCCCTCGGCGGCGGTGTACAGCACGGTGCCGAGGCGCTCGCGCTTCGCCTCGTCCTTCGCCAGCGCCCACGGCTCGTTCTCGGTGATGTAGCCGTTGAGCGCGTCGACGATTGTCCAGATCGCCTGGATCGCCTCGTCGATGCGGAACCGCTCCACGGCCGCGTCGGCGGAGGCCGCGGCATCCGCCACGATCCGCTGGATGGCGAGATCGCCCTCGGCGTACTCGCCGGCCGGGGGCACGATCCCTGCGAAGTACTTCTCGATCATCGCGGTGGTGCGGGATGCCAGGTTGCCGAAGCCGTTGGCGAGTTCGGCCTGGTAGCGGGCCGACAGGTCTTCCCACGAGAACGAGCCGTCCTGGCCGAAAGCGATCGCGGAGAGGAAGTAGAAGCGGTACGCGTCGGAGCCGAAGACGTCGGTGATCTCGGTGGGCGCGATGCCGGTGAGCTTGGATTTCGACATCTTCTCGCCGCCGACGAGCAGCCAGCCGTGCGCGAAGACGCCGCGGGGCACGTCGAGGCCAGCGGCCATGAGCATCGCCGGCCAGATGACGGCGTGGAAGCGCAGGATGTCTTTGCCGACGACGTGGAAGGCGGGCCAGCGGCGGGCGAACTCCTCGGCGACCTCTCCGGTGACCGGGTCTGTGCCGTAGCCGACGGCGGTGGCGTAGTTGAGCAGCGCATCGACCCACACGTAGATGACGTGCGAGGGGTCCCATGGAACCGTGATGCCCCAGTCGAAGGCCGAGCGCGAGATCGACAGGTCTTTCAGACCGCTGCGCACGAACGACACGACCTCGTTGCGCGCCGACTCGGGGCGCACGAAGTCGGGCTCGGTCTTGTACAGCTCGAGCAGGCGGTCCTGGAACTCGCTGAGCTTGAAGAAGTAGTTCTTCTCCTGCAACAGCTCGAGCGGCTTGGAGTGGATCGCGCAGACCTTGAGCCCCTCGAACGGCCCGGTCCCGTCGACGATCTCGGCCTCGGGCTTGAACTCCTCGCAACCCACGCAGTACAGGGCCTCGTACTCGCCCGCGTAGATGTAGCCGCGGTCGAAGAGTGCCTGCACGAACTGCTGCACGCGCTCCTCGTGACGGGGCTGCGTCGTGCGGATGAAGTCGTCGTTGGCGACGTCGAGGGTCTCGAGCAGCGGGAACCACGACTCGGTGACGAGCTTGTCGACCCACTCCTGCGGGGTCACGCCGTTGGCGGCGGCCGCGCGCAGCATCTTCTGGCCGTGCTCGTCGGTGCCCGTGAGCATCCAGGTGTCGTCGCCCGCCTGGCGGTGCCAGCGCGCGAGCGTGTCGACGGCGACGGTCGTGTACCCGTGCCCGATGTGGGGCAGATCGCTGGGGTAGTAGATCGGCGTCGTGATGTAGAAGGATCGGCCGGAAGTCACCTGAGGATTCTACGGGGGCGCGCCGACGCGCCCGACCGCGTGACGCGTCAGCGTTTGACGGCCAGTCCCGCCTGGTACAGCTCGCGCGAGGAGTGGCCGGTCAACGACGCCACCTCGGCCGCGGCCTCTTTGAGTCGCGTGCCGCCGCGCACGAGTTCGAGCACCTGGGTCACGGCATCCGGGAACGCGACCTCGCGCGCACTGGCGCCGCCCACGACGATCGCGATCTCTCCGCGCACGCCCTCGGCCGCCCAGGCGGCGAGTTCGGCGAGGGTTCCGCGCTTGACCTCTTCGTACAGCTTGGTGAGCTCGCGGCAGACCGCCGCGGGGCGATCCGCGCCGAAGGTGGCGGCGAGGTCGTCGAGAGTGGATGCCAGCCGCGACGGCGACTCGAAGAACACCAGGGTGCGTTCCTCCGACGCCAGCTGCGCGAAGGCGCGACGCCGGTCGCCGGGCTTGCGGCGGGGGAACCCCTCGAAGGCGAAGCGGTCGGTGGGGAGTCCCGCCACCGCGAGGGCGGTGACGACCGCACTCGGACCGGGCAGGGCGGTGACCGTGACGCCGGCGGCGGCCGCCGCGGCGACCAGACCGTAACCGGGGTCGCTGACGGTGGGCATGCCCGCGTCGCTCAGCACGAGAAGGTCGTCGACGCGCGCGAGCTCGACGAGTTCGGCGGCGCGCTCCTTCTCGTTGTGATCGTGCAGGGCGATCAGGCGAGGACGGTTCTCGACGCCGAGGCCGGCCATGAGCCGCTGGGTGGTGCGCGTGTCTTCCGCCGCCACGACGGTGGCGTTCTCGAGCGCTTCGATGAGACGCCGCGAGGCGTCACCCAGGTTGCCGATGGGCGTCGCCGCGAGGATGATCACCGTTCCACCTTAGGCTGGGGGCCGTGAGCACCGTCGGCCCTCCTCTGCTGGCCCCGATCGAGCGAACGCGACTCGACCGGTGGCGTGACGCGATGCTCCTCGATCCCCGGGGTCTGCGCGTGTGGCGATGGCTGGCTCCCGCCCTCGTCACCGTCGTGGCGGCCGTGCTGCGTCTGATCGACCTCGGCAATCCGCACCAGCTCGTGTTCGACGAGACCTACTACGTGAAGGACTCGTGGAGCCAGTGGGTGCTCGGGTATCCCTCGACGTGGCCCGAGGGCGCCGACGCCAGCTTCGCCGCCGGTGACACCGACGTCTTCACCGGCATCGGCAGCTACGTCGTGCACCCCCCGCTCGGACGCATCCTGCTCGGCGCCGGCATGGCGGTGCTCGGCCCCGACTCCGCGACCGGATGGCGCCTGTCGGCCGCGGTCTTCGGCACGGCCACGGTGCTGCTGATCTACCTGTTCGCGCGGACGCTGACGCGATCGATTCCGCTGGCGACCGTGGCATCCGGTCTCTTCGCCATCGACGGCCTCGGCATCGTGCTGAGCCGCATCGCGCTGCTCGACATCTTTCTCACGTTCTTCGTCGTGCTGACGTTCTGGTTCGTCGCCCTCGATCACCGGCGCACCGGCGATCGTTTGGCCCGTCTCGTCGCGGCGCGCGAGGGCGATCCGCCCCGGTGGGGGCCGATCCTCTGGAACCGCCCCTGGCTGCTCGCCGCGGGTGCCGCAGCGGGAGCCGCGACCGGCGTGAAGTGGTCGGGCCTGTACGTGCTCGCCGGGGTCGGCATCTACGCCGTCGTCACCGACGCGCTCGCGCGCCGCCGCGCGGGTGTCGTGCAGTGGCCGATGGATGCCGTGCGCCAGGGCCTCGCCTCGTTCGTGCTGCTCGTGCCGGTCGCCGCCGTCGTGTACCTCGCGAGCTGGTCGGGCTGGCTGTTCACCTCGGGCGGGTACATGCGCGGCCTCGCCGCGTCGGCGAGCGGGTTCTGGTCGTGGGTGCCGCAGCCCCTGCAGAACCTGTGGGCCTATCACCAGGCGATGTACAACTTCCACGTCGGGCTCGTCACCCCGCACAGCTACGCCAGCCCCGCCTGGCAATGGCCGTTGCTCATCCGCCCGACGTCGATGTATTGGCACCAAGACGACTTCGGGGTGAACGGCTGCGCCCTGCCGGACGGCTGCACCGAGGCGATCTCGAGCCTCGCGAACCCGCTCATCTGGTGGGCCGGGGTCGCGGCATCCGTGTATCTGCTCGTGCGGTTCGTCATCGTGCGGGACTGGCGCCACGCGCTGGTGCTGACGGGGCTCGCCGCCACCTACGTGCCGTGGCTGCTGTACCCCGAGCGCACGATCTTCCAGTTCTACACGGTGGCGATGCTGCCGTTCCTGGTGCTCGCGCTCGCATTCGCTCTGCGTGACATCGCTCAGGGGACGCGCGGCATGTCGCGCGCGGGCGGTCAGGGTGTCGTGCTCGTCTTCGTGGTGGTATGCGTGGGGATCTCGGCGTTCTGGTACCCCGTGTGGGCGGGGCTGCCGGTGCCGTACGAGTTCTGGCGCCTGCACAACTGGCTGCCCACCTGGATCTGACGTGAGCCGCGGCGACGAGTGGCTACACGACCCGCGGCCGGTGCAGCGGGTGAAGCTGTTCCGCGATGCCCCCGTCGACCACACCGCGTGGCCGGCGACCGTGCCGGCGGTGGCGCAGTTTCTCGACGTCGCGGCGGGCGACGGGTGGGAGTTCGGTCCCGGCGTCACTTTTCTCGTCGGCGAGAACGGTTCGGGCAAGTCCACCCTCATCGAGGGCATCGCCGAGGCCGCCGGGCTTCCCGCCGAGGGGGGCTCGACGAACGGCGGCACCGAGACCCGCCGCAGCGAAAGCGCCCTCGGCGAGTGGCTGCGTATCGAGCGCAGCCCCCGCGCGCCGCGCTGGGGCTTCTTCTTACGCGCCGAGACCATGCACGGCTACTACTCGTGGCGCGAAGAACTGGGCGGCCCGGCGCCGAGCTTGCACGAGATGAGCCACGGCGAGTCGTTCAACGCCCTGCTCGACGAAGCCCTCGACCACGAGCACTACGTTGCGGGCCTCGCGTGCCTCGACGAGCCCGAGGCGGCCCTGTCGTTCTCGTCCACGCTGCGCTGGCTGGCGTCGCTCGACCGCATGCGCTCACGCGGAACGCAGGTCATCTGCGCCACCCACTCCCCCGTGCTCGCCGCCCTGCCGGGGGCGACGATCCTCGAGCTCGGCGAGTGGGGCATTCGCGAGAGCGCGTGGGAAGACCTGGAGCTGGTGCGATTGCACCGGGGATTCTTGGACGCGCCGGGACGGTACCTGCGGCATCTGCTGGAGTGAACGAGCGGGTTCAGCCCCGATACCCCACGAGGCAGGCCTCTGGCGGACTCCCGATCCGCTCAGTCCACGAGCATCGTCGTCATCGCCAGGCGGAGATTGCCTCTGGTCGTGACGCAGGATGACCGGCGGACGTCGGAGCAACAGGCGACGACTGGGAGCGGATACGGAGTTGTCCGGCCTTCGTCGGAACTCCACTCAATTTGTCGGTAATCGTCGCTTGGGGCTCCATCTCGGGCCGGGTGGACAAACGTCATCCGCGCACCCTTGGGTACCGCATTACTGGGCTATTCATACTGTGATCGACGTCGCCTCGGACCTTCGCCCGCTCCCACATCCAGCCCAAGCCAGCGATTTACCCGCTCTGCCTCCGCACGCGCGGAGCCAAGGGACGTGAGAGAACCATCTAAAAAAAAAGGTTGTCCTGAGTTTCGAGCTGCACGACCCCACTCTGCAAGGATCCGCTCACAACGGGCCAGCAAAGAATGTAGAACCACCCTTCTTCTAACACCCCCGTCGCTCGCCTTATGGAGCTACGCGAGTAGGAGCGTGTCCGCCACCACGAACGAGCCACCAGCATCTCGCTCTCAAGAAAGACTCCTACCCACCAAACACGCAGCCACGCCCAAACAAGACCCACGATCACAGGAAATACAGGAAGGATCAACAACAAAATCTTCTCAATGGGTCGTCCAATGCTTGCAATCAGAGCCCCTATCGGAAACCAAATCAAAATCAACGTCATCACGAAAAGGCGAAAGACGCGGCCGTTCCTTGTTCTTCGATCGATACTCATTACCGCAACAACTTTCACTCAGTAGTATCGAATTTTGCCTTGTCGACTACCTCGAGCGTAGGTGTTCACCGGTGCAGCACGTTTCCCGGGAGCCTGAGGCCGTGATCGTCTCTGCAAGACGTCCTGACCAACGCGCGATCGTATTGGCAGGCCTCAGACTTGCCCTTGTACAGGCGCCCGCGACGATCGCGCCGGGGGCTTCTGGACGCGCCAGGACGGCATCTGCGGCGTTTACCTGAGAAGGGGATACCGCGGACACGTTGTCGTTGTCCACCTAGCCTTGGCAGAGCCGTCCGCCTGGTACGCCGTCCACAACGCCTGCGCTCACTGCAAAGGATCGAAGTCCGAGCGTGTCAATGCAATCCCCGCGGCCTCCCGGATTCGACGAGCGACCGCTCGGACGGTTACTTGCCTTCCGATGGTTCCGGGAAAATCGCGCGCCTCGCCCTTCACTCGGATCTTCACAACCGCCACTGCACCCGCAAGGGGCAGCCAACCGATCGATCCCCACGAGAACATGCCGGCGTACCGAACTATAGAAACTCCTTCGATCTCAGCCAGAAGCATGACCGATGTTCGGAACCAGCCACGAACAATGACCGATTCCGAAGTTAGCCAAACACCCATGAACCACGGACGAACCAACCAGAAGACCGTGACGAGAAGCAGCCAGAGTGCAGATTTCGTGCCCGGCAAGCTCCAGTCATACGTGAGCATTGGCGCGCTGAATGCCGCCGCAAAAAGGCACCCTCCGACGCGAGCCCCGCGGGCAGAACCTGGTATGCGCTCAATATACATAGGCCCGCATCCATCCTCCGCTACGCTTTGTTGCTTGCGTACCAAAAACGTTCACTCGCCAACCGGTTACCAACGGACGTACGGCGTCACCCATCCCGTTGTTGGCAACGTTGAACACCGCGGTTAGTGGTACTTCTAGTTGTGTGCGAACAGTGCGGGAGATCGGCCGCACTTCGACGCGGGTCGTTACTCGGCCAAGCTGTGCGATCGCTCGGGCCCCCACTGTTGCCTGAAGCGTGGAGGCGGCAGCTTTGAAGACGGCCTTCATGCCTATGCTTCCCGCGACCGCGCCTGCGGCGGAGACAGCTGCGTCGCCGAGCCGTCCCTGCGCCACATAGGCCAAGGTCTCCACGACTCCGCAGGCAGCGCCCACTAGTCCTGGGACGAACCCGCACGCGAACAACGCTGCCTTACCAGCCGGTGAGTCGGTGATCGCGCGCCCGATGTCGTGCCACCAGGCCCGCCCGCTGAGGTCGTTTTTCTCGACCGGATCGGTGGGCCAGACGTAGTCGTTGTCGACGCCGCCCTCGACCGGGTCGACTTGCAGGAACCGACCCAACGCCGGGACATACAAGCGGGCGCCCATCTCGACGATCAGCGCCGTCTCCAACGCCTCGGTCAGCTTCTGCGCCCCCTGATGCCACCCCGTCGTCCCACTCACCGCACCCGACTCATTCGCCGCCCCCGTACCCAGCGCGAGCGTGTCGGGGTCGAGGGGCTGACCGAACGGGTCATACAGCAGCACACCCGACGCCGACGAACCATCCCCCGTCGTCACCGTGTGACCCTGCAACGACGGATACGACCACGACGCCGCCCCCGACGCGGGAATATCGACCGTCACCCCACCCGGAAGCGACAAGAACACCACCGGCGCAGCATCCCCCGACAGCACCGCCCACGGACTATCCCCCGCACCCGCATACACGTACCGGGATGTCACTTCGGGAGCATCCCCCGCCGGGTCCACGGTCCGCGACACGACACGACCGGACGCATCCCGTGTCAGGGACACCTTCGATCCCGCGTACGTCCGTGTCCCCACGTGACGGTTGTCGGCGTCGTACGAGAACAACAGGTCCGACAATCGCGTCGTGTTGCCGCGGAGGTCGTACGTGATCTCGTCGGCGTTGAAGCCGTCGGCGATGTGCGACGCACCCGGACCCGCACCCCACACCGGGTTCGACACCAGACGGTCAGCCCAGTCGTAGCAGTACTCCGCCGTCATCACAGCCGTCTGCGACGACCCCGGCGCCGTGTACCGATCAACGTATCGCGTGCGGTTACCCGATGCACCCGCGGAGGTGTTCGGCCCGCATCCTCCCGACGACGCGAACTCGTACGACAGCTCATGCCCCGGGATGTTCGCGGAGACGAGGCGGCCTGCCGCGTCGTAGCCGTAGGTGGAGTCGAACGACTGCCCGTCTTGCGAGATGCTTTCTCGCACGATCCGCCCCGCGACCGACCGGGTCACCTCATCGGTGATCGACGCCGATGACGGGAACGACCACGTCTGCGCCCCGATCGTGCCGCGCGTGTCATCCCACGACACGCCCAGCGCCGACCCACCCAGGTACGACACCTGCGCGAGGCGCTGCTTCGCATCGAACGACGCCGCCGCATACACCTGCCCATCGAACGTCACCGTCGTCGTCTTACCATCGCGGTCGTAGGCGAACGCCGTCGTCGACGAGGCAACGCCGGGACTGGCCGTCGTCACGTGCAGCACGCGGCCGGTGAGCGATTCGTAGACCGGCGTCGTGACGACACCCCACACATCGGTGTACGAGACAACGCGCCCCAGCAGGTCAGTGGTTGTCGTCGTCGCCGACGTGAGCGACCCGGGCACAGGGGTTCCGATCACCGTCACCGAGAGTCCCGCGGGCGTCGGAGCATAGGTCGTCGTGACCGTGTCGGTTGCGACATCGTCCCCGCCCGCCGAGACCTCCTTCACCGTGCGACCACGCGCATCTACCGTCGTGCACGACCACGCCTCGTCGCCGGTGACCCGTGTGCCGACGGTGCGACCCATCGCGTCATAGACATACGACGTCACGATCGCGGGCCCGCTGTCAGGTATAGGCCCGGTCGACGACTTCAGCATCCCGAACTGACGCGTACCCGCAGGAACGCCGCACGTGTCTTCCGACAGCTGCTCGTCGTCGCCGTAATAGGCGCGCGTCGTGCTCTTGGCATCCGAGATCGAACCGGACGCCGTCACAGCCGGCAGAGCCTTCGACTTCTGCCGCAGCCACCCGGCGCCGTTCACCGTCTCGGACACCACAGTGCTCTTCAACGCCAGACCGCCGGGGTCGACCGTCGAGGCCGACACCTGTCCGACAATGGGATCTTGATACGTCGTCTCGGTCACGATCGACGGGGCCGCAGCCCCCGCGACAGACGTGGAATCGTCCATCGTCGAGCGGGTCACGAGTCCGTAGTCGGGGCGCAGCTGACTTCCGGGCACGGCCTGGAACGACCCCGCCCCCGGCGGCTTCCACTGGAGATCGACACGCGCGCCGCCCGCGTTCTCGTAGTACTCCACCCGCACGCGGCGCACGTCACCCTCGCCCACCGTGAACGCGACGCTGTCGGCGGCCGTCGGCCCTTGATCCACCCAGCGGTCGATCATCAGGACGTCGTCGAGCCAGACACGCGAGCCGTCGTCGGTGCTGGTACGCAGCTGATACGTCCCGGCCTGAGGGAAGGTGATCAGACCGGTCGCACGCAGAGAGAAGTTGTCTTGAGAGACCGTCCCCGCGATCGGCGAGCCCCCACCCCAGTCCTTCTCGAACGTCCCGTCCGCCGGACCCACACCCAGGGCGTACGCATCGGGCTTACCCGAGAGCTTGCGCGTGTTCGAGTAGTACGCGACCTGCAGACCGTTCAGCCCACCGTCGTACACGGTTCCGGTCGACGACGGCACGACACCGCAGCCCGCCACCTCCACCGGCCGGTCGACCGGGCGCCCGTCGGCACCGAAGCACCCGACCGGCGCAGCTCCATAGGCCGCGACCAGCCGATCGGTGCGGTCGTACACCTTCGTCGACACCAGGCCCGTGGCGTCGGTGATGCGCCGCACGAGGTCTTTCGCAGCATCCCATTCCTGGCTCGTCGACACCCCCATCGCGCTCGTGGATGCCGTCTGCCGCCACGCCGCGTCATAGGTGACCGTCTGAGAGACCCCGGCCAGACCCGCCACCGACACCGTCGTGCGTCCGTCACCGTACGAGTACCTGCGCGTCGGACGCTCAGCTGCCGTGACGCCATCCGGCGCCGGGAGCGTCACCCCCGTGGCACGCATGCCGTCATAGTTGATCGACGTCGACGCAGGATCGTCCGCCCCCGCCGCGGCAGGGACGGGGATGCTGTCGTTGGCCGTGGCATCCCGAATCTGACTCAGAAGGCCACCGGCATTGTCGTAGCCGAACAGCGTCGACTCGTCACCCGGGTCGAGGATCGCCGCGAGCTGGGCGTTGCCGTTGTAGAACAGCCTCGACTCGGAGCCGTCGGGATAGGAGATCCGGCAGAGCATGTCGACCGGGGCCTTCGCGTAGCCCGCGCCCGACTGCTCGGGGCAGGATGAGCGGTCGCCGTTCTGATACCCAAACACGACCTTGCGCGTGTACTGATCGCCGCTCTTCGACACCGGATCCACGATCTGCGTCGCAACGCCATTGGCGTTCAAGATCGGCTGCGGTGCGGCAGCCTTGCGGACATCTTCGGGCGGCGTGGCCGACGCGACGCGTCCCTCCTTGGTGAACTGGTAGACAGTGCCGTCCTCATCGGTGAACACGACCCAGCCGTTGCCGTCCAAGGAGAGAACGCCGTACTCACCCGTCGGCGGCGTGTACCCTCCCGCGGCCGCCTTCGTGTACGTGTGCGTCTTGCCGGTCACATCGGTCAGCACCACCGATGCGTCGGTGGTCTGCGCCGATACCCATGTCGCGGCGGCACCGGCCAGCGGCACCGACGCACCCCAACCCTGGGGAAGGGTCGTGACACGCTTGGTGAACCATTCGGGCGAGACGTTCACCCGCGTGGGCGAAGACGCGCCATCGGGGGTGTACTCGACCCAGAGATCGACGTACGACAGACCCACCTCTTCGTAGTACTCCACCTGGAGGGGCTTGGCACCGCCGACACCCGTCACCGTGTCTGCCGCGGGGGTCGTCCATCCGCCGCCCTGCCAGCGGTCGATGAGCGTGCGCCCGTCGTAGGTGACTCGGATGCCATCGTCGTGCGTCGCTCCGAACCGCACCGAGCGCCCGATGAACTCCGACGGCAGGGTCACGAAACCGGTCCATCGCGCGAGGAAGTGATCAGCCGGGAGCGCCTCGGCGGGAGAACCGAGCCCCCACCGGAAGGACACGGCCGAATCGGTGCGCACGAACGCCGCGGTCTTGTCGGCGAAGGTGTACCCGCCGGGTGAGGTGGGCGGCACGCCGCCGGAGCGGGCATCGAAGTACTCGCCGAGCAGGCCCCGATTCGCGCCCGGCACCTCTTGCGAGTTGTAGGTGAACGACATCCCCATGGCGCCCCCGAGGGTCTGCACGGCCGGGGAGGCGAACGAGACGTTCACGTTGCCGTTCGCGAGGTTCGTCGTCACCGCGCCGGCGGAGTCGTACGGAGACGGCCCCGACGCGCCGAGCCGCAGATCCGTGCGCAGTCGACGCACCCAACCGTTCTCGGTGTTCGTGTCCTGCCCATCGTTGGTGGTAACCGTCCACGAGTACACCCCGCCGTCTTGCAGGGTTCCCGGCGGGACGGCCCACGAGGCGACCCCGTTCGCCGCCGTGATCCAGCCGGACGTCACCACGGCTCCCGATCGCGCATCCTGACCCGTCGCGATCTTGAACTGGTACCTCATAGAGCCGCCGACCCCGTCGGTGTCGGCGACGGCTCCAACGCGCAGGCTCGGGGTCAACGTCGTCACCGTGGCCGGCGTCTCGGTGACCGCGCTGCCCGGCGCCGCCGTCGCTGCATCCGGCAGTGGCACGTTGTTCGTCGTGAAGCTGTACACGGGCGACTGGCGATACGTCGATTGGCCCCACAGATCGTTGAGGTCGTCGACGACCGAGACGCGCCAGTAGTACGTCGTGCCCGTGCGCAAGACACCAGAGGGCACTTGATACTGCGTGCCACCCTCCCACCCGCGCCCGGCGACGAGGTTCGTCATGCCTGGGTCGGTCGCGAGCTCGAAGGTGTACTGCTGCGCGCGGTTGCCGGGATTCCAGGCGTTCAAACCGAGCATCGGAGTGAGCGAGACGCCCCCGCCGCCGTCGGCCGGACCCCACCCGCCCACCGACGGGTACCCCCACGACTCGACCGAGAGCGCTGACTGAACACGCTTCAGGGAGTAGCTCGACCCCTCCCACCCCCCGATCATGAACGCCGGACGGTCTCCGATACGCAGGTTGCTCGCCAGCCGGGCCACGATACCGTCGCCCTCGATCTCGGCCGCATCGGTCGCCAAGTTGAAGTAACCGAGGTGGGAACCCGTCCCATGGTACGAGAAGCCGCTCGCGTGCTGGACCCATCCCTGCTGCCACGAGGTCGTGCCGTCACCGTCGTATCCCACAGCCATGTTCGCGGCCGCGATGAACTGCCCGGGCAGGTTGCCGTAGTCGTACGAAACGACCGAACGCCAGTATTGGTTTCCGTTGCCCTCGCGCGTATTGCCGATCATCTGCGCGCCATGCCAGACCGTTCCGTTGGACTTGTACGCGGTCGCGCCGTTGGGAGTCATCACCGTCGGGTCGATACGCACGGGGTACACACGCGCGGGGTCGCGCAGCCACTCACGATCGGCGCGCAGGGTGTAGCGCCACGAACCGTCGCTCGCCTTCCACAGCGCGACCTTGAGGGCCACCTCGGTGTCGCCCGACTCGCCCTCGACTCCGCTGGAGTCGGTGGCGATCGGGGTGGGGATCATCAGCACCTCGGCGCCCGATCCGTCGGTGAACACGACGGAGTCCGCCTCGCCGAGCGCCGGGGTGAGAGATCCGGCATCGATACGCCACGTCCACGACGACCGAGACACGGGAGCGGCGTCGAGCACGAGCGACTCCTTGACCCCACCCGGCTCGACGCGGTACTCGAGGTCAGCACCGCCCGTCACGTCTCGGTAGGTGAGTTCCTCCCAGTCGTCCCACCACCAGAACGGGGCGGCGACCTCGCCGGCCTCAGCGCCGACGAGAGCGAACGAGACGTCGTGGCCCTCGCGCGAGACCGTCACCGAGGGGGCTTCGTCGGCGCCTCCACGAAAGACGGGGCTGAGCGGGTGGTCGTCGACCGTCCAGTCCGCGCCGTCGCGCGACACCGACGTGTTCACGTCGACCCACGTTCCGTCGTCGTTCTGCGCCCGCTCGGGTGTGGACGACACGCGTGTGACGGTCGACCCCGTGCCGCTGACGTACCGCGTGGTGTCCTCGGTTTCATCGACCGGGCGAAGACCGGAGGTGGGGACGCGGCGTCGCTCCCACTCATCCACGGCAGCGCCCACGGGCGGCGGTTCGATCGCGGGCACCACCGCCGGCTCGGCGCCGTCTGCCACGTCGGTGCTCGCCGGAATGGCGAAAGACCCGTCGGGAAGCGCCGGGGGCGGTGAGGGCTCGTCGGACGCCGCCAGCGCCGGAGCGTCAGCGGTCGAGGGCGCGGCCGCGGACACGACCACACGTGGGACCGCCATCGCCGCGTCGAAGGGAACGGCCGTCCCCACCATCAACACCACCGTGGCGACGATCGAACCGGGCCAGAGACGTGAAGAGAGGAACATGCCCACCCCCGAAGGTGCCGCCGACGTGGCGGTGAACGTCACCCGAGGACTCAGGTTGCGCCGAGGTTAGGCATCAGGCTTTGTCGGGTTCGCGCTGCTTCCGCGTCATTCCGCGGCTCGAACGACCGCACTTCACCCGCGCGACGGGAGATCGGCGTTCTTCGCTCGCCCGCTCTTCGCCCGCGGCGGATACAGGAACGGCCGCCGCGCGAGGAGAGTCCGCCGGCCCCACGGCGTCCGGCGCCCGCCGACGTGCAGTCCGGCTCAGGCGCTCCGCAGCGCCGATTCGTCGGACGGCGGCCACGCTGCGCCCGCCCCATCGAGGCTCACCACGGCGTCCGCGATGCTCGTCTCGAAGGCGAGGAGCGGTTGCCACCCGGTCTCGGCGCGCAACCGAGACGCGTCACCGCGGATCGACGCCGGGTCGGAGGGACGGATGCGATCGGGATCGACGCGTAGCGGGGGGATCTCGCGCCCCACGGCGGCGCAGATCGCAGTCACGACGTCGCGGCCGGAACGAGCCACACCCGAGGCGACGTTGTACAGCGAATGGGTCAGGGCCGGCGCGTCGGCGAGCGCGAGATAGGCGCGGGCGACATCGCGCACGTCGGAGTAGTCACGGCGGGTGTCGAGGTTGCCGACGGTGAGCGGCTCACCGGGGGCGGATGCCGTGAGCTGGCGCGCCAGGTCGGGCACCAGGAAGCCGGGACCCTGCCCGGGACCGAAGTGGTTGAACGGTCGCGCCACCACCGCGTCGAGTCCGCGCGCGCGATAGAACGCGATCTGATTCTCGACGAGGATCTTGCTGACGACATACGGCGATGAGAATCCGATCGGCGAGGACTCGTCGCGCACCGACTCGCCGGCGGAGGCCGCGTAGACCGCGCCGGAACTGACCGCCACGATCCGCCCACCGCCGCCGTCACGCAGCGCCGCCTCGCACAGTACGGTCGTCATCGCACTGTTGTCGGCGATGTACTGCTGCGGTCGGTCGAACGACGCACCGACGGCGGCGAGACCGGCCAAGTGCACGATGGCGGCGTCCGACGGCGCCGACGCCGGCCACTCGTGCCGCAGGTCGACCCCCGCATAGCCGTCGAGCGCCTGCTCGATCCCGGATGCCGCCCGCTCGGTGCGGCCGATACCGAACACCGACCATCCGGCCTCGGCGGCCGCTCTCGCCAGGTGACCGCCGACGAAACCGCCGACGCCCGTGATGACGAGGCGTTTCATCCCGCGGCGACCGGCGCGGCGCTGAGGGCCAGGTCGTGCGCGACCATGCGACGCGTCATCTCGGGGAGGTCTACGCGGCGACGCCAGTTGAGCACGCTCTCGGCCTTGGCCGGGTCGCCGAGCAGCACGTCGACCTCTGCGGGTCGGAAAAACGCCGGGTTCTGAACGACGTAGGGGCGCCACTCGTCGATGCCCGCCGCGGTAAACGCCAGCGTGAGGAAGTCCTCGATCGAATGGGTCTCGCCCGTGGCGAGCACGAAGTCGTCGGGCTGGTCGTGCTGCAGCATGCGCCACATGCCTTCGACGAAGTCGCCCGCGTATCCCCAGTCGCGCCGCGGCGTGAGGTCACCGAGTTCGAGGTGGGACTGGCGGCCGGTCACGATGCCCGCGACGGCGTCGGTGATCTTGCGGGTGACGAACTCGACGCCCCGTCGCTCGCCCTCGTGGTTGAACAGGATGCCGCACGAGACGAACATCCCGTAGCTCTCGCGGTAGTTCGTCGCCGCCCAGTGGCCGAACAGCTTGGCGACGCCGTAGGGGCTCCGGGGGTGGAAGGTCGACTGCTCGGTGTATCCGGTCGCGGGGCGGTTGTAGTCGAGACCGCCGAACATCTCGGAGGTGGACGCCTGATAGACGCGCGTCGACCCCGCGCGTCCCGCCAGGCGCACCGCCTCGAGCACGTGGAGCACACCCTTGCCCGTGACCTCGGCGGTGAGGAGCGGGTTGTGGAAGGAGTACCCGACGTGGCTCACGGCACCCAGGTTGTACAGCTCGTCGGGCTGGCTCACCTCGACGGCGCGGATGAGGGACGTGAGGTCGGTGAGGTCGCCCTCGATGAGGGTGACGGCGGGGAACTCGAGCGCGAACGCGTCGCGACGCGGGTTGCGCTGCCCACGGACGAGACCGAAGACGTCGTACCCCTTCGCCAGGAGCAACTCGGTCAGGTGTCCCCCGTCTTGCCCCGTCACTCCGGTGATGAGAGCTCGGGGCGGCGTGTTCGTGGTCATGGGCGGGTCCTCTTCTGCCGGATCGGGGGCGCCGGACAGGGCGCACCGTCGAGATCCTGCGCCCACCGCGCCGGCCTCCGCGGGCGTGCCCGCGCCGAACGTCCCGGGTGAAGAAGGTCATGCCCGCCCGTTGCCGCGGTAGTCGCCCCCGGAGGCGAAGGACCGCGCGGGCGCTGTTCATCCGGGCTCTCACCCGGCGTCGGACGGTCCGCGGACCACCGCGCGGGGGTCGGAACGCACCGGCCGCGCGCAGCGGGGAAACGCGCGGAGAGGGCGGACCCGCCTCAGACCAGTCGCGCCGGATCCGTCGTCGGCAACGCGCACGTGAACGCGCGGCAGTCGTACGCCGTCGCCTCGCCGGCCAGGGCAATCTTGCCTATGAACAGCTCGAAGCCCGCCGCGGCGAACGCCTGGGCCTGTGCCGGCGACGCGACGACCACCACGTCGGCGGCGACGCGGCGCGCCGCGTCGGCGATCTCGGCATCCGAGTCTCCGACCACGACCACCTGGCGCGGGGCGGCGGCGAGTCCGAGGGCCACCTCGAGGATCGCGCCGTGCGCGAGCGGCGCGGCGAGAGCCGCGTCGGCGGCCACGCGCACCAGCGTGTCGGCGGCTTCGCGATAGCGCTCCCCCGCGCCCAGACGCCACAGGTCGAGAGCGGCAGCGGCGAACACGGACGGGCCCGAGGGAGCGGCTCCGTCGCTGGGAACCCCGCGCGGCTGCATCCCCTGCGCGGTCAGCACGGGATCCCCGCCGCCGGGGGGAGCGATGCCGTCGTCGCCGAGGCACAGATCGATCAACGCCCGGGCCCGCTCGGCGTAGGCCACCTCGCCGGTCGCGCGGGCGAGGGCGAGCAGACCGCGGGCGAAGCCGCCGTAGTCCTCGAGCGTCGCGGGCGCGGCGGAGCGGATCTCGTCGAGCGAGGCGCGGCGGAGCGTCCCGTCGTCGGCGACGTTGTTCTCGAGCACGGCGTCGGCGGCCCAGCGGGCGGCCTCGACGAAACGGGGGTCGGTGCGCGTGCCCGCCGCGGCGAGCGCGGCGATGGCGTGGCCGTTCCAGCCGGTGACGACCTTGGCATCCAGAGCCGGCGGAGCCAGCCCCGCCCGCTCTTCGGCGGACGCGCGGTAGTAGCCGCCCTCGTTGCGCGCGCCGTCGATGATCGACTCGGAGTCCTGGGCCGCGGCGATCCCCCCGGAGGGGAGTTGGAGCACGTCGACCAGGAAGCGCGCGGCGTCGGTGGCGGTGACCTCGTCTCGCGCGGCGAGCGCGACCTCGACGAGGCCCGCGTTGTCGGTGAGCATGCGCTCGAAGTGGGGCACGCTCCAGTCGCGGCGCGTGGCGTAGCGGAAGAAGCCGCCGTCGATCGTGTCGTGCATCTCGGAGTCGCGCATCGCCGCCAGGGCACGGGATGCCACCGGTGCGGCCTCGGGGGCGGCGTCGACGAGCGCGGGGTGCTGCAGGAATCGCAGCACCGGGGTGTTGGGGAACTTCGGCGTCTCGAACGCCGGGCCCGCTGCGAAACCGGAGTACTCGCGGTCCTCGCGTGCGGCGACGGTGCGGGCTGCCGCCGCGAGCTGGTCGAGCGTGGGCGGCGCGTCTGCGGCATCGGTCGCCGCGGCGGCGAGCGCGTCGCGTAGCGAGGAGCCGGTGGCATCCACCTCGTCTCGCCGCAGGGTCCACGCTTCGCGCACCGCGGCGAGCACCTGGCGGAACGACGGCTGCGGGGGGCGGGGAGCGGGAGGGAAGTACGTGCCGGCGTAGAAGACTCGCCCCTCGGGAGAGGCGAACACCGTCAACGGCCACCCCAGATGGGGAGTGAAGGCGGAGGCGGCGTCGAGGTAGGCGGCGTCGACGTCGGGATGCTCCTCGCGGTCGACCTTGATCGACACGAAGCCGTCATCGAGGACGGCAGCGGTCTCGGCATCCTGAAAAGACTCGCGCGCCATGACGTGGCACCAGTGACAGGTGCTGTACCCGATCGAGATCATCACGGGCACGTCGCGGCGCGCAGCCTCGGCGAACGCCTCGGGCCCCCAGGGGAACCACGAGACGGGATTGTCGGCATGGGCTCGCAGATACGGGCTCGAGGCGTTCGCCAGGCGGTTCAGGTCAGTTCACCTCATCGGGGTGCGAGCCCACGCGGCCCGAGCCGTCGCCCGGGTCGACCTGGTCGATCGCGGCCATCTCGTCGGCGGTGAGCTCGAAGTCGAACAGGTCGAAGTTCTCTTCGAGTCGCTCGCGGCGCACCGACTTGGGGAACACGATGAAGCCGTGCTGGATGTGCCAGCGCAGCACCGCCTGGGCGGGCGACTTTGCGTGGGCTTCGGCGGCGTTCTTGACCGCGGGCAGCTCGAACAGGTCGTACTTGCCCTGGCCGAGGGGGCCCCACGACTCGATGTGCATGTCGTGCTCGGCGCCCCACGCGGCGATCTCGCGCTGGCTGAGGGCGGGGTGCAGCTCGATCTGGTTCACCACGGGGGTGACACCGGTCTCGGCGACGATGCGGTCGAGGTGCGGCACCAGGAAGTTCGAGACGCCGATCGAGCGGGTCTTGCCCGCCTCGCGGATCTCGATGAGCTTCTGCCACGCGTTGAGGTAGTTGTCGGCCTGCGGGGTCGGCCAGTGCACGAGGTACAGGTCGACCGCGTCGAGTCCCAGCTTCTGCAGGCTCTCGTCGATCGCGGCGTGCGGGTCGTCGCCGTCGTGGCGCGAGTTCCAGAGCTTGGTGGTGACGAAGAGCTCGTCGCGCGGGATGCCGCTGGCGGCGATGGCCGCACCGACGCCCTCTTCGTTCTTGTAGATCGCCGCGGTGTCGATGTGGCGGTAGCCGACCTCGAGGGCCTCGGTCACCGCGCGTTCGGCGTCGTCGGCGGGGACGAGGAACACGCCGTAGCCGAGCTGGGGGATGGAGTTTCCGTCATTGAGCTGCACAGAGGGAACGGTCATGGCATCCACCCTAGGAGGCGCCTCCGACATCGGATCCGGGGGTTGACGGCCCCTACGACAGCGGAGGAGCCGAGGCCGCCCGGGCGAGCGCGTCGGCGACGAGCCGCACGTTCTCGGTGACCGATCCCGCTGTCACCCGCACCCGCTGCTGCGCCGACGCGTCGGCGAGGAACGGACCGCCCGCGGCGACCGCGATGCCCTCTGCGGCGAGGTAGACGAGGGCGGCGCGCTCGTCGCGGACGGGCAGCCACAGGTTGATCCCGTCGGGTGCGCCCATGTCGATGCCGAGGCGCCGCAGGGCCGCGGCCATGCGATCGAGCCGATCGCGGTAGATGAGGCGGGCCGTGCGGACCGGCGCGATGGAGCGCGGGTCGGTGAGCAGTTCGAGCAGCACCGACTGCAGGAGCCGCGACGTCCACCCGGGTCCCAGCATGCGACGGCGCACGATCCGCTCGACGATGTGAGCGGGTCCGCCCAGCGCGGCGATGCGCAGATCGGGGCCGTGCGACTTGGAGAAACCGCGCACGTGCACGACCTGGGCGGGGATCCACCGCGCGAGGGTGACCGCCGGGGCGGTGGCGATGAGGGCGGAGTGGTCGTCTTCGATGACCGTCACCGCGCGTCCTCCGGGAACGGTGAGCAGCACGTCTGCCAGGCGTCGCGCCCGCTCCGCCGACATCGACACCCCGGTGGGGTTCTGCGCCCGGGTCTGCAGCACCAGCGTCGACGGACGCTGCGCGAGCACGCGGGCCAGGGAGGCGGGGAGGATGCCGTCGGCGTCGCTCTCGAGCGGGATCACGACGCCGCCGGTGGCATCGACCAGGTCGAAGATGTACGGGAAGCCCGGTGACTCCACCGCGACCCGGTCGCCGAAGCGCACCACCTGCTCGACCGTGCGGGAGATACCGTCGAGCGCCCCGTCGACGACGGTCAACGCCTCGACCGTGCGCACCGGCCAGTCCTCGGCGAGCACGTCGTGCAGTTCGGGGAGCACGGGCAGGTCGTGATAGCGGCCGGTGTCGGCGCGAGGTCGCGCGCGCGAGAGCGCCCGCTCGATCGAGGGGAGCATCGCCGGATCCGGCGTGCCGAGCGACAGATCGAGACGGATGCCGTGCGCGCCCCGTCCGCCGAGTCCGCTCGGGGTGGGTGTCGGTGGCATCGCCCGCTCGCTCGAGGACATTCCTCGTACCCGTGGACTCAGCCACTCGCGACGCTCGGAGCGCACGAAGGTGCCCGAGCGACCGCGAGAGGTGACGACTCCCGCCTGGGCGAGCGCGCGCCAGGCCGCGGCTACCGTTCCGGTGGACAGCCCCAGGTCGGCCGCCATCTGCCGGACGGTGGGAAGGCGCTCCCCCGGCCCGAGCGTGCCGTCGGTGACGAGACGGGCGATCTCGGCGGCGAGCCCCGCGGCGGAGCGGGACTCGAGGGCGCGGGGCGAGAGCATCCGGCTCCAATTAACGACGAAGTCACCCGACGAAATCGTCGGGAAATGTTCAGGCGCGACAGTAACAGAACGACCCGCACGAATGCGACCACTCGCACTCCCCGGCGGGGCAGAGACCGAGGAGGACCCATGACGACGGTGCGAGCGGCCATCACGCAGACCACGTGGACCGGTGACAAGGAATCGATGCTCGACAAGCACGAGCAGTTCGCCCGCGACGCCGCAGCCCGCGGCGCCGAGATCGTGTGCTTCCAGGAACTCTTCTACGGTCCCTACTTCGGCATCACGCAGGACCAGAAGTACTACCGCTACGCCGAGCCCGTCGACGGGCCGATCGTGCAGCGCTTCGCCGCCCTGGCCAAGGAGCTGGGACTGGTCAGCGTGCTCCCCATCTACGAAGAGGCGCAGACCGGGGTGTACTACAACACCTCCGTGCTCGTCGACGCCGACGGCACCGTGCTCGGCAGCTACCGCAAGAACCACATCCCCCACCTCGAGAAGTTCTGGGAGAAGTTCTACTTCCGCCCCGGCAACCTCGGCTACCCCGTGTTCGAGACCGCCGTGGGCAAGGTCGGCATGTACATCTGCTACGACCGCCACTTCCCCGAGGGCTGGCGAGAGCTGGGCCTGAACGGCGCCCACATGGTGTTCAACCCCAACGCCACCAAGCCCGGGCTGTCGAACCGCCTGTGGGAGGTCGAGGGGCCGTGCGCCGCGGTCGCCAACGGTTACTTCGTGCTGCAGCCCAACCGCGTCGGACGCGAAGACAACGAGTACGGCGACGAGGCGGTGTCGTTCTACGGCAGCAGCCAGGTGATCGACCCCCGCGGCAACCACGTCGGCGCGATCGGCTCGGCCGAGCACGAAGAGCTGCTCATCCGCGACCTCGACATGGACCTCGTTCAGCAGATGCGCGACGACTGGCAGTTCTACCGCGACCGTCGTCCCGACACCTACGGCGAGATCGTGGAGGCCTGACATGGCCACCACCCTGATCACGGGCGGCACGGTGGTCTCGGCGACCGGGCGCACCGCCGCCGACGTGCTCCTGGACGGCGAGACGATCGCCGCCGTGCTGTCACCCGGGTCGACCCTGCTCGGCCACGACCTCGCGGCATCCGTCGACGCCGTCATCGACGCCACCGGCAAGTACGTCATCCCGGGCGGGATCGACGCGCACACGCACATGCAGCTGCCCTTCGGCGGTACGAGCGCCTCCGACACGTTCGAGACGGGCACTCGCGCCGCCGCGTGGGGCGGCACGACGACCATCGTCGACTTCGCCGTGCAGCGCGCCGGCGAGCGCGTGCAGGACGGCCTGGCGCACTGGCACGAACTCGCCGCCGGCAACTGCGCGATCGACTACGGCTTCCATCAGATCGTGGGCGGAGTGGATGCCGACTCTCTCGCCGCACTGCCGGGCCTGATCGACGAGGGCATCTCGAGCTTCAAGATGTTCATGGCCTACCCCGGCGTCTTCTACGCCGACGACGCCCAGATCCTGCGGGCGATGCAGGTCGCCGCCGACACCGGACTGCTCACGATGATGCACGCCGAGAACGGTCCCGTCATCGACGTGCTCGCCGAACAGCTCATCGCCAAGGGCAAGACCTCGCCGTACTTCCACGGCGTCGCCCGCGCCTGGCAGATGGAGGAAGAGGCGACCCACCGCGCCATCATGCTGTCGCACCTGACCGGCGCGCCGCTGTACGTCGTGCACGTCAGCGCCAAGCAGGCGGTGGAGCAGCTCGCCTGGGCGCGCGACAACGGCCAGAACGTCTTCGGCGAGACGTGCCCCCAGTACCTCTACCTGTCGCTCGAAGACCAGCTCGGCGCGAACAGCGAGCAGTGGGGCGACTTCGAGGGCGCCAAGTGGGTGTGCTCCACCCCCCTGCGTTCGAAGGACGAGGGCCACCAGCACCACATGTGGCAGGCGCTGCGGACGAACGACATCCAGATGGTCTCCACCGACCACTGCCCCTTCTGCATGAAGGACCAGAAGACGCTCGGCCAGGGCGACTTCCGCGCGATCCCCAACGGCATCGGCTCGGTCGAGCACCGGATGGACCTCATGTACCAGGGCGTCGTCACGGGACAGATCACCCTCGAGCGCTGGGTGGAGCTGACCAGCACCACTCCCGCGCGCATGTTCGGTATGTACGGCAAGAAGGGCGTCATCGCGCCCGGTGCCGACGCCGACGTCGTCGTCTACGACCCGGCCGGGCACACCTCGATCGGCGTCGGCAAGACCCATCACATGAACATGGACCACTCCGCGTGGGAGGGCTACGAGATCGACGGCCACGTCGACACCGTCATCTCGCGCGGCAAGGTCGTCGTCGACGACGGCGCGTACCTCGGATCCCCCGGCGACGGGCGATTCGTCAAGCGCGGCCTGAGCCAGTACCTGGTCTGAGAGGAACCCCATGGATTTCGGTGTCGTCCTGCAGACCAATCCCCCCGCGGCCCGCACGGTGCAGCTGTCTCAGCTGGCCGAGGCGCACGGCTTCAGCCACGTGTGGACCTTCGACTCGCACCTGCTGTGGCAGGAGCCGTACGTCATCCACTCCGCCATCCTCGCCGCCACCCGCCGGGTCACCGTCGGCCCGTTCGTGACCAACCCCGCCACCCGCGACTGGACGGTCACGGCCTCCACCTTCGCGACCCTCAACGAGATGTACGGCAACCGCACGATCTGCGGCATCGGCCGCGGCGACTCCGCCGTGCGCGTGACCAACGGTCGGCCCACCACGCTGAAGGCCCTCCGGGAGTCGATCCACGTCATCCGCGAACTCGGCAACTCCCGCGCCGTGGAGTACAACGGCGCGACGCTGCAGTTCCCCTGGAGCCGCGGGTCGGAGCTCGAGGTGTGGGTCGCCGCCTACGGACCGCTCGCGTTGAAGCTGACCGGCGAGGTGGGCGACGGCTTCATCCTGCAGCTGGCCGACCTCGACATCGCCGAGTGGATGATCCGCACCGTCCGCCGCGCGGCCGAAGACGCCGGGCGCGACCCCGACGAGATCTCGTTCTGCGTCGCCGCCCCCATGTACATCGGAGACGACACCCCCGAATCCCGCGCGCACATGATCGAGCAGTGCCGCTGGTTCGGCGGCATGGTCGGCAACCACGTCGCCGACATCGTGGCGAAGTACGGCGGCGACTCGTCGGTGCCCGCCGCGCTGACCGACTACATCGCGGGGCGCACCGGGTACGACTACAACTCGCACGGAAAGAGCAACAACGACCACGTCGACTTCGTGCCCGACGAGATCGTGGAGCGCTTCTGCGTGCTCGGCACCGCCGAGGAGCACATCGCCAAGCTCGAGAAGCTCCGCGCCCTCGGGGTGACGCAGTTCGCCGGGTACCTCCAGCACGACAACAAGGAGGAGACGATGCGCGTCTACGGCGAGACGGTCATTCCGGCGCTCACTCCCCCGGTGACGGCGAAGCGGTGACCGACCAGGTGCTCGCGCCGGGGACGACCACCGCGGTCGTCCCCGAGGAGCGGATGCCGCGGGGCGGCCGTTCCTCGCGCGGGCGCGCCACGGTGATCCGCGTCGGCTGGGGAGTGCTCGGGATCGCCGCGGTCGTGGCGGGGTGGGAGCTCTACAAGCTGCTCGGACCCGCCGACGGCGTGACCGTCGGAAGTGACGGATCGGCCGGATCGGGCGTCATCCTGCTGCCGCGCAGCCACGATCGCGCCATGCCGCACGTGGGAGACATGGTGGTGCGCATGTTCGCGCCCACGAGCGGAGGAAACACCCCGCCGCTGATCGTGTCGGTCGCGGGAGCCGCCGGCATGACGCTGGGCCTCGCCGCCCTCGGCTGGGTGATCGGCGTCGTGGTCGGCTCGCTCCTGGGCGTGGCGATGCAGCGGTGGCGTCTCGTCGAGGCGGGGCTGCTCCCCTGGATCGTCGTGAGCCAGATCGTGCCGCTCATCGCCTTCGCTCCGGTGGTCAACGCCATCGGCACGCAGGTCGACCGCTCCGGATTTCCCTGGCCGCCGTGGCTCTCGGTGGCCCTGATCGCGTCGTACCTGGCGTTCTTCCCCGTCGCCGTCGGCATGTTGCGAGGCCTCTCGGCCCCGGATGCGATGCACCTCGACCTCATGCGGGCGAGCTCCGCCGGGTGGTGGCAGACGCTGGTGCGCCTGCGGCTGCCCGCGGCCGTTCCCCACCTGCTGCCGGCGCTGCGCCTCGCCGCCGCGTCGGCGGTCGTCGGCGCGGTCGTCGCCGAAGTCTCGATCGGCCTGCGGGGCGGCATCGGGCGCATGCTCATCCAGCTCGCCGGCCAAGCCTCATCCGACCCGGCGGCCCCCTGGGCCCCGACCTTCGGCACCGTCGTGATGGGACTCGTCGCCGCCCTCGGCGTCGCCCTCGTCGGCGTCGCACTACACCGCTTCCGTCGCGGGGAGGACACCGCATGACCGCTCAGACCGCCACCGACCTCGCCGTCCGCGCCGCGGGCGTCGGCAAGGTGTTCCCCAGCGCCGGAGGCGAGGTGACCGCGCTCACCGGCGTCGACCTCACCGTCGCCGCCGGTGAGTTCGTCTCGCTGATCGGACCCTCCGGCTGCGGCAAGTCGACGCTGCTGCGACTCATCGCCGACCTCGACAGTCCGACCGGCGGCGAGCTGACGCTGTACGGGAAGTCGGCGCGCCAGGCGCGACTCGACCAGGACTACGGCATCGCCTTCCAGCAGGCGGCGCTGCTGCCGTGGCTGACGGTGGCCGCGAACATCGCTCTCCCTCTCGACCTGCACAAGTGGCCCCGCGCCCGCCGCGACGCCCGCGTGACGGAGCTCGCCGAACTCGTCGGGCTCACCGACTTCATCGGGCGCTACCCCGACCAGCTCTCCGGCGGCATGCAGCAGCGCGTCGCCATCGCCCGCTCCCTCGCCGCGCAGCCCCGGCTGCTGCTGATGGACGAGCCGTTCGGCGCGCTCGACGAGATGACCCGCGAGCGGCTGCAGTCCGAACTCGCGCGCATCGCCGCAGAGACCGGAGCCGCCGTGGTGTTCGTGACGCACTCCATCCCCGAGGCGGTGTTCCTCTCGGACCGCGTGGTCGTCATGAGCCCCCGACCCGGACGGATCACCGACGTCATCGACACCCGCCCCGGCCGCGAGCGCGACGACGACCTGCGCGAGTCGTCGGAGTTCTTCGCCCGCGTCACCGCCGTGCGCGAAGCGTTGCACGGCACCCCCGTCCACCGGGCGAACGAGCGATGAGCGGGGTGCGGCTCATGGCGCGGAAGTGCGTGGCATCCGGGGTCTCGATCAGCGCATCGGATGCCGTGACCCGGCGCGCCGTGGCCTCGCTTCCCGCCGGAGGTGGTCGATGAACGCCACTCCCCTGCCGGGCTGGGCGCGCCTGGCCGCCCCCGTCGTCGTGGGTCTCGCGGGGTTGCTCGCCTGGTACGCGTTCGTCGCCTCGGGCAGCGCGCCGCGCATGCTGCCCGACCCGTTCGCCGTCGCGACCGAGCTCGTCGCGCGCTTCCCCCTGGTGGGGGAGGCCGCCGGCACCACCGGCACCAATGCCTTCGTGGGGCTCCTCGCCGGAACCGTCGTCGCCGTGCTGATCGCCGCCCTCGCCGCAACCTGGCGACCGGTCGACGGCATGACCGCCCCGCTGGTCGCGGCCCTCGCGGTGGTGCCGATCGTCGCGCTCACCCCCATCCTCAACACGATGTTCGGGGCCTCCAGTCAGTTCGGCCGGCAGGCCGTGGCCGGGATCGCGGCGTTCGTGCCGGTGTTCGTGAACACGCTGAGGGGCCTGCGCCAGACCCGGCCCGTGCAGCGCGACCTGTTCCGCGCGACCGCCGCCACCGGCGGACAGACCTTCCTGCGTCTGACCCTCCCCACCGCGCTGCCCTACCTGCTCACGGGCGTGCGGGTCGCGGCATCGCTCGCCGTCATCTCCGCCCTGGTCGCCGAGTACTTCGGCGGTCCCGCCGACGGCATCGGCACCGCCATCGCGACCTACGCCAAGTCGGGCCGCGCGGCCCTGGCGTGGGCGTTCGTGGGCGGCGGTATCGCGATCGGTCTCATCTTCTTCGCCGTGACCGCGCTGCTCGAACGCGTCGTCGCGCGACGCCTCGGCGCGCTACGCCCGCCCGGCTGACCGGCATCCCGGTCCTGACAGAGCCTGCACCACCACGACACGCTCCACCCGAACCGGAAGGACCATCCATGAGACACAGCACCCGTCGCGCCCTCGGCGCGGTCGCCGGGGTCGCCGTCGCGGCCCTCACACTGTCGGCCTGTTCGGGCGGAGGCTCCGAACCCGCGGCATCCGAGGGCGACTTCGCGCCCCTGACCTCGGTGAAGCTGCAGCTGCAGTGGCTGCCGCAGGCGCAGTTCGCGGGCTACTACGTCGCCCTCGACCAGGGCTACTTCCAGGAGGAGGGCTTCGACGACGTCGAGGTGCTGCCCTCGGGCGGCGACATCGTGCCGCAGGACGCGCTCGTCGCGGGCGATGTCGACTTCGCCGTCGCCTGGGTGCCGAAGGTGCTCGGCACGATGGAGAACCAGGGGGTCGAACTCACCGACATCGCGCAGGTGTTCCAGAAGTCGGGAACCACCCAGGTGTCGTGGAAGGGCTCGGGCATCACGAGCGTCGACGACTTCGAGGGCAAGCGCATCGGCTCGTGGGGCTTCGGCAACGAGTGGGAGATCTTCGCCGCGATGGCCGACAAGGGCCTCGACGCCTCGACCGTGCAGATCACGACGCAGGACTTCTCGATGAACGCCCTGCTCGACAAGGACGTGGATGCCGCCCAGGCGATGACCTACAACGAGCTCGCGCAGCTGCTCGAGACGGTCGACCCCGCCACCGGGAAGCTGTACACGATGGACGACATCGACGTGATCTCGTACGAGGACACCGCCGGAGCCATGCTGCAGGACGCCCTCTGGGCCGACACGCAGCGACTGGCCGACGACCCCGCCTACGCCGACGCCGCGAAGCGCTTCCTCAAGGCCGTCGTCAAGGGCTGGGTGTACGCCCGCGACAACCCCACCGAGGCCGCGGACATCACGTACGCCGCCGCGACCGCGCCGGGCGTCGACGCGTTCCCCGTGGGCCCCACCCACCAGCTGTGGCAGATGAACGAGGTCAACAAGCTCATCTGGACCGGCGGCGACTTCGGCATGATCGACACCGCAGCCTGGGACAAGACGGTCGCCGGAGCGATGAAGGCCGTCAACCAGGACGGTCTGAACCTCATCACCACCGAGCCCGCCGACACGGCCCACTCCAACGAGTACATCGAGGCGGCCCTGTCGGAACTGAAGGACGAGGGGGTCACCGTCGACGGCGACTACACGCCGATCGAGGTGACGCTCACCGAGGGCGGTCAGTAGGACCCCACCGACGGGGCGGCCGGGTCACCGGTCGCCCCGTCGGCGTGCGTGACGGCGTGCGGCCCCGCCCGCGGCCGGGCCGTTCTCACGGGTTCGCCCCGACGCGCCGCGCACAGGTGGGCGCGGGTCAGCGTGGTTGACTGACCCGATGCAGAGCTCGCCCCCCGCCCAGCGCTCGCGGGTCCGCCCGGCATCGCCTCGTCGGCGGTGGATCAGAATCATCGCCCTCACCGTCGCCGTCGTCGTCCTGGCCGCGCTGGTCGTGGGCGGCTACACGGCGTGGTCGCTGTCGCAGAGGCTTCAGGATGCCGCGGTGCCCCTCAACGACCCGCCCTCTCAGGCTCCGTCGCTCAGCACCTACGACGAGCCGTTCTCGCTCCTGGTCGTGGGCACCGACGAGTGCGACGATCAGGTCAAAGACGCCTTCGGCGAGCGCTGCACCGACCCCGGCGCCGAGGGCAACCGCAACGACGTCAACCTGCTCGTGCACGTCTCGACGAACCCGCGGCGCGTGACGGTGGTGTCGTTCCCCCGCGACCTGCAGGTCGCGATCCCGGACTGCACGCGCGAAGACGGCTCGGTCTCGTCGGGCGTCGGGAAGGCCTCGATCAACACCGCGTACGAAGCGGGCGGGCTGACCTGCGTCGCCGACACGGTGTCGGATCTGTCGGGCCAGCCGATCCCGTTCGCCGCGAAGGTCAGCTTCGGCAACGTCGTGAACATCACCGACGCCGTCGGTGGGGTCGAGGTGTGCATCGGCGGCGACGGCATCGACGACTACGACGCGGGCATCGCGTGGGAGCCCGGGCTGCGCGTGGTGAAGGGGTACGACGCCCTGGCGTTCCTGCGCACCCGCAAGGGCATCGGCGACGGCAGCGACCTCGCGCGCATCGGCAACCAGCAGCAGTACCTCTCGCGGCTTCTCAACAAGCTGCGCAGCGACGAGGTGCTCTCGAACCCGGTGACCTTGATCGGCCTGGCCAACACCGCCGTCGACAACATCACCCCGAGCGAGAGCCTCGCCGACCCGCTGCGCCTCGCGCAGCTCGGCTACACGCTGAAAGACGTGCCCCTCGGCGACGTCACCTTCGTGCAGTACCCCGTGGTCGACGACCCGTCCGACACCAACCGCGTGATCCCCGACGACGCGGCGGCGGCCGTGCTCTGGGACGCCCTCGCCCGGAACGCTCCCCTCGCCCTCACCGGTGAGGCGGGAGCCAACGGCGGCGTCGAGATCGATCCGTCGCAGCCGCAGCCGGCACCCGTCGAGACGACGCCGGCACCGGATGCCACGACGGCGACGCCGGCGCCGGAGGTCGTCGAGCTGCCGGGCAACGTCAGCGGGTCGAAGGCCGACCAGTCCACGTGCTCCGTCGGAAACGGCTGATTCCCGGGCGGGGCAGACGGGGGCGTCCCCGATGGGAGACGATCGAGGGGTGAAGAACGCCTCGCGCTCCGCGGTCCTGCTCGTGCTCACCGCCCTGACGTTGACCGGCTGCGTGCCCCCACCGGCTCCGGCGCCGAGTCCGACGGCATCCCCGTCACCGACGCCGACGCCGACGGTCACACCGACGCCGACAGCCACGCCCGACCCGGCGGCGGCTCTCAGCCTGGAAGACAAGGTGGGTCAGATGTTCATGGTCGGCACCTCGGTCGACGGAGCCGATCCGACCACCCTCGCCGCCGTGACCGACGATCACATCGGCGGGATCTTCCTGCACGGACGATCGGATGCCGGGACGCAGGCGACCGCCGCGCTCGTCGGCGGATTCACCTCGGCCGTCGCCGCCGGCGACCCCGAGCTGTGGGTCGCCACCGATCAGGAGGGCGGGACCGTGCAGGTGCTCTCGGGCCCGGGGTTCGACGAGATCCCCTCGGCCGTCGACCAGGGCGGGCAGGACGACGCCACGCTGCGGGCGAACGCGGCGACCTGGGGCGCGCAGCTCGCGCAGGCGGGCGTGAACATGAACCTCGCCCCCGTCGCCGACATCGTCACGAGCCCCGAGACGGCGGCATCCAATCCCCCGATCGGCGAGCTCGCGCGCGAGTACGGCTACGACGGCGCCACCGTCGCCGCGAAGGCCGGGGCGTTCGCCGACGGGATGCGCGACGGCGGCGTGCTGCCGACGTTCAAGCACTTCCCGGGCCTCGGTCACGTGGGCGAGAACACCGACACCACGGCCGGCGTCACCGACGACTTCGTCACCGCCGACGGCGCCGACGTGGGCGTGTACTCGACCGTGCTGCCCGCTGGTCCCGCGGTGGTCATGCTCTCGACCGCGGTCTACGCCAAGATCGACCCCAACGCCCCCGCCGCCTTCTCGCCCACCGTGGTGGGTGTGCTGCGCGACACGGTGGGGTTCGACGGCGTCGTGACGACCGACGACCTCTCGGCCGCCCAGCAGGTGCAGGCGTGGTCGCCGGCCGACCGGGCGACCCTCGCCGTCGAGGCGGGGATCGACCTGCTGCTGGTGTCGGCCGACTCGTCGGTCTACCCCGAGATGCGACAGGCGGTGCTCGCCCGGGCGCAGGCCGACAGCACGTTCGCGGCCAAGGTGGACGCCGCGGCCTCCCGCATCCTCGCGCAGAAGGCGTCGATGCCCTGACGGGTCTCGGCGCTCCGCCCGCATCCGGGGGGGGGGCACGGCACCCGACGGCGGACACCGCGATAGGCTCGAAGGCTGTGTCTGTCGAACCCGTCATCGTCTACCCGCCCGAGCTGCCCGTCAGCGCCGCGCGGGACGAGATCGCGCGCGCCATCCGCGACCACCAGGTCGTGATCGTGGCCGGGGCGACGGGCTCGGGCAAGACCACGCAGCTGCCCAAGATCTGCCTCGAGCTCGGGCGCACCTCGATCGCGCACACGCAGCCCCGCCGCATCGCCGCTCGCACGATCGCCGAGCGCATCGCCGAAGAGATGCAGGTGCCGCTGGGCTCCACCGTCGGGTACAAGGTGCGCTTCACCGACAAGGTGTCGGCCGACACGCGCGTCGCGCTGGTGACCGACGGCATCCTGCTCAACGAGATCCACCGCGACCGCCTGCTGCGCCGCTACGACACGATCATCGTCGACGAGGCGCACGAGCGCTCGCTGAACATCGACTTCCTGCTCGGGTACCTGCGCCGCATCCTGCCGAAGCGCCCCGACCTCAAGGTCATCGTCACCTCGGCCACCATCGACCCCGAGAGCTTCGCGCGCCACTTCGCCGCTCCCCCGGCCGAGCCCGGCGGCGATCCGGTTCTCGCGCCGGTGATCGAGGTGTCGGGCCGCACGTATCCGGTCGAGATCCGCTATCGACCGGCCGGTGGGGCCGAGATCGTCGAGGGTGCGGGCGAAACTCCTGAGGATGGGGATGCCGACGGCACGGACGCCGCGTCATCCCGCCGCCGCGAGGCGTCCGGCGCGCAGAAAGTCAGGAGTTCGGCCCGGCCCGCCGCCAAGCCCGGGCGCGACGCCGACGACATCGACGAGGTCGGAGCCGTGGTGGCGGCTCTGCGCGAACTCGACCGGGAGTCGTCGGGCGACGTGCTCGTCTTCTTCCCCGGCGAGGCCGAGATCCGCGATGCGGCGGATGCCATCCGCGGGGCGTACCGAAACGGCGCCGCGCCCACCGAGGTGCTGCCGCTGTACGGACGCCTCTCCGCCGCCGAACAGCACCGCGTGTTCGAGCGTTCGAGCGTCGCCGGTGTGCGCCGCCGCGTCATCCTGGCCACGAACGTCGCCGAGACGAGTCTCACGGTTCCCGGCATCCGGTACGTCGTCGACACCGGCACCGCGCGCATCTCGCGCTACAGCAACCGCTCGAAGATCCAACGCCTGCCGATCGAGGCCGTCTCACAGGCCTCGGCGCAGCAGCGTTCGGGCCGCGCGGGACGCACGTCGCCGGGCATCGCGATCCGCCTGTACTCCGAAGAGGACTTCACCCGGCGTCCGAAGTACACCGAACCCGAGATCCTGCGCACCTCCCTGGCATCCGTCATCCTGCAGATGCTCTCGCTCGGTTTCGGCGACATCCAGGCCTTCCCGTTCCTGACCCCGCCCGATTCGCGGGGAGTCAAGGCGGCGTTCGACCTGCTCGTCGAGCTCGGCGCGGTGAAGCTCCCCGCCCGCGGCGAGTCGGGAACGCCCCGTCTGACCGAGATCGGCCGCGAGATCTCGCGCCTGCCGATCGATCCCCGCTTCGCCCGCATGCTCATCGAGGCGCGCCGCAACGACGTGCAATCCGAGGTGCTGGCGATCGTGTCGGGCATGTCGATCCAAGACGTGCGCGAGCGCCCCGAGGAGCGCCGCGACGAGGCCGACCGGTTCCACGCACGTTTCACCGACCCCACCAGCGACTTCCTCTCGCTGCTGAACCTGTGGGAGTACCTGCAGGAGAAGCAGGCCGAGCTCGGATCCAGCGCCTTCCGACGCCTCTGCCGCAGCGAGCACCTCAACTACGTGCGCGTGCGCGAGTGGGTCGACGTGCACCGGCAGCTGCGATCGTTGGGCGGCGAGCGCGGCTCCGGCGACGGCGGGCGCGGCGGTGAGGGCGGGCGCGGGCGCGGCGGTCGGAACCATGTCCCACTTTCGGCTGTCTCAGACCCCTCCAGGCCGCATGATTCGGGACACGGCTCACACGAATCGGGACGAGGTTCGCACCGCGGCCCCCAGCAGGACGCCTCCGCCCCCGAGGGCCACGCCGCCGGCGATGCCATCCACCGCGCCATCCTGTCGGGGCTGCTGTCGCACCTCGGCATCCTGGATCCACGCACCGTCGCGCAGGCCAAGGATCGCAAGGCACCGGGAGAGGCCCGCCCCACCAAGGGCGAGTACATCGGCGCGCGCGGTGCGCGATTCGCGATCTTCCCGGGCTCCGGGCTGAAGAAGCGGCGTCCGTCGGCGGTCATGGCCGCCGAGCTCGTCGAGACCTCGCGGCTGTTCGCGCGCACGGTCGCCGCCGTCGACCCGGCGTGGGCGGAGGAACTCGCCCCCGACCTGGTGAAGCGGTCGCTGAGCGAGCCGCACTGGTCGAAGGATGCCGGGGCCGCCGCGGCCTACGAGAAGGTGACGCTCTTCGGGGTCGAGCTCGTCGGCCGACGCCGGGTGCAGCTCGCGCGCTTCGATCGTCCGCTCGCGCGCGAGATGTTCGTGCGGCACGCCCTCGTCGAGGGCGAGTGGGACCCCTCGGTGCTCGACAAGCGGCTCACCGCGTTCCTGCGTCGCAACCAGGAACAACGCCGCCTGCTCGAGAAGATCGAGGAGCGCGAGCGCCGCCGCGACATCCTCATCGGCGACGAAGCGGTCTTCGCGTTCTACAACTCGCGGATCCCCGCCGACGTCAGCGACGTACGCTCGTTCGAGTCCTGGTGGAAAGACGCCTCGAACCGCACGCCGCACCTGCTCGACCTGCGCGAATCCGACCTCACCGGCGACCGCGCGCAGGGCGATGACCGGGCTTTCCCCGCCCGGTGGCAGCAGGGCGACCAGACGCTGAACCTCGCCTACCGTTTCGAACCCGGCGCCCCCGACGACGGCGTGACGGTCGTCGTCCCCCTGCCGTTGCTCGCGCAGCTGCGGCCCGACGGCTTCGACTGGCAGGTGCCGGGCATGCGCGACGAGCTCGTCACGGCGCTGCTGCGCGCCCTGCCCAAGACCATCCGCCGCAACGTCGTGCCGGCCGCCGACTGGGCCGAGAAGTTCAGCGCCGAGCTGGCGGAGAAGGGGCCCGAGCAGGCCAACGGCCTGCCCCGCACCACGCTCGTCGACTCGCTCGCCGCGCTCGTGCAGCGCGTCGCCAACCAGCGCGTGAGCGCCGCCGACTTCGAGCTCGAGCGCGTCCCCGGTCACCTGATGGTGTCGTTCCGCGCGGTCGACACCCGCGGCCGCGCGATCGGCAGCGACCGCGACCTCGGCGCCCTGCAGCGCCGCCTGGCCGACAAGGCGCGCTCGAGCGTCGAGTCGACCATCGCGCGCCCCTCGACCCGCGCGTCGGCGCGCGTCGCCGAGGCCTCGCCCGCGTTCGCTTCGCGCGCGAAGCTCACGACCTGGGACCTCGACGAGCTGACCGAGGTCGTCGACACGCCGGTCGCCGGCGGGGTCGTGCGCGGCTACCCGGCTCTCGTCGACGAGGGCGACAGCGTGGCACTCCGCGTCGAGGCGACCCCCGAGGACGCCGCGCGGAACACCCGCGCCGGTATCCGCCGGTTGATGCTGCTCGCCGTGCCCTCCCCCGCGACGTACGTTCTCGATCACCTCACCGCGAACGAGAAGCTCGCGCTCGCGGCATCCCCGTACCAGAACGCGAAAGCGTTGATCGAGGACGCGCGCGTGGCCCTGGCCGACGACATCCTGCGGCGCGAGACCCCCTCGGGCCTGGTGCGCACCCGGGCCGACTTCGAGCGGGTGCGCGACGCGTTCTCGGCGGCGTCGGTGGACCGCACGTTCCAGACCGTGTCGCTCGCGGCGAGGATCCTGCTCGGCCAGCGCGAGGTGGAGCGGGCGATGAAGGATGCCGCGTCCATCACCCTGCTCGGAGCCCTCAACGACGTGCGGGGGCAGCTGAAGGGCCTGCTGTTCTCGGGGTTCCTCTCGCACGCGGGCCTGCCCCGGCTGCAGCACTACCCGCGTTACCTCGCGGGTGCTCTCGACCGGGTGAAGACCCTGTCGGACAACCCCGGCCGCGACCGCCAGCGCATGACCGAGTACGAACGGACCGCCGCCGGTTTCGTCGAGGCGGGGGGTGTCATGCCCCTCCCGGCGGACGCGCCGGCGAACCTCGTGCAGACCCGCTGGCTGCTCGAGGAGCTGCGCGTGAGTCTCTTCGCCCAGCGCCTCGGCACGGCCGAGCCCGTGTCGCCCCAGCGCATCGCCAAAGCGCTGAAGTCCTAGTCCGCGCCGACCCGACCCGGCCCGGCCCGCGGCGCGGGAGGCACGGGGGCTCAGACGCCCAGAGCGCTCCCCCACTCGCGCAGCAGCGACTCCAGGGCGCGGCGCTGGGCGGGAGTCAACGACGCGAGCAGGCGCTGCTCGTTCGCCGCGTGCGCGACCACGGCCTCGTCGATCACCCGGCGGCCCTCGGCGGTGAGCGAGACCACGCGACCGCGACCGTCGCCGTCGCTCGCGCTGCGCGACACGAGACCGGATGCCAGGAGCCGATCGACGCGTTTCGTCACCGCGCCGGTGGTCACCATCGTGTGGCGCGCGAGCTCACCCGGGGCGCAGGCGTAGGGCTCGCCGCCTCGGCGCAGGGCGGCCAGGATGTCGAACTCACCCTCGCCCAGACCGAAGCGTCGGAAGACGCCGAGCAACTCGGCCTCGAGGTGATCGGTGATGCGGCTGAGGCGCCCGAAGATCTGCATCGGTGAGGCGTCGACGTCGGGGCGTTCGGCGGCCCATTGCTCGACGATCCGGTCGACGTGGTCGGCATCCATGCCCCCACTATATCTTCCGCGGAAGCTATAGTGCCTTCCATGGAAGATAAATGGCGTCTCGTCGCCGTCACCGCGGTCGCCCCCATCGCCTGGGGAGCGACCTACGTGGTCACGCGACATCTTCTGCCGGCCGATGCCCCGCTCTGGGGCGCGGCGCTCCGCGCCCTCCCCGCCGGTCTGCTGCTGTGGGCCCTCGCCCGCCGCCGGCCGCGCGGCAGCTGGTGGTGGAAGGCGCCGGTGCTGGGGCTGCTCAACTTCGGCGCGTTCTTCGTCCTCGTCTACCTCGCCGCGCAGCTGCTGCCCTCCTCGATCGCCTCGTCGGTGATGGCGCTCTCGCCACTCACCCTCGCGGGTCTCGCCTGGCCCCTGCTCGGCCAGCGCCCGACCCTGCGCTGGGCCGCGGGAACCCTGCTCGGCGTCGTGGGTGTCGTGCTCGTGGTGGGCTGGAGCACCGGAGTGGTGCCGGCGCTCGGGGTGGTGATCTCGGCCACCGCGCTGCTGGTGTTCTCGCTCGGCGGCATCCTGGCCACGCGCTGGAGCGACGAGGTGCCGCTGCTCGCGACCACCTCGTGGCAGCTGATCGCGGGCGGACTGGCCCTGACGGTGGCGGCCGTCGCCGTCGAATGCGCACCGCCCCGGGTGGACGCCGCGGGGATCGCGGCCTACGCGGGCATCGCCGTCGTCGCGACCGCGCTCGCCTTCGTCTGCTACTTCACGGGCCTGCGTCACCTGCCCGCCGGCACGGTGGGACTGATCGGACTGCTCAATCCCGTGACCGGGGTGCTGCTCGGCGTCATGGTCGGCGGCGAGTCGCTCGCGGTCGCGCAGATCGCCGGGATCCTCCTCGTGCTGGCCGCCATCGCCGCCTCGCGCCCCGCCCGCACCCGCGCGTGAGTCGCCGGTGTTCGTCGCCCGCGAGCCGAGCGGGGCGACGAATACCGGCGACTCACGCGGTTCAGGACGTCAGGGACACCTGCCCCAGCTCGGCCTCGACGTCAACGACCAACGTCGCCGACGGTGAGGTGCGCAGGCGATTGTCGACGTTGCCGAGGCCGCCGTCGATCGTCACGTCGTACGCGTCGTCGGGCAGGGTGACGTCGGCCGAGCCCGCGGTGACCTTCACCGTGGTGCGGGCGGGCGCGACCCCGTCGAGGGTGGCGGACAGGTTTCCCCCGGCCACCTCGAACGTCGCGGTGTCGACCCCGGTGAGCGTCGTCGACGCGGCACCACCCGCCACCGAGACGTCGAGGGTGCGCGCGCTGCCCGACAGATCGACCGTGCCTCCGGCCAGTTCCACGGTCAGCGACGCCAGGTCGATGTCGAGATCGAGCGCGCCGCCGGCCACGTCGATGCGAGCGTCGAGATCGGTGGTCGCCGACGTGCGGGGCAGGGTCAGGGTGGCCGAGGTGGCGTCGCCGGCCCATCCGACGAGTCCCGCCCGGGGCGAGCTCACCCGCAGGGTGTCACCGTCGCGCTCGAACGTCCACCCGCTCGAGTCGCGCCCACTCGTGTCGAGCCGGGCGTCGGCGACGTCTCCGTACTCGATGGTGAGCGCCCCACCGGCCACCTCCACGTCGAGGTCGGTGAGACCGTTCGTCGAGGTCTCGCCCGCGTCGACGGCGGTGCCGCTGTCGCGGAAGGTCGCCGCCGCAGACACGCCCGTGCCGACGACCGCGCCGAGGAGCACGCATCCGCCCACGACGATCGTCGCGATCGAGACGGCGAGGGCCGTGCCGCGGCGGCGGGGAGGGGCCGGCGGGGTGGGATCGAGCGGGGGCTGAACGGTCATGAGGTAGCTCCAGTGTGGTCGTGGCCCAGGTGGACGAGGGCGGCGATGACGCGGCGGTTGCCCGTCTCGCCCTGCTCGAGGCCGAGCTTGGTGAAGATGGCGGTGATGTACTTCTCGACGCTGGCCTCCGAGACGAACAGCGCCTGCGCGATCGACTGGTTCGAGCGTCCCTCGGCGATCAGGGCGAGCACGGAACGCTCGCGCTCGGTGAGGCTCTGCAACCGCTCGTCGCGGCGACGCCGCGCCAGCAGCTGCCCCACGACCTCGGGGTCGAGCACCGTCGCCCCGCCGGCGATGCGGACGAGCGCGTCGAGGAAGTCCCGCACGTCGGCGACCCGATCCTTCAGCAGGTAGCCGAGCGCCCCCTGCCCGTCGGCGATGAGGTCACTGGCGTACTGCTCCTCGACGTACTGCGACAGCACCAGCACGGGGAGTCCCGGATGCCGCGACCTCAGCGCGATCGCGGCGCGGATGCCCTCGTCGGTCCAGGTCGGCGGCAGCCGCACGTCGAGGATGCAGAGTTCGGGTGCGGTCTCGGCGACCGCGGCCTCGAGGCCGTCGGCGTCGGCGAGGGCGGCGACCACCTCGTGGCCGTCGTCGGCGAGCACGCGCACGAGCCCCTCGCGCAGCAGCACGCTGTCTTCGCAGATCAGGATGCGCACGGTACGTTCACCTCCACCGTCGTCGGACCGCCCTGGGGGCTGTCGATGCGGGCCGTGCCGCCGGCGGCGGTGACGCGGTTGACGATGCCGTCCAGGCCCCCGCCGGGGACGATGCGCGCACCGCCCAGCCCGTCGTCCTCGACCCGGGCCCACAGGGTCCCGTCTTCGCGCAGGCGCACGTGCACGCGGCATCCGGTCGCCCGGGAGTGCTTGGCGGCGTTGGTCAGCGCCTCGGCGATCGAGAAGTACACGGCCGCCTCGGCCGGACGGCTGCAGCGGCGCGACAGGCGCACGTCGAGGGTGACCGGGATGTGCGAGCGCGAGGCGAGCGCCGAGAGGGCGGCATCCAGTCCGCGATCGTCGAGCACCGAGGCGTGGATGCCGCGGGCGAGCTGGCGCAGTTCGGTGATGGCCGACTTGGTCGAGGCGTGCGCTTCGGCGACGAGCGCCTTCGCGGCCTCGGGGTCGTCGTCGATCTTGGTCTGGGCCAGGCCCAGCGTCATGCCGATCGAGACGAGGCGCGGCTGGACGCCGTCGTGCAGGTCGCGTTCGATGCGCGTGCGCTCCACCTCGGCGGCGCGGACGGCTCCGGCACGGCGGGTATCGGACGTCCGTGCCTGCTCCTCGAGCTGTGCCTCGCGGGAGGGGACGAGGATGGCTCGGGCGATGACCCCGTGCAGCACCGCCAGGCCGACGATCGCGGCGAGCGACGCCACGAAGACGAGGAGTCCCACGAGCGGGGCGGCGACCCCCTCGAGGGGGACGAAGCCGAGCAGCCGCGTGTTCGACCACCCGAAGATCGGGCTGATCATCAACGCCAGGCCCCAGGCGGCGAGGCCGGCGACGGCGAGCGTGATGATTCCCAGCAGCGTCGCGATGGTGAACGAGGCCACCGCGCGCCACTGCCCGGGGTCTTTCGCCTGCAGCCAGATCGTGTCGAGGACGCCGACGAATCCGGGGCGGGGGCTCCGCCGTGGACGCAGCGGCGGCAGCCCGAAGCCGTAGAGGCCGTCGAGACGCGCCCGCTCGAACCAGGCGATGGCGAAGAGGACGTAGACGAAGGCGACGAGCACGATGACGCCGACGAAGAGGGCGGCGAGCAGTCCGAGACCGGCGCCCAGCATGCCGAACAGGGCGCTGAAGACGGCGGGGCCGATGAGGCCGAGCGCGGCGAGGTGCGCGGCGGCACCGGCGACCCGGCCGGGAGAGGCGACGCGGATGCGCGGCGGGGTCGGCGCAGCCGTGACGGCCGCGGGTGCCGACGCGGGCGCGGTCGTGCTCGCGGCGGGGTCGGTGCCCGAGGGCGCCGGCGGAGGAGGCGGAAGGACGGATGCCGTGGTCATGGGTTCCACGCTAGGGGTGAGCCCCGCGGGGGCACCGCCCGGCCAGCCCCCGTGCGCGTTCGGGTTATCCCGAAAGGTCGTCGGCGCGCAGCCAGCCGGTATCGACCAGGGCCGTGTCGACGTCGTCGGTCCGGAGGATCTCGGGCGACCCGCTCGTCACGCCGGCCTCCGGCGCGCGGCGGGCCAGGAGGGCGTCGATCGCGTCGACGGTCGGCGGTACCAGGGCCCGCGGGTCGGCGAAGACGGTCGCGGCGATCGCGCCGTCGTGGAGCGCCCGCGCCGTGACGGTGTCAGCGCCCGAACCGACCACGAGCGGGGCCGGCGCAGGAGCAGCCGTCGACGAGGGAACGGGGGTGGGAGACGGCGAGGCGTCGTCGTCGACCGGCGGGTCGGTGGTCACCGCGGTCACGACCCCGCGCGTGACGGCGTCGCCCAGGGCCAGCAGTGCGGTGGGGGCCGGGTCGGAGCGGCCGAGCGCGCGAGCACGGTCCTCGGCCGCGTCGGCGACGTCGAGGGGATCGTCGGCGACCGCCGCCTCGTCCCACGTCGCCCCCGCCACGAGGGTGAGACGCTCGTCGGCGGCGGCCGGAGCAAGGGTCGCCACGGCAGCGTCGTACCGACGCCGTTCCCACGCGTCGTCGGCCGTCGCCGCGAGCACCGCGACTCGGGCGGGCGCGACGACCGGAGCGGAATCGTCGGGGCTCATCCCCGCGTCGGGCCCGGTGCTCTCGTCCGGGTCGGAGCCGGCGTCGGGCTCGATCGTCGCCCCGGCGTCGGACCCGGCATCCGGGGTCGCCTCGGACAGCTCCGCGAGCAGAGCCTCGGCCTGCGCGCGACCCAGCTCCTCCGGCTCGACGACCGCGGTGAAGGCGACCACGTAGGCGGTGGAGGTCCGCCCGAAGAGCACGACGGGGTCAGCCCCCTCGGACGGGGGCGCCGCCGCGGAGACGTCGCCCGGCAGGGGCGCCACGATCACGGCATCCGCACCCTTCGTGCGCATGTTCTGCACCTGAGCGACCTGCGTGCGGGCGTCGTCGGCCGCGAACTGCAGGTCGACGCGATAGCCGCGGTCGCGCAGAGCCGCGGACAGGGCGTCGCCGGCCCGCATCCACTCGGCGTCGGCGGGCGAGGGAAGAGCGATACCGATCACCCCGGCACCGTCGCTCGTCCCCGTGGTGCGCGCGGTCGTGG